>NZ_PXWF02000017.1 GCF_003011895.2 Massilia glaciei | reverse complement strand
TCAAATATTGGCGGACGTAACAGCGGGGTGGCGCCGACGACAAAATAGAAACTCGTTTCCAGTCATGCGAGCGGCGGACCTCGTTCCTGGTCGAGAGCAAGTCTTGCACGGACGTTGAGCCAGCCGACACGCCATGAACCGAGCGCCACGGTTGCTTGCCTGATGGTTCGTCGCCGTCGACTGCCACGCGCTCCGTTTGAGTCTACAGATTGCGATGCTGACGCCGATTGGATTTTGTTCAGGCTGGCGAGCAGCGGCGCTGCGGTTTGCGCAATCCGCTCCAGGCTAGCGCAACCAGTCCGAATCGATGACCTCGGCAGAATCGAGGCCAGCCCAGCGCAGCAGCGCTGAACACACCTGCGGCGTATCGAACATGCCGTGCAAATAGCTGCCGAGAATTCGGTCGTCAGGCGAGCGCGCTCCATCGGCCAGGTCATTGATCCAATTATTCACAAATTTTTCACGCCGCCGGCGCGATACTTCCTGCCATGTTAGATCGTTAAAACGACTTGGAAGGGCTTATCTTGAGGCTGTTGGCACTACTGTTCCTAATCTGTCTACCGCTACCCGCGTCGGCATCCGCTGACAAGTTCAATGCCGACATGGCCAAATTGCTGCAGACCCAAGGCCTGCAGGGCGCGGTATGGGCGACGCTCGATTCCAATGCGATGTTGGTCGGTGCCGCCGGTGTCAAGAACGCGCGCACCGGAAAAAAGATGCGGCCGGACGACCGCGTGCATGTTGGCTCGGTTGCCAAGACGCTGCTGGCGGCCGGCGTGCTACGCCTGGTCAGCCAGGGACGGCTTTCACTGGAAACCCCGGTGTCAGTGTTGTTGCCGGATGTGGCGTTTGAAAACCGGTGGGCAGACAGCGCCCCTGTCCGCCTGCGCCACCTGCTGGACCACACGTCGGGACTCGACGATGCCCGCTTCTTTCAGGTCTTCAGCCTGGCGCCCGGGCCCGATACTCCCCTTGCCGATGGATTCATCGGTCCGGATTCCCTTTTGCGACTACGCAGCCGCCCCGGTGCCCATAGCTCCTACTCGAATATGGGCTATACCCTGCTTGGACGGGTGATCGAGTCGGTGACCGGGGAGCGCTATGAAAGCTACCTGGAGGCCCATCTTTTGCGACCGCTGGGAATGCTCGAAAGTAGTTTTTCCTTCGTTACCCAGGCTGGCCCCCGCGGCGATCCGCGCCTGGCAATGGCCACTTTGAAAACGGTGCCACGCACGCTGCCGTTTCCACGTACTTGCGTCCAGCGGGCCAGTTCACTAGCACCGCGGCCGACATGGGAAAACTCGCGCGCTTCTTGATGGGAGACGGACGGATCGACGACAAACCATTCATCGCCAGCGAGCTGTTGCAGGCGATGGGCCGCCCCCACGGGACGGAGGCGGCAAAGGTCGGCTTGCAGGTCGGCTTTGGCCTTGGCCTCGCCACACGCGATCGGCATGGCGCAATCGGAAAATGCCACGGCGGCAGCACGGTCGGTTATCGGGCGATGTTCTGCCTCTTCCCGCAGCAGCAAAAGGCGTTTTTTATCGCGATGAACGCCGATAGCGAGACCGCGAACTATGGCCTGCTCGACGCCCTGTTGGTCACGGCGTTGTCGCTGACCCCGCCGGTCACCGAGCCTGCCCCGGACCAGGCGTTCGATCCGGCCGGCTGGGAGGGATACTATATTCCTTCGCCCAATCGATTTGCCAGCCTGGTGTGGCTTGATACGGTGCTTAACTTTGCGCGGCTGCGCGCGGTGGGCGCCGGTCTGCGGTTCACGCCTTTCCAGTCGCCTGCGGTGGAGCTGACGCACGTCGGTGGCGCATTGTTCCGGGCCAATGGCCGCGCCAGCGCCTCACATGTCCTCTTGACCGCAAACAGCGGCGAGCGCGGTATCGGCACCGGGTCGCAGAGCTATGAAAAAGTTTCACTCCTAAAGCTTGTGCCGCTGTGGGGCAGCCTGCTTATCGGTTTGCTCGGACTGGCAGCCATTCTTATTTCGGGCGTTATCCGGATGGCGACCCGGCGCATATCCGCTTCCCATCCCATGCTTGTGCCTTTCGCGGGCGTTGTCGCGGTCTTGCTCCCGTTGCCGCTGTTCTTCCAGCAGTCGTTCCTCCAGCTCGGTGAACTGACCTTGGCCAGTGGCTCACTCGCGGCGGCAACGGCCATGCTTCCCGTGACGATGCTTGTCGGCATCGCGCTCGGTATGCGCGAGTGGCGTCGTAACTGGCTTGACCTCGCCGCAATGTTCGGTGTGCTCCAATTGACTGTAGTGCTTGCCGCCTGGCACCTGCTGCCATTCCGGCTGTGGGCTTGAGCGGCTTGAACTGCTTACCTTAATCCTGGCCTTCGAGTTCGGCGATCAAGGTGCGCATTTCGGCGATTTCGCGTTGCTGGGACTCGATGATCTGATCGGCCAGCGCGCGCACGCGCGGATCGCGGATCTCGGCGCGGGTACTGGTGAGGATCGCTATCGAGTGGTGCGGAATCATGGCTTTCATGTACGACACCTGTTGCACCGTGTATTGGCTGCGCACGAGCCACAGCGAGACGGCAAACAACGCAATGGCTCCGACCACGATGGCGATGTTGGCCCTTTTGCTGGTCAGCATATGGAGCATGAATCCGAGCATGATCAGCGCCATGCATGCACCCATCAGCAAGGCCATGTAGAGCCGTGTTTCATTGAAAAATATGTGATCGGCCACGTAGGTATTGAGGTACATGAGGCCGAACATAACGAGTGTCGAGGTGGCGATCATGGCGCCAAATCTTGGGTACATATTCATCAGATGATGCTCCTTTGGGGGCGGCGCCTGGCGCCGTCAATATGGGTGCGATGCGGCGGCGGGCGCTTGGATCGCGGCCTGGTATTGCGCCGCCGTCATTACGGGCAACTCCTTTATGAAGGCGACGATGTCCCAAAGTTCTTCGTCGCTGTGGGTCTCGCCCCAAGCCGGCATGCCGGTCATTTTGATCCCATGCTTGGTGGTCCAGAACAGGTAACGGGACGAATGCTCGGATGCCTCGGCGGACAGGCGCGGAGGCTGGGGATTGAGGCCCCGGTGCAGCGCCGTTGGCTCGACGCCAGGCGCCAGATGGCACAGCTGACACATGGACGCATACAAGCGCGCGCCGCGCACCGTGCGCTGCTCGCTGTTGAGGTCGGTCGGCGTGATGACCGCCTCGGCGCGGTCGATAATGGACTGGTTGCGGGTGGTCTCGAGCAGCCAGCGCACCGCCCGCGTGTGCGGTTCGGAGGCCGCTACGTTGTAGACGCCCGAGTAGACGAACAACAGCAGCGCCGCCAGCAAGGCGATGGCAATCACGAGCAGGGTGCCGAAGACGCGTTTCATGGTGCGCCCGCGTCGCAATGGGGGCAGGCCTCAAAGGGGGGGCAAGCGGCACAGGGCCGCCCCGTGAACGAACAAGCAGTCGGGCGAAGCATCGCCGACTGGTTGGAAGTGGGTGGGGTCGGATCGGACATTGGCGGGAGCCTCGTTGACTTCCTTGACGATGAGTGGAATGGCGCGCAATTGATCGCCGCTGGTACTGTAGACCGCGTCGAACGGAATTGGTGCGCGCCTTTCCTGCGTCGCTGCTTGGAATCGTGCCCCGGACTTGAGCAGACCGGCATGCGAGAGCATCGCGACGCGTTCTCCGCCGCCGTTCACACCGCCTTCTGGTGTTGCAAAAATCATTACAAAGTGGTTGATTTAAAGTAAAAATAGCGATACCTTGGCTTGGGTCAACACACCTAGTCATGCAATGGACGCTGAAACGAATGGCCCGATCCCGCGAGGGAAAATCGATGGTGCGAAAACGCTGCTCCTGCTTGCCTTTCTAGTCGTCGCGGCCATCGAAATGGCCTGGCTGCGCGGCATCAACGGGCTGGAGAACCGTGTGCTCGATAACTTCACGCGCCACCACGCCAGTACCTTGACGCCGGATCCAGAGATCGTCATCGTCGACATCGACACGGACAGCCTGCGGCGCATGCAAGATGAGGTCGGCAGCTGGCCCTGGCCGCGCTCGGTTCACGGCGAGTTGGTGCGTGGAATGCAGCGGCAGCGGCCCAAAGCCATCGTGTTCGACATCCTGTTCAACGAGCGCGACGCCTACCGGCCCGAACACGATCGCATGTTCAACGACGCACTGGCCGGCAACACCAACGTCTTCTTCCCCTTGGTCCACAACGGCAGGGAGTCGCCGGCGAGCGGCCTGCACGTCGCGGTGCTCGCCGGTCCGCTGGGGCTTCTGCGGACAGGGCATGCGGATCCAAACGCGCGCATCAACATTTTGTTGCCCACCGTGATAGATCGCGCCTTCTGGCGCACGGGCACGATCAACTTCCGGGAAGACAGTGACGGCGTCGGTCGCCGCTACGACTTGTACACCGATGCCTATGGCTGGTTGATTCCCTCCTTGCCGGCACGGGTCGCCACCGATCTCGGCTACACCGTGCCACGCCAAAGCGACATGCTGCTCTCGTGGCGGGGGACGGCAAAAAGCTACCATCAGATTCCCTATGCCGACCTGTATCAGGATTTCAGCCGGCAAACACCATTGCGTGCGCGCGATGAATTGACCGGAAAAATCGTCATCATCGGCACGGCTGCGATCGGCATGGAGGATCTGCGCAGCACCCCGATCGCCAGCCAGTATCCGGGTGTGCAAATCCTTGCGACCGCCGTCGACAATTTAAAGAACCAGCGCGCAATGCGCTCCCCGCCGGCCTGGGTGGTGCCGCTCGCCGCCTGCATGATGCTGGCCTGCGTGTTCGGCGCGTTTTTGTACGGCGCCAACGTGCTTTTGGTTGGCGCCGCCCTTGGCGCGCTCAGCTTGCTGCTGCTGGCGCTTACCTACTCGGCCATCACGCGCCTGTGGCTGTTGCCGTTGATCGTGCCGCTGATGCTGGCATGGGCCTATTATTTCGCCGGAGCGTTGCATGCCTATCTGACCGAACGCAAGTCGCGCCACGAGGCCATCAAACAGTTCAGCCGCTTCGTCAATCCGCACGTGGTCCAGCAATTGCTCACGCATGGGATCGTATTGGGCGCCGGCGACAGCCGCCAGATATCGGTCTTGTTTTCCGATATCCGCGGCTTCACGGCGCTATCCGAAAACCGCACGCCGCAAGAGATCGTGGCACTGCTGAACCGCTATTTCACCCTGCAGGTGGAGGTGGTGTTCCGGCATGGCGGCTCGCTCGACAAATTCATCGGCGATTGCATCATGGCCTTCTGGGGCGCGCCGCTCGACGACCCGCACCACGCGCGCAACGCCGTGTTGGCCGCGCTCGAAATGGCCGAGGTGCTGCGGCGCTTCAAGGCCGAACTGGGCGCGGGGGATCTCGATTTCGATGTCGGCATCGGGATCCACTCCGGTCCGGCCGTGGTGGGCCTGATCGGCTCGGACAAGCGGCGCGAATACACGGCCATCGGCGACACCGTCAATCTGGCCAGCCGCATCGAAAGTCTCACCAAAGGCGTCTCGCGGATTCTGGTATCCGAGGAGACCAGGCAGCAATGCGGGGACGCATTCAGTTTCAAGTCGTTCGGATCATTTGAAGTAAAAGGCCGCGGGCAGGATGTGAACCTGTTTGCGCCGGAAAAAAAAGGAGCAGGTAAATGAATAGATTCACTTCGATAGTGGTCGGCATCGGCATGCTGGCCGGAAGTGCGCACGGCGCCGAGCATGCGTTCACGGTGCGCCCCACCGATTTGAAGGCGACGCCGTTTTCGGATGCCGCGAATTTGGCAAGGCTGGCCGAGAGCGTGCGCGTCGACGTGCTTGAGCGCAAGGCGAGTTGGATGCAGGTCAAAGCCGACAATAATACCGGCTGGGTGAAGATGTTGAGCCTGCGTTTCGAGCAGAGCGCAAGCGTCAAGGGCAGCCCCGCGAGCGGCGCGAATGCCTTGTACAACGTGGCCACCACGGGCAGCAGCGGCAGCACCGCCACGACCGGCGTCAAGGGGATCATCACCGCCGAAAGCCTGAAGAACGCGCGCCCTAACACCTTCGCGCTCCAGCAGATGCAAGCGCAAGGGCCCGGCCCGGGTGAGGTGCGGCAATTTGCCAAAGCCGGCAAGCTGGCGCCGCAAAGGCTCGATTATGTATCAGGAGGAGAACAATGATGAGAACCAAACTCGCCGCCCTGCTTGGCGCCGTCGCGTGCGCCGCCTGCACCTCGACCGGCATGCCGATCACCAATCTACGCGACCTGCAGTCGATCGACCTAGGCAGTACCGCCAAACAATTTAGCAAGGTCAATGAGGCGACCAGGGATTTCACCCAGCCGGAGGAAATCGCCCTGGGGCAGGGCATCGCCAGCAATGTGCTGGGCACCGCTCCGCTGCTGCAGGACCGCAAGGCTCAGCGCTATGTGGGCAGTGTCGGGCGTTGGCTCGCGATGCAGACCGAGCGCCAGGATTTGCCCTGGCATTTCGCGGTTCTCGACGACAAGGGCTTGAATGCGTTCGCCGCGCCGGGCGGCTACATATTCATCACCAAGGGGCTGTTGCTGAGCCTCAAGAACGAGGCCGAGCTGGCGGGCATCCTGGCGCACGAGATCGCCCACGTGGTCAGGAAGCACCAATTGAACGCGATCAGGAAGGCCGCCAGCCAAAGCCATGCCACCGAATTTGCGGGCATGATGCTGACGGCAAAAAGTCAAAACGGCGCACTCCTGTCGAAGGTCGTCGCCGGCGGCATCGACATCTTCGCCAAAGGGCTCGACAAGGAGGAGGAGTACGAAGCCGACCGCATGGGCGTGGTCATCGCCGCGCGCGCCGGCTACGACGTGTACGGTTTGCCCGCCGCCTTGCAGACGCTGCAGGCGGTCAATCCCGACTCCGATGCGATCGCGCTCATGTTCAAGACGCATCCCAGTTTCACTTCGCGCCTCGAGCGGCTCGACCGGGTGTTGACCAGGTCGTTCGACCGCTTCGACCAGCAGCCGACGCTCGCTGCCCGTTACAAGGCCTCGGTGCCCGGTAGATAGAATCAATGGAATCGCCGCCGGACCCGCCGGGATGCGGGTCCCCGGTTGTGGCGGCACATGTGACACCTGTTCCAATCTGGCACACCCAACCCCGGGACGACGTGGATTTCTACCGGCGTCGTCAGTGGCATGGCAATTGCTCTTACCTGATTATCATCCATAAAATCAGTAGGAGACAGCATGAACCACCCGATCAAAACAATTGCCGGCGCTGTTGCCGTGGCCGCCGCCGTGTTGACCTCGATGCTCGCGGGGGCGCACGGCAACGTGGTCCCGCAGGGCGTCGACACCAAAGGGCTGCCGGTGCTCGGCGACAAATGGCGCGACCAGAACCCGTACAGCGACAACAAGCTCGCGCTCAAGATCGGCACCTCGGCCTACAACCAGAACTGCGCGCGCTGCCACGGCATCGAGGCGATCTCGGGCGGCATAGCGCCCGACCTGCGCCAGCTCGACCGCGACTGCACCGGCCTGAAGGTGGCGGCCAAGAAGGCGGCCTGTTTCAAGGAGATGGACGGGTATTACCTGACGACTGTACGCAGCGGAAAAGTGCGCAACGGCGCCGTCTACATGCCGCCGTTCGAGGGCGTCTTCAACCAGGAAGCGATGTGGGCCATCAAGACCTACCTCGAGACCCGCCGCGAAAACTGACCGTCCAGCCCCCAAGGAACACCCCATGCGCCCCTTCCGCCTCCAAGGCGCGCACGCGCTGTTCGCGTGCGCCTGCCTCGCCCTTTGCACCGCCCTGCCGGCCCGGGCCGAATGGGAAAAAATCCAGCAGTCCGGCCACCTGAAGGTCGCCGTCTACAAGGACTTCGCGCCGTTCTCCGACAAGGCGGGCGGCATCGATGTCGACCTGGCCCAGGCGCTGGCCGACAAGCTGGGGCTCAAACTGAGCCTGATGCCATTCCCGGCCGGCGAGGACCTCGGCGACGACCTGCGCAACATGGTCTGGAAGGGCCACTATCTGGGCTTCGGCCCCGCCGATGTGATGCTGCACGTGCCCGTGGACGGGCGCATGATGGCGCGCCACGGGCAGGTGCAGATCTTCGCGCCCTACCATGTGGAAACGGTGCGCCTGGTGCGCAGCGCGGCGGCCATCGCCAGCTTCGACGGCATTGAATCGCTGCGGGGGAAAAGGATCGGCGTCGAGAAGGTGTCGATCGCAGGGATGCTGATGCTCGGCGAGGCCGACGGCAAATTCCGCGACGATGTGCGCATCTTCCCGAGCGCGGCCGAGGCGCTCGAGCAGCTCAAGGCGGGCCGGCTCGACGCCGTGCTCGCCAACCGCTCCGAGATCGAGGCGGTGTTCCGGGGCGACCCCGCGTTCCCGCTGCACGCGCTGGCCTTCGAACGCCTGCCCCGCGCCGGCTGGGCGCTCGGGATGGCGGTCCGCAAGGACGAGATCGACATGGCGCGCCTGCTGCAGTCGGCCATGAATGCCCTGTCCGAAAGCGGCGAACTGAAGGCCATCTTCGCCAAACACGGGGTCCAGTTGGCCAAACCATGAGGCCGCGTCTCAGGCAGGCGGCACTGCCCGCCGCGGTCGCCATCGCGCTGCTCTGCCTGCAACAGGCGCGCGCGCAGGAGTATCCGGCCGGCAGCGTCGCGGTCGTCGAAATCGTCGGCGTGGCGCCGTTGGACGGCCTCGGCATCGACCGCCGCCTGCTGCCCTATCCGGTGCAACAGGCTGGCGCCGAGGCGATCCGCAAGGCCCAGGCGGAGAACCTGGCCGACTTCATGGCGCGCAACTTGAATGGCGTCAACGTCAACGAGACATCGGGCAGCCTGTTTCAAAACGACATCACCTTCCGCGGCTTCCGCGCCTCGCCCGTGCTCGGCTCGGCGCAGGGGATTTCGGTCTACCTCGACGGCGTGCGCGTCAACGAGCCCTTCGGCGACGTTGTCAACTGGGACATGCTGCCGGAGGCGGCCGTCGGCAAGGTGTTGCTGGTGCCGGGCTCCAATCCCATGTACGGGCTCAACACGCTGGGCGGCGCGCTGGCCCTGAGCACCAAGGACGGGCTTGCCGACCCCGGGCTCGAGTTCGGATTGTCGGCGGGCAGCGGCGCCCGCCGCCGCGCCGACTTGTCGTACGGCGTGCGCGACGCCGACCGGCGTCACGCCTTTGTCGCCGCCACACTGTTCGACGACGGCGGCTGGCGCGACCATTCGCGCGGCCGGCTGGCCAACCTGTTCCTCAAGGTCGGGCAGTCGAGCGGCGCGACCGACTGGCATGTCTCGCTGCTGGGCGGGCGCAGCGCGCTGCGCGGCAATGGCGTGCTGCCCGATGGCCTGTACCGGCAAGCGCGCCGCGCCGTCTACACCCATCCCGACACCACCGACAACCGCCTGCTGCAGGGCGGCCTGGGCGCCAGCCACCGCTTCGGCGCGCGCCGCACGCTGACGGGCACGCTCTACGCCCGCAACAGCCGCCGCGACGGCGTCAACGGCGACATCGGCGAAGACTATGCCGACTACGTCGAGGACTGCGGCGACGGCTTCCTCGGCGACGGCGGCGCGCTTGACCCGGCCGAGTGCCGCCTCACGCGCGCCGAGGGCGCCGCATTGCACACGGCCCAGCTCAACACCAGCAGCACGCGTCAGTCCGGCCAGGGGGCCAGCGTCAACCTCGGCGTCGACGCTGGCGCCCACCGGATCAATGCCGGCATCACGTTCGACCGCAACAGCATCGGCTTCGCCCAGTTCGAGCGGCCCGGCTCGCTGACGGCGCAGCGCGGCGTGCTGGCCGACCCCGCGCATGAACCGCAGGCCGGATCCTCGGTGACCGGCCGCTCGCGCGCCTGGGGGCTGTACGCCTCCGACACTTGCACCCTCGCGCGCGGCACCCATCTGAGCGCCGCCGCGCGCTTCAACCATGCTGTCGTGGTCAATACCCTGAGCAACGCCTGGGGGCCGCAACCGCGCGAGGCGTTCAGCTACACCCGCCTCAATCCCGCGCTGGGGCTGGCCCACGCCGTCGGCGGCGCGCTGACGCTGCTGGCCAATGTGGCGCAGAGCAACCGGGTGCCGACCGTGATCGAACTCGGCTGCGCCGACCCGGCGCAACCGTGCCGGCTGCCTGTGGCGCTGCAGGCCGATCCGTATCTCAAGCAGGTGCTCACGCGCACGGTCGAGGCGGGCGCGCGCTGGCAGGCGCGCGGCGCGGGCGCGGCCCTGTCCGTTTACCGCAGCGTGAACCGCGACGACATCCTGTTCATGAGCTCGGGCACCACGCGCGCGGGCTACTTCGCCAACGTCGGGCGGACCCGCCACCAGGGCGTCGATTTTAGCGCCAACGGCCAATCCGGACGGCTTGCCGCGCGCGTGAGCTACAACTACCTTGATGCCGTTTTTGCCAGCGAGGCCACGATTTTCACCGGTGCGCGCAGGGTCGAGGTCGGGCCGGGCACCCGCATCGCCGGGCTGCCGCGGCACACGGCCAAAATCGGCCTCGACTTCGCGCTCAATCCGCAGCTGACGCTGGGCGCCGACGCCCAGGCCGTATCAAGCATGGTCAGCCAAGGCAATGAGGACGGCTTGCGCGAAGACCTCGAAGACGGCGAGGCCGCGCGCGTGGCCGACTGGCGCGTGCATGGCTACGCCCTGCTCAATCTGCGCGCGGGGGTGAAAGTGGGCGCCAATTGGGAGTTTTTCGCGCGCCTCAACAATGTGTTCGACCGCCGCTACGCCACCTTCGGCACGGTCGCCAGCGACCTGTTTCCGAACGGGCGCCTGGTGCGGCCCCATCTGGCGCCGGAGCAGGCGCAGCACGCCCGCTTCGTCGCGCCCGGCGCGCCGCGCTCGTTCGCGGCGGGCCTGCGCTACCGTTACTAGGTTCGGTGTTCCAGGCTGTGAGGTTCGCCCTTGGGCCGCGACCAGATATTAAACTGCATCGACCTCCCTGAGAGCGTCTTGCAAGAGTGCGACTTCGGCCAGATTGCCAGTTAGATCGCCGTACTTTCGCAACCTTAAGTTGGGACCACGAAAACTCGTGTGAAGAATGGCCACGCATATGAGATTCATCGCCTCCAATTTCACATTTCGCCGAAAGGCGAGCCCTGCCTCATCAATCTCGGCGAAATTGAACTTACGCCAGCACCCAAGATCATCCGAAACTTGAGACAGGAGAATCGGTGCTTTCGAGCCGAGGACGATGATCAACTTAGGACGAATAATGGCTATCTGCTGCTTCAGAAAGGCGGCATTTATCTTCCTGAAATCGACATTTTTATGGGCAGGATTGATGGCCGTACTATTGCCCACAGTACGTAATCCCATGAATGCATTTGTGAAGAAGCACCGGTTTAGATCTAGGCCTGCATTTTTTGCGAGCTTGATCAGTTCGCGCCAAGTGGCACTGTCGATGTCTCGATCAGTGCCAAGTAAAAACCGATCATGTTCCTCTTTTGTGGAAAAATCGTGGCCGAGGACTAGGACGTCCGGAAAAATTTCGCTCTCACCTTCGCACCATAATCCGCCGCCGCCTGGAAAGAACGAAGTTCCAGGTGCCATAGCGGGGACGGCGGCTACTCCGGCGGGGAACGGTTCCACAACCGTCATTTCGTCAAAGAGGACGGAAGCCAGTGTTGCTCGCGATAAGGTCATTGACATATTCGATTCTATTAATCCTGTTCAGGAGGCGCAAACAATCCGAGGTGCTGATCCGTCGACATGGGAAAGGACAAGGATAACGTAAGTAGCGGGCAATTTTTGTTCGTCGTCGTGGCGCCGCGTACATGGACTAGGCAGACCGACGGCCAGAGGACGGGAAGTCGGACTCCTGGCCCTTGTCACCTTGCCACTAAAACCCGTATTGCGCGCTGGCGCCAAGCACCCAGTTGCGCCCCGGCGCCGCCTCGTAATAGCGCTTGTTGGCGTCGCCGACGATCAGCGAACCGACGTAGCTGCGGTCGAACAGGTTGTCGAGCCGCGCATACTGCTTGAAGCGCCACCCGCCCAGCGACTGCTTTGCCTGCACCCGCGCGTTGACCACCGCGTAGCCTGGCGCCGGCTGGTCGGCGTTGGCGTCGTCGGCAACGACCTTGCCGCTGGCGCTGGTCTCGAGCGCGGCGCCGAAGCGCTGGCCGCTCGCGTTCCACGCCAGTTCGCCATACAGGTTGGCGTTTGGCACGCCCGGCAGGCGGTTGCCCGCGGCCACGGCGCCGAAGGCCTGGTCGTAGATCGCGCGCAGGGCCGTGACGGCCACGCGGCCGCTGAAGCCGCCGGCCCAGTTGGCGTCGAGCGAGAGCTCCAGGCCCTGGCGCAAGGTCTTGCTGGCGTTGCGGTAGCTGGTGCGCCCGCCGCCCGAGGCGGCGACGACGAGCTCGTCGCTGGTGCGCACCTGGAACAGGGCCGCGTTGATGCGCGTGCCCGCGCCCAGCAGGGCCTTGGCGCCCAGTTCCAGATGCGCGCTCCTGGCCGGTTTTAGCGCGAAGTTGACGCCCGGGCCCGTGCTCGAATAAAACAGCTCGTTGAGCGTGGGCGCCTCGAAGCCGCGCGCCGCGCTGGCATACAGGTTCAGCGCCGGCGCGACCTTGTACAGCACGCCCAGCAGCGGCGTCGTGTGGCGGTAGCCGACCGTGCCGCTGTCGTCGCCGTTGCCCAGGTAGCGGTCCTGCACCGCGAACTTGAGGCTGCTGCGGCGCAGGCCGGCGCTGAGCACCCATGGGCCGCCCTGCCATTCGGCCTGCACGTAGGGATCGGCGCTCGAGACGGTGTCGCGCTCGTCGCGCCGCAAGGCGCCCTTGACGCCGAATTGGCCGCCGACAAAGTTCTCGAATCCCTGCCGCAGATCGATCGAGCGGCCGTATTCGACCCCCACCGTCGTGCTGAGTTTGCCGCCCGCGATGCTGCGCACGGCCAGCCAGTTCAGGTCGGCGCCATGGAAGTCGCGGTCGAAATCGACCACCCCGCCCGAGTGGCTGGCCGGCGCCTGGAACCCCTTCGAAAACGACTGGTACTGGATCACCCGGCGCTTGCCGCCGTAGCCCGTCAGGCGCAGGCGGTCGTCGCCGAAACGCCGCTCGTAGGACAGTCCCAACTGCTGGTGGTCGATGCTCTTGCGCGTGTTGTAGCGCTCGGCGAGCGTGCGCTTGGGCGAGGCGGTGTCGCCCGCGTCGATCTGGCCGGCGCGCGGGTCGCGTTGGAAGGTTTCCCATTGCACGCCGAGCGGATCTTGCGTGTCGTGCTGGCGCAGGCTGTTGCCCACCAGCGTCAGGCGGCTGGTGGCGCTGGGCGCCACGGTGATTTTGGCAAAGCCCTGGTCGCGCGTGGCCGCGCTGTGGTCGCGGTAGCCATCGGTGCTGAAACGCGAGGCGTCGAGCACATAGCCGACGCCGCCGCTCTTGCCCTGCGCATTCATGTCGAGCTTGCGCGTGCCGTCGCTGCCGCCCAGTACGCCGAGCTCGAGCGTGGGGCCGCCCTCGCCGTCGCGCGTGAACATCTGGATCACGCCGCCCGAGTGGTTGCCGTACATGGCCGAGAAAGGACCGCGCAAGACCTCGATGCGCTCGGCCATGTCGAGGTTGAAGGTGGCGGCCTGGCCCTGGCCGTCGGGCATGCTGGCCGGAATCCCGTCGGCGATCAGGCGCACCCCGCGCACGCCGAAGGCCGAGCGGGCGCCGAAGCCGCGCGAGGAGATCTGCAAGTCCTGCGCGTAGTTCTGGCGGTTCCGCGCGACCAGCCCCGGCACCGCCGCGAGCGACTCCGACAGGTTGACCCGCATCTGGGCCGCGCCGATGTGGTCCGCGTCGACGACGTCGATCGCGGCGGGCAGGTCAAAACTGCTGCGCTCGACGCGACTGCCGGTCACCACCACGACAACGGTTGGCGCCGCGGCCACTTCGGCGCTCACTTCGGCGGCGGGCGCGTCGGCGGCGTGGGCGCAAGGACCCAGCGCGAACAGGGCGGCGATGGCGTTCAAACGGAAAATCTGCTGCTTCATTGGTGTCTCCAGTGGATTGACAATGGTGGCGACGGGCCCCCGGTCAATGCATCGGTAAGCAATATACCTGCCAAGCCCGATTCACGCAGGACGATTCGGTGGCACGGCGATTGCGAGGTGCGGTCCATGCGCGCGCGTCCCGCCGCGTTCCCCGAAAGGAAACCCAATGAACCGTTCCACCCTGCACCTCTTGCGGGCCGCCGCGCTGGCCTGCGCCGCCCTCGCCGGCGGCACCGTCCTGGCCGCGCCGCTCGCCTACGTGCCCAACGAAAAATCGGGCACCATCAGCGTCATCGACACGGCCACCGACGCCGTCGTGCGCGCGATCCCCGCAGGCGCCCGCCCGCGCGGCATCGCGCTTGACGCGTCCGGACGCACCCTGTTCGTCGCCGACGCGGCCAGCAGCTCCCTGCTGGTGCTCGACGCCGCCACGGGGCGGGCGCGCGCCAGCGTTGCGCTGGGCAAGTCGCCCGAGGGCGTGTACGCCTCGGCCGACGGCCGGTACGTGGCGGTCGCGGTCGAGGAGGGCAACAGCGTCACGCTGGTCGACGCCGCCACCAGCGCGGTGCTCGCCGAGATCAAGGTCGCCGGGCGCAATCCGGAACACGCCGTGTTCAGCCCGGACGGGCGCTGGCTGTTGGTCAGCGCGGAGGAGGCCGAGCAGGTCGACGTGATCGACGTCGCCCGGCGTATCCAGGTGGGCAGCATAGCAGTCGGCCTGCGCCCGCGCGGCATCGGCTTTTCGCCCGACGGCAGGCGCGCCTACATCGCCTGCGAGCTGGTCAACACGGTCCATGTGATCGACATGGCGACGCGCACATCGGTGGCCGCCATCCCGGTCGGCAAAAACGCCAACGGCATCGCGGTCCATCCGAACGGCGCCCAGGTGTATGTCTCCAACGGCGCCGACGGCAGCGTGATGTTCATCGACGCCGCGCGCAACGTCGTCAGCGCCACCGTCGCGGTCGGCAAGCGCCCCTGGAACATGGCGCTCACGCCCGACGGCGCCAAGCTCTACGTCGCCAACGGGCGCTCGCACAGCGTCTCCGTGATCGACACTGCCAGCGCCACCAGGACCGCCGACATCGCCGTCGGGCAATTGCCCTGGGGCGTATTGATCCGTTGAGCGCAACACCTGTCCCACTTTGCAACACGCTTTGCAACACACTTTGCAACAACTGTCGCGCAACACCCGCGGGCCCGGCGCAACGCCGGCCGCGGCGCCACCCGGGGGCGGGGCCGGATTTATGGCCGCCATTCGCGCGCTGGCACGGGCTTTGCGATAGACCGGGTGTGAACAAGGCCATGCCGTTGCCCGCAACGGTTTTAAGAAACCAACGATAAACCTACGACAAAGAGGATGACATGAATCTCGCAGACATCAGCAAACTGGGCGTCGCCAATCCATTCAAGGCGCGCTACGACAACTACATCGGAGGCAAGTTCGTCGCGCCGGTCAAGGGCGAATATTTCGGCAACATCACTCCGATCACCGGCCAGGTGTTCTGCGAGATCGCCCGCTCGGGCGCCGAGGACATCGAGCTGGCGCTGGACGCGGCCCACGCGGCCAAGGATGCCTGGGGCAAGACCTCGCAGGCCGATCGCGCCAACATCCTCAACAAGATCGCCGACCGCATGGAGCAAAACCTGGCCCTGATCGCCACCGCCGAGACCATCGACAACGGCAAGCCGATCCGCGAGACCATGGCCGCCGACATCCCGCTCGCGATCGACCACTTCCGCTATTTCGCCGGCTGCATCCGGGCCCAGGAGGGGTCGGTCGCGCAGATCGACCACGAGACCTACGCCTACCATTTCCATGAGCCGCTCGGTGTGGTGGGCCAGATCATCCCGTGGAATTTCCCGATCCTGATGGCGGTGTGGAAGCTCGCCCCGGCGCTCGCCGCCGGCAACTGCGTCGTGCTCAAGCCGGCCGAGCAGACCCCGGCCTCGATCCTCGTGTTGATCGAGCTGATCGGCGACCTGCTGCCGCCCGGCGTGCTCAACATCGTCAACGGTTTCGGCCTCGAGGCCGGCAAGCCGCTGGCCACGAGCAAGCGCATCGCCAAGATCGCCTTCACCGGCGAGACCGGTACCGGCCGCCTGATCATGCAATACGCGGCGCAAAACCTGATCCCGGTCACGCTCGAACTGGGCGGCAAGTCGCCCAATGTGTTCTTCGCGGACGTGATGGACGCCGACGACGATTACTTCGACAAATGCCTCGAGGGTTTCGCCATGTTCGCGCTCAACCAGGGCGAGGTCTGCACCTGCCCCTCGCGCGTGCTGATCCAGGAATCGATCTACGAGAAATTCATCGCGCGCGCGCTGGCGCGCGTGGCCGCGATCAAGCAGGGCAACCCGCTCGACGCGGCCACCATGATCGGCGCCCAGGCCTCGCAGGAGCAGCTCGAAAAAATCCTGTCGTACATGGACATCGGCAAGCAGGAGGGCGCCGAGCTGCTCGCCGGCGGCGGGCGCAGCGAGCAAAGCGGCGAGCTCGCGGGCGGTTACTACGTGCGGCCCACCGTGTTCAAGGGCGACAACAAGATGCGCATCTTCCAGGAGGAGATCTTCGGGCCGGTGGTGTCGGTGACCACCTTCAAGGACGAGGCCGACGCGATCCGCATCGCCAACGACACCCTGTACGGCCTCGGCGCCGGGCTGTGGACGCGCGACGGCGCGCGCGCCTTCCGCATGGGCCGCGCGATCCAAGCCGGGCGCGTCTGGACCAACTGCTACCACCTGTATCCGGCGCACGCGGCGTTCGGCGGCTACAAGCAGTCCGGCATCGGCCGCGAGAACCACAAGATGATGCTCGACCACTACCAGCAGACCAAGAACCTGCTGGTGAGCTACAGCCCCAAAGCATTGGGCTTCTTCTAAACGCCCCAAAGCCCGAAAGGAAATGTCATGGAAAAGGCCCTTGCCCGCGTCATCGCCACCGATGCCGCGCTGGCCATGATCGGCACGCTGCGCCAGCGCCATGGTCCGCTCCTGTTTTTCCAGTCGGGCGGCTGCTGCGACGGCAGCGCGCCGATGTGCTACCCGGCGGGCGACTTCAACCCCAGCGACACCGATGTCTATCTCGGCAATCTGGACGGGACGCCGTTCTACATCGGCGTCGAGCAGTTCGGCGTTTGGGAGCATACCCAGTTGATCATCGACGTGGTCGACGGCAACGGCGGCATGTTCTCGCTCGACAACGGAAGCGGCAGGCGCTTCCTGACCCGTTCGCGCGTGTTCAGCGAGCAGGAATCTCAGGCATTAAACGCGGAGCGGGCGGCCGCGCTAAAAAAACCACACTATAAACGAGGAGACGATTGTGCATAAAAATATCATTGGGGCCCTGCTGGCCTTGTCGGCGCTGTCCGGCGCCCAGGCGGCCACGGTCACGGTCACCGACGCCATGCTGGCCAACACCGCCAAGGAGCCGAAGAGCGTGCTGTCGTTCGGCATGGGCACCCAGGGGCAGCGCTATTCGCCGCTGACGCAAATCAACACCAAGAATGTCGGGCGGCTGTCGGCGGCCTGGTCGATGTCGTTCGGCGGCGAAAAACAACGCGGCCAGGAATCGCAGCCGCTGATCCACGACGGCAAGATGTTCGTGACCGCCTCGTATTCGCGCATTTTCGCGGTCGACCTCAAGACCGGCAGCAAGCTGTGGAAGTACGAGCACCGCCTGCCAGACGGCATCATGCCCTGCTGCGACGTGGTCAACCGCGGCGCCGCGCTGTACGGCAACCTGGTCATCTTCGGCACGCTCGACGCGCAGCTGGTGGCGCTCGACCAAACCACCGGCAAGGTGGTGTGGAAGGAAAAGATCGACGATTACGCGGCCGGCTATTCGATGACGGCGGCGCCGCTGATCGCCAAGGGATTGTTGCTGACGGGCGTCTCGGGCGGCGAGTTCGGCATCGTCGGCCGGGTCGAGGCACGCGATCCGATGACCGGCCAGCTGGTCTGGGTCCGCCCCACCGTCGAGGGCCACATGGGCTACCGCTACGACAAGGAGGGCAACAAGACCGAGACCGGCATCTCGGGCACCACCAACAAGACCTGGCCGGGCGACCTTTGGAAGACCGGCGGCGCGGCCACCTGGATGGGCGGCACCTACGACGACAGCACCGGCCTGGCCTATTTCGGCACCGGCAACCCGGCGCCGTGGAACAGCCACCTGCGCCCGGGCGACAACCTGTTCTCATCCTCGACGGTGGCGCTCGACGTCGGCACCGGCGCCATCAAATGGGCCTACCAGAACACGCCCAACGACTCCTGGGATTTCGACGGCGCGAACGAGTTCGTCACCTTCGACATGGACGGCATGCGCTACGGCGGCAAGGCCGACCGCAACGGCTTTTTCTATGTGCTGGACGCCGCCAACGGCAAGCTGAAAAACGCGTTTCCGTTCGTGCGCAAGATCACCTGGGCCAGCAGCATCGACCTGAAGACGGGGCGCCCCAATTTCATCGCGGCCAACCGTCCGGGCAACCCGACCAAGGGCGCCGAGGGCGCCAAGGGCAGCACCGTGTTTGCGGCGCCGGCCTTCCTCGGCGCCAAGAACCAGATGCCGATGGCCTACAGCCCGCAGACCAAATTGTTCTATGTGCCGGCCAACGAGTGGGGCATGGACATCTGGAACGAGCCGATCAGCTACAAGAAGGGCGGCGCCTACCTCGGGGCCGGCTTTACGATCCGCCCCCTGTTCGACGACTACATCGGGGCGCTGCGGGCGATTGATCCGAAGTCCGGAAAAATTGTGTGGGAGATCAAAAACAACGCGCCCTTGTGGGGCGGCGTCATGAGCACCGCCGGCGGGCTGGTGTTCTACGGCACGCCAGAAGGCTTCCTCAAGGCGGTCGACGCCAGGACCGGCAAGCAGTTGTGGAAATTCCAGACCGGCTCCGGCGTGGTGGCGCCGCCGGTCACATGGCAGGACGGCGACACCCAATACGTCGCGGTCGTGTCGGGCTGGGGTGGCGCGGTGCCGCTGTGGGGCGGCGAAGTGGCCAAGAAGGTCAACTTCCTCGAGCAGGGCGGCTCGGTCTTCGTGTTCAAGCTCAGCAAAGGCTGATCGGCGCTGAACGCCAAGCGGCAAGCCGCAATAAACTTCGTCCCCGCCTGCGCGGGGACGAAGTGTTTTGGGGGCTTTCGCTAGAGGCGGGGTGGAAGCTCAGCAAAGGCTGATCGGCGCTGAACGATAAGCAGCAAGGCGCATCAATATACGTCGTCCTCGCGCATGCGGGGATCCATAGAACGGTTGCTTGGTGCGAACGTTCTATGGATCCCCGCCTGCGCGGGGACGATGTGTTTTTGGGCCGTCTTTGGCGTCCGCGCCGACTGCGTCCAAACAGAACAGTGCAACGCCGCACTGGTCCGATTCAGCGCAGGATTTCCGCCTTCCCCGCGCAGCAGCCCGTCACCGCGCGTGGCACGCAAATTGCCATCAATGGAAGTGCATCGACCGATGTGTCCACCAAAAAAGAATATGAAAGAGGAGAACCGAATGAGGAAGATTTTTCTGTTGAGCGCGCTGAGCGCGGCGAGCATGCAATGCGCCCAGGCGGCCGAGATCGTGGCCGGCGAATGGACCGTGAACTTGGGCGGCATCGTCAACGCCTACTACACGGCGGTGTCGTGCGGCGGCGCCGCGGTCGGCGGGCTCGCGCTCGGCGGCGAGGGCCTCGGCTGCGGCGGCCAGGACCAGCGCACCACGATCGGCAACGGCCTGCTGCCCAACGGACTGATCACCTCGGCGGCGTCGCGCCAGGGCGGCTTCGATGTCAAGGCGCTCATCGGCATCTACAATTCCACCGCGACCGACAGCGCGATCGGCCAGAACAGCGTGGTCGACGTGCGCCAGGCCTACTTCACGTTCGGCAACGCGGAACTGGGCACCTTCAAGCTCGGACGCGACTACGGCATCTTTGGCGCCAATGCGATCCTGGGCGACATGACCTTGCTCGGCGCCGGCGCGCCGGTGCAGGCGACCCAGCGCGGGCGCGTCACGCTCGGCCACATCGGCGCCGGCTACAGCTACCTCGGCAACTACGGCCAGATCGCGTACGGCGCGCCGCAGCCGGGCCGCGGCATCGGCTTCGACATCGCCCTCATGAGCCCGGTGGCCGACACGCCGATACTGAGCGCGCCCCGTTACACCGGCAAGTCGGGCCCGCAAGTGCAGGCCCAGCTGAGCTACACCAAGGATGCCTTCAAAGCCTGGGCCGGCGCCAAGACGCAGAAATTCACCTCGATCACGGCCGGCGTGCCCGATCTGACCATGTCGGGCTTCGAGCTCGGCGGATCGGTCCAGTTCGGCGCGCTCGGCCTGCTCGCCAACGTGCAGTCCGGCACCGGGCTGGGCATCCTGTCGGACGCCGACCAGGGTGACGTCGATTCGACCAATTACTTCGTCCAGGGCACCTTCAAGGCAAGCCCGAAACTCAAGCTCGGGGTGAGCTACGGCACCAGCGAGAACGACGACAACCGGCCGGGCAGGGGGGCTTTGCGCTCGAACGCCAACCTGAGCGTGGGCGCCTACTACGCGATCAACAAGGTGATCACGCTCGTCGGCGAGGTCGGGCAGACGCGCTCGAAGGCGTTCTCGGGCAACGCGGCGCGCATGAACGGCGTCTCGGTCGGCGGCATCATTTTCTTTTGAGCCGAAGCGAGGCCGGGCGTGTTCGTGCTTCGATTGCTCCTCTGCCTCGCGCTGCTGGGCGCGGCGGCCGCCGTCCCGGCCGGCGTGCTCACGCGCGCCGAGCTGGCGTCGCGCTTCCCCGCGCCCCTGAGCGTGGGCGAGCGCGAGCGCGATGTGCCGGCCTGGCCCGTGTTCAAGCAAAACGGCACCCGGACCGAGCTGGTCGGCTACGCCTTCGAGTCGATCGACCTCGCGCCGATCCCCGGTTTCGCGGGCGTGCCGGTCAACCTGCTCGTGCTGATCGACTCCAAGGGCGATTTTCTCGACGTCTCGGTGCTGTCGCACCACGAACCGGTGTTCCTCGACGGCCTGGGCGAGGCGCCACTGCGCGCTTTCGCGGCGCAATACAAGGGTTTGTCGCCGCGCCAGCGCATCACCATCGACAGCAAGCTCAAACGCACGCGCGCGCCCGACGCCGCGCACGCCTACCTCGACGGCGTGTCCAAGGCGACCGCGTCGGTGCGGATCATCAACCAGAGCGTGCTGTCGGCCGCGCTCAAGGTGTCGCGCAAAAAGCTCGGTTTCGCCGAGGGGCGCGACCCCGACCGGATCGCACGCATCCTGACCGCGGAGTTCACCAAAATGGGCGCCGCGCAGTTGCTCGCGGCGGGCATGATCACGCATGTGCGCCTGACCCGGGGGCAGGTCGAGCAACTGTTCCGGGGCAGCGCCGGCGGCGGGCTCGACGCCGACGCGCTGGCCCGGCCCGGCGAACTCTTCATCGACCTCTATCTCGCCTGGGTCTCGGTGCCGACGATCGGGCGCAATCTGCTCGACGCGGCCAGTTGGGACAAGCTGCGCGGGCGGCTCGACGAGGGCGACCACGCGATGCTCGCCATGTCGTCCGGCAGCCACAGCGTGATCGGCGAGGACTTCGTGCGCGGCAGCGTGTCGGACCGGCTCACGCTCAGGCAGGACAGCTTGCCGGTCGAAATGCGCGACCTCGACCTGGCGCTGACGCTGGCCGACAACAGCCGATTGCCGACCGAAAACGTGAGCGTGTTCCGCATCATCGGCCAAGCCGGGCTCGACCCGGCCGGCGCGCTCGATTTCGCGCTGCCTATCACGCGCAGCAAGGGCATCGTCTATCCCGAGCGCATCACGCGCGAGGTGGCCATCCCGTACCGCCTGCCCGCCAGCCTGTATCTGCTGCCGCGGGGACGCGACAGCGGGTGGCGCGGGATCTGGCGCGAGCGCCTGCCGGAACTGCTCGTGCTTGCGGCGGCGCTGGCGCTGCTTGCCATTGCGCTGTGGCGGCAACAGGCCCTCACCGCCGACGCCCGGCGTTTCGCGTGGTTGCGCCGCGCCTATCTGCTGTTCACCCTCGGCTTCATCGGCTATTTTGCGCAGGGACAGCTGTCGATCGTCACGATCACGGGCGTGGTCCAGGCCCTGTCGGCCGGGCGCGGCCTGGCATTCCTGCTGTACGACCCGATCGGCGTGGTGCTGTGGATTTTCGTCGGCGCAAGCCTGCTGCTGTGGGGGCGCGGCACCTTTTGCGGCTGGCTGTGCCCCTTCGGCGCGCTGCAGGAGTTCATCGGCAAGGTCGCCGGGTGGCTCGGGGTGCCGCAATTGCGCTTGCGCACGCGCACCGATGCGCGCCTGAAGTCGCTCAAGTATGTGGTGCTGGCCGGCGTGCTGGGCGGCGCCGCGGTGGCGCCTGCGCTGGCCGACCGGCTGGTCGAGGTGGAGCCGTTCAAGACCGCCATCACGCTCGCGTTCGTGCGGTCCTGGCCGCACGTGCTGTACGCGCTCGGACTGCTGGGCGCGGGCATGTTCGTCTACAAGTTTTTCTGCCGCTACCTGTGTCCGTTCGGCGCCGCGCTCGCCGTCATGGGCCGCCTGCGCCGTTTAGCCTGGATCGCGCGCCGCGCCGAGTGCGGCACGCCCTGCCAGACCTGTCGCCACCGCTGCGACTACCAGGCCATCGAACCCGGTGGCGCGGTCGACTACGCCGAATGCTTACAGTGCATGGATTGCGTGGTCATTCACGCGAGCGACGAGAGGTGCGCGCCGCGCATGCTCGAGATTAAACGCGCGCGCACGATTCCCATCGTCCGTGTCGAGAACTTGGAAAGAGGAGGGGCATGATGCGGCGTAGAACCTTTATCGCGGCGTCGCTCGGCGCCGCCGCCGGGGCGGCGGGCCACGGCGCGGCGGGCGCGCCGCGGATCGACGCCGCGCTCCACACCGGCGCCGCGCTCGCGTTTGGCACCACGGTCAATGTGGCGGTGAGGCACCGCGACGCGCGCCTGGCGCGGGCGGCCATCGCCGACGCCCTCGCCGCGCTGCAGGGCGTCGACCGGCTGATGAGCATTTACAGCCCCGACAGCGAAGTGTTTCGGCTCAACCGCGACGGTTTCCTGGCGCGGCCCGACCCGCGCCTGCTGGTCGTGCTCGGGCATGCGCGCGCGCTGTCGGCGCTGACCCAAGGCGCGTTCGACATCACCGTGCAACCGCTGTGGCAACTATTCAACGCGGCGGCCGACGGCCTGCCACCCCCGCATGCGCGCGGGCTCGCGGGGGCGCGGGTTGGCTGGCGGCGGGTCGAAGCCGATCGCGCGCGCGTGCTGTTTGGCAAGCCCGGCATGGCGATCACGCTCAACGGCTTGGCGCAGGGCTACGCCGCCGATTTGGCGCTGGCGGCCCTGCGCGCGCGCGGGATCGATCACGCGCTGGTCAACACCGGCGAGTTCGCCGCGCTCGGCGCGCCCCGGGCTACGCGGCCGTGGCTGCTTGGCGTGGCCGACCCGCGCGAGGCCGGCGCGCTGGCCGCGACGGTGGCGCTGGACGGGCGCAGCATGGCCACCTCGGGCGACTACGCGAGCAGCTTCACTCCCGATTTTTCGCACCACCACATTTTCGATCCGGCCACCTCGGAGTCGCCCAGGGAAATGGCCAGCGTGACCGTGCTCGCGCCCACCGGCATCGAGGCCGACGGCCTGTCGACGGCGTTCGTGGTGATGGGGGCGCGCCGCGCGCACGCGCTGGCGGCGCATCTGCCCGGGGTCGATCTGATGACGATCAACAAGCGCGGGGAGGTCTGGAAGTCGCCCGCGTTCGCGGCCAAGGCGGCCTGATGGCGCGCCATGGCCGGCCTACTTCAGGTTGGGCACCTTGCGGTAGATGGTGTTGCGCGACACGCCGAGCGCGCGCGCCGTGGCCGAAACGTTGCCGCCGTTCGCCTCGAGCGACTTGAGGATCACGTTGTGCTCCATCTCCTCGAGCCGGGTGCCGCACGCGACCATGCGATCGGCACCGGCGAAGGCGCCGGCCTGCGCGCCGTGTTCGCTGTCGATGTCGTCGAGAAAATCGTCCGGCATGTGGAGCAGGGAGATCTCGTGGTCGTCGCCGGCCATGATGATGGCGGTGCGCAAAAGGTTGGTCAGTTGGCGGAAGTTGCCCGGCCACTTGTGGCGCATGAACAGCTTGAGCACCTCGGGCGAGACCGCGTAGCGCCCGCCGTTCGACTCGGTGGCGAGGAATTTCTTGACGACCGTCTCGAGGTCGGTGCGTTCGCGCAGCGGCGGCAGTTTGACCACTAGGCCGTTGAGCCGGTAGTACAAGTCATCGCGGAACAGGCCTCTGGCCATGCGCTCGCGCAGGTTGTGGTTGGTCGCGCAGATCAGCTCGACGTTGACCGTGATCGATTTGTCGCTGCCGAGCGGGGTCACCATGCGTTCTTGCAATACGCGCAGCAGGCGGGCCTGCAGGCTGAACGGCATGTCGCCGATCTCGTCGAGGAACAGGGTGCCGCCGTTGGCCTGCAAGATCTTGCCGACCGCGCCCTTCTTGCGCGCACCCGTGAACGCGCCGTCCTCGTAGCCGAAGAGCTCCGACTCGATCAGGGTCTCCGGGATCGAGGCGCAGTTGACCGCGATGAACGGCCCCATCGCGCGCGGCGAGTCGTTGTGGATGGCTTGGGCCAGCAACTCCTTGCCGGTGCCGGTCTCTCCCATGATCAGGATCGGGATGTCGCGTCCGAGCACCTTGTTGACCTTGTTGATCAAGAGCTCGATCTGCGGGTCGCCCGTGTTCAGGTAGCGCAGCCCCGACAGGCGCCGCGCGGCCTGGCCCTGGGCGCCCTGGGCGCCCGGATACGGCGCGGGGGGCGCGGCGGCGGCCTCGTGCTGGCCGCCGAGGGTGTGCACGCCGTGCTGCAGGCGCAACTGGGCGCGCCCCAACACGCGCACCCCGCTGTGCATGCACAGGTTCAACAGACCGGGACTGGCGGTGCGGTAATGGTCGTACAGCGCCGACACGGGCAGGCCGAACAGGGAACTGAAGGTGTGCGACTGGAGGGCCGCGAACGACAGCCCGAGCTGGAACAAGCCGTTCCGGTTGGCCGACAGGAAGCGCCCGCCCGGGCTGAACGAGGCGATGCCCTCCATCAGCGTGCCGATGAATTCCGGCCGCGCATGGAAATGCAGGGTGATCGCGTCCTCGAAGGCGGCCGCGAACATCTGGTTTTCTATCATCAGGGCCGACATGCGCACCAGCGCCATGGTGTGCCGGTGGAAGCTGCGCTGGTCGCCGGAGACGTCGAGCACGCCGACCACATTGCCCTGGTGGTCGGTGATCGGCGCTGCCGAACACGTGAGGAAGTGGTTGACCGAAAGATAGTGTTGGTTGGCGTGCACCAGGGTGGCCTGTTTTTCGGCGATCGCGGTGCCGATCGCGTTGGTGCCCTTGCTTTGCTCGGACCAGGCCACGCCGGGAGCGAGCGCCACGCGGTTGGCTTTTTCGAGGAAGTCGGCGTCGCCGAGCGAATGCACGATCACGCCGTTGGCGTCGGTCAGGATCACCATGTTGTGGGTGTTGATGATCTGCTGGTACAGCGTCTCCATGGCCGGCACCGCGTGCGCGTGCAACAAGCGGTTCTGTTCGATCAAGACCGACAATTCGGCGCGGGCCATGGGACTGAAATCGGGCCGGTCGTCGGCGCGCAGGCCGTATTCGAGCGAGCGCCGGTGCGAGGTCTCGATCGCCGCGGCGGGGCTGTCGCCCGGGCATTGCTGGTCTTGTGGGAGCGGCAATGGCGTGTTGAACCGCTTGTCCAATTCCGACGCAGGCTGCTGATGCATGATGCTGTCTCCTTCTATGGCCCCTTGAGGGACTCTGTGGCGGCACTGCGGGGTGTACCTGAATGTAGCACCTGTACCATAATTGAGCAAAGATTGAGCAAAGGGCGTCGGCGCCGCCGCCCCGGCCCAGCTACCCTAAGCAAGCTCGGTGCCAGCGGGCGAGTGTGGCGCAGGAGGCTTGCGCCCACCTTACTGCGGGTACCCCAAGCCGGGGTCAATAAGCGGCTTGGCTTTGCCTGGATCGGCGAGGCGATCCGCCAATTAAGCCTTGCCGGCCACGACGGCGTTTGCTATAGTTCGCCTCCCCGCTGAAACGGTAGCAATCTGGAGCGGCGGGGACGGCCGGAAACGGCGGTGCGGTAGAAAATAAGGGGTTGACGATTACGATGCAGTGCCTCATAATCTTGCCTCGCTGCTGATGAACACAACGCTTCATCACCAAGCAGCTTGCAACACAGAATAAG
>NZ_PXWF02000169.1 GCF_003011895.2 Massilia glaciei | reverse complement strand
TGGCCCGCCGCGCGGCGGCGCGCCAGCGGCTCGGGCGCGCCGCTGAGCGCGCGCGCCAGCGTGGCCGCCAGCAGCTGCGGCGTGACCGGCTTGAGCAGCACGCCGTCGAGCAGCGCGTTGGCCTCCCTGCCGCCCATCGCCTGCTCGCGCCCGTGGGCGGTGAGCATGATGATCACCGGGGTGCCGCCGATCCCGGGGTCGGCCCGGATCGCGCGGGTGGCGGCCATGCCGTCGAGCCCGGGCATCTTCCAGTCCATCAGCACCAGCGGATACGGCTCGCCGAGATCGGAGGCGCGCCGCAGCTCGGCCAGCGCGGCCTCGCCGCCGTCGGCGGCGCGCGCGGCCACCCCCAGCGCGTCGAGCTGGGCCACCAGCAGCTGGCGCGCGTTGGCGTTGTCGTCGACCACCAGCGCGTGGCGCCCGGCCAGCGCCTCGAGGCGGGCGTCGGGGTCGCCGGCGCCGGGTCCGCCGCCGCCGGGTCCGCCGCCGAGCCGGCACGCGCCGAGCCCGAGGCGCACGATGAAATGGAAGGTGGTGCCGCGCCCGACCGCGCTGTCGAGCCAGATCTCGCCGCCCATCATCGCCACCAGGCGCGCGCTGATGGCCAGTCCGAGGCCGGTGCCGCCGAAGCGCCGCGTGGTCGAGCTGTCGGCCTGCACGAAGGCCTGGAACAGCTTGCCGGCCTGCTCGGCCG
>NZ_PXWF02000168.1 GCF_003011895.2 Massilia glaciei | reverse complement strand
GGCCTGGAACAGCTTGCCGGCCTGCTCGGCCGTCATGCCGATGCCGGTGTCGCGCACCGAGAACTGCAGCGCCACCCGGCCGTCGCCGGCCGCGCCGGGCGCGGGCGCGACCACGATCTCGACCTCGCCCTGCCTGGTGAACTTGACCGCGTTGCTGCACAGGTTGATCAATACCTGGCCGAGCCGCAGCGGGTCGCCGACCAGCTGCGCCGGCACCCCGGGCGCCACCTTGATCAGCAGTTCGAGCCCCTGGCGCTCGGCCAGTTCGCCCACGTGGGCGAGCATGGTGTCCATCACCTCGCCGAGCGAAAAGCCGATCTGCTCCATGTCGAGGTGGCCGGCCTCGATCTTGGAGAAGTCGAGCAGGTCGTTGATGATGCGCAGCAGGCCCTGGGCCGCGACGTGGATCTTGTCGAGGTAGTTCTGCTGCTTGGCGGTCAGCTCGGTGCGCCGCGCCAGCGCCGTGAAGCCGGTGATCGCGTTGATCGGGGTGCGGATCTCGTGGCTCATGTTGGCCAGGAAGTCGCTCTTGCCGGCGCTGGCGCGGTCGGCCTTGTCGCGCGCGACCTCGAGCTCGCTGGTGCGCTCGGCGACCTTGGCCTCGAGCGAGCGGTTGAACGCGAAGATGTCCTCCTCGCGCTCGGCGATGCGCCCGATCAGCACATTGAAGGCGCGGTACAGGTTGCCGACCTCGTCGCGTCCGGGCGGGGTCAGCCTGACCGAGAAGTCCTGCTCCTCGGCGATGCGGCGCGCGTGCTCCTCGAGCGCGAGCAGGGGCGCCGAGATGATGCGCTGGAGCGCGCTCGTGAGCAGCGAGCTGAAGGCGACCACGCCGGCCAGCACCACCAGCAAAAAGCGCAGCTCCTCGCTGCCGTCGCGCTCGAGCCGCTCGAGCCGCCAGCCCACCCGCAGGGTGCCGAGCACCTCGTTCTGGCGCACCGGCTCGGCCACGTGCAGCAGCTTGCCCTCGAAGCGCCAGCCGCCGCCCGGCGGCAGCGCGGCCGCCGCCACCGGCGGCGCCAGCCCGTTGCCGTCGATGCGCGTGAACCGGCGCCCGGCGGCGTCGACCAGCTCGATGTAGGCCACGCCGTTGTCGTCGGCCAGCTTGGCCAGGATTTCGGTGGCGCCCTTGGCGTCGTCGAACACCAGCGGGCCGACCGAGTACTCGGCCACCAGGCGCGTCTGCGCCAGCGCGTGCTGGACGAAGTTGTCGTAGCGCGCGCGCACCGACTGCTCGCGCATGAACGCGAGGATCGCCAACGTGGCGGCGATCACGGTGAGCATGGTGATCAGGATCAGCTTGCGCCGCAGGGGCAGGTCGGCCAGCAGCCGCTTGAGTCTATTCCACAATTTTTGCCACCTCCAGCAGGCGGAAGCTCGCCTTCAGGCCGCTCGCCTCGAGCGCCTTGCGGTTGACCTCCACGCGCAGCCGTCCCTGGTCGGGGAAGAAGCCGATGTGCACGCCCTGCGCCGCCATCTGGCCGCCTTCGCCGAACAGCAGCACGTGCTCGCGCCCGGCCCCGGCGCGCAGCGCGGCGAGCTCCTCGGGCGCGCCCGGCAGCACCAGGGCGGCGCGGCAGCCGGCCAACGGCTCGCCGTTGCGCAGCGCGCGCACCAGCACCG
>NZ_PXWF02000167.1 GCF_003011895.2 Massilia glaciei | reverse complement strand
TGGCGGAAGCGGTGAGATTCGAACTCACGAACGGCTCACACCGTCGCCAGTTTTCAAGACTGGTGCCTTCAACCGCTCGGCCACGCTTCCTGCAGACCCGCATTATACATAAATCGCCCCGCCGTGGGCAGCGGCGCCCTCCCCGCCCCGCGCTGGCAGGTCTTTGCGCCCGGCTCGCGCCACCCCATCCCCCACCCGGGCAAACCGCCCCGATCCGCCCTTTCGCCGCGTCCCGCAACCTCATTTCCGTTCATCAACAACGTGCATTTGCGCAATTTTGAGCACTATCAATATTGCCCGGAAACTTTAACCGTATATTTTTCCTGCCGGAATCCCTGTTCCATTCGAGGGCGGCCAGTCGGACTGGCTGCTTCAAGAACTCTCACGCTTGCCACCGCCGGGTATGCCATGCTGAATTTCGAGCGTTCAAGCCTTAACCAGAAACTGACCATCATCTCCTTCCTGTCAACCGGCACCGCGCTCGCCTTCGTCTTCGTCGCGTTCGCCGTCACCTCGGTGCTCAACCACCGCAAGGACGAGGCGATGCAGTTGTCCTCGATCGGAGGCGTGATCGCCAGCAACAATGTCGACGCGCTGCTCTTCAAGGACCGCAGAAAGGCCGAGCACACCCTGGCCGCGCTCAAGGCCAAGGAGGAAATCTCGACCGCCGTGCTGTTCGACCAGCGCGGCAAGCTGTTCGCGCTGTACGTCGCGCCCGGGCGCGTCGACGCGCTGGCCGGCCCCGATCCCCTGATCGACCCGCGCGCCGGCGCCCTAGCCGCGGCCAACGCGCAAGGCACCACCTTCTGGTCGACCCGCATGCGCCTGTACCGCCCCGTGATCGGCAACGAGTTGCAGATCGGCGTGCTCATGATCGAGGCCGACCTGACCAACATGTGGCTCGACATCCTCAAAAGCCTGGGCGTGATCGCCGCCGCCATGGGCGGCTCGCTGCTCGTGGCGCAGATGATGGCGGCCCGCTTCAAGGGCAGCATCGCCGACCCCGTCTCCAAACTCATCAATGCGGCGCAAAAGGTGTCGGCCAGCCAGAACTACACCCTGCGCATCACCCACAAACGCACCGACGAACTCGGCACCCTGATCGACAGCTTCAACGACATGCTGGCCCAGATCGAGGGCCGCGGCGCCGCCCTGACCCACCACCGCGACGAGCTCGAGCGCCAGGTCGGGGTGCGCACCGAACAGCTCGAGAAGGCCAAAAACGCGGCCGAGGCCGCCAGCCGCGCCAAGAGCGCCTTCCTCGCCACC
>NZ_PXWF02000166.1 GCF_003011895.2 Massilia glaciei | reverse complement strand
GCCAGCCGCGCCAAGAGCGCCTTCCTCGCCACCATGAGCCACGAGATCCGCACCCCCATGAACGGCGTGCTCGGCATGACCGAAATGCTGCTGAACACCTCGCAGACCGAGACCCAGCGCCAGTACACCAACGTCGTCAAGAGCTCGGGCGAGAACCTGCTCGTGATCATCAACGACATCCTCGATTTCTCCAAGATCGAGGCCGGCAAACTGAGCGTCGAGTACATCAATTTCAACCTCTGGGACCTGCTCGACGAGATCGACCATGTGTTCATGCCCCAGGCCGAGGCCAAGGGCCTCGGCCTCGCGTTCCAGATCGCCAACGACATCCCGGCCGCGATCTGCGGCGACCCCAACCGCCTGCGCCAGATCCTCGTGAACCTGCTCGGCAACGCGGTCAAATTCACCGAGCAAGGACAGATCCTCATCACGGTCGAGGTCGCCAGCGAGGACGGCCCGGCCGTCACCCTGCGCTTCGAGGTGCACGACACCGGCATCGGCGTCTCGCGCGACGCCCGCGCGCGCATCTTCGAGGCCTTTTCCCAGGCCGACAGCTCGACCACGCGCAAATACGGCGGCACCGGCCTCGGCCTGGCGATCTCGAAACAACTGGTCGAGTTGATGGGCGGAAAAATCGGGGTCGACAACGCCCACGCGCAGGGCTCCATTTTTTGGTTCACGGTCAGTTTCGACAAGCGGCGGGTCGACCCCGACGCCCCCGGCGCCCAGTTGGATTCGATCGAGGGCCTGCGCGTGTTGATCGTCGACGAACAAAAGGCAACCCGCGAGGAACTCGAGCGCCAGCTCTCGAGCTGGAAGGTGGTCAGCGACAGCGTCGGCTCGGCGCTCGACGCGATCGACTTCATGACGGCGGCCGCGCGCGCCGGCCAGCCCTACGACGTGGCCATCCTCGATATGGACCTGCAGCGCACCAGCGGGCTGTCGCTGGCGGCCAGCATCAAGGCCGAGCCGGCCACCAAGGCGACCCGCATCGTGCTGCTCAGCTCCGAGAAGCTGGCGGCCGATCCGGTGCAGCGGCGCGGGGCCGGCGTGGCCTACCAGCTGATCAAGCCGGCGCGCGCGGCCGACCTGTTCGAGTGCATCGTCAACCGCGGCGCGCGCGCCGCCCAGGCCGCGCCGGCCGGCCTTGCG
>NZ_PXWF02000165.1 GCF_003011895.2 Massilia glaciei | reverse complement strand
AACGCAAATAGTTGCGCTCGAAACTCGTCAAAACTTCAATTCGGCATGTTGCAAGGTAATTCCCCTTGGAACTAATTGAACCAAGACAACTTTCGAAAAGCGCTTGCGAAGCCATGAGATCGGACCTGTTCGAACAAATCACGACCGCGCTCGCGCAGTTCTCGAGCGCGACCCGGTTGTACGAATTGACCGTCGGCGACGGCCGCGCCGATCTCGGATCGGGCGGCTTGCTCGTTGAGGCCTTCGCCGCCGACGACGCGGTGCAGGGCGTTGGCTGGCGCGATGTGATCGTCGTCTCGACCAGCGCCCACATCAAACTGTCGCCTTTGCTGGGCCAGCCGGCCAGCCTCGCGGTGAGCCTGGCCGACGGCACCCGCACCAGCTTCTGTGGCCACGTCAGCGAAGCGGCAACGCTTGGCAGCGAGGGTGGATTGGCGCGCTACCGGCTGCGCCTGTCGCCATGGCTGTGGCGCCTGAGCCAGACGCGCAACAGCCGCGCGTGGCAGGACAAATCGATCATGGAGATCGTCGATTCCATATTCGAGGCCCACCGGCCGCTGGCGCGCTGGCGCTGGAGCGGCGAGGTCCGCTCTTTCATGGCCGACGCGCTCTCGCGCAGCTACTGCTGCCAGTACCGCGAGAGCGACCTCGACTTTGTGCAAAGGCTGCTCACGGAGGAGGGCCTCGCGTGGCGCTTCGAACAGGCCAAGGACGAGCCCCAGATGGTGCTGTTTTCCGACAGCAGCCAACGCTGCGCGGTGCCCGACGACCCCAGCAGCGCGGCCGATGGCGGCATCCGCTTCCACGCGGCGCGCGCGAGCGAACAGCGCGACACCGTGCAGGCGCTGCACTCGTACCGCACCCTGTGCGCATCGTCGACCACCTTGCTCAGTTACGACTACATGGCGAAGCAGGCGGTGGGTCACACTTCGCCGTCGCTGCTGCCGCGTGGCCGCAAGATGCCGCCTCTGGAAAGCTACGACGTGCCGGGGCAGTACGCGTTCACCAGCCGGGCGCACGCGCAGCGCTATGCCGATATGCAGATGCAGGGCCGGGAGGCGCGCAGCCAGCTTTGGTGCGGCCGTTCCACGCTGCGCACATTGCGCGCAGGCACCCGGCTCGCCATCACCGGCGTGCCCTTGCGGCGATTGGGCGGAGCGCCCGCGTTTGCGGTGTTGCGCGTGCTCAGCGTGGGCGTCAACAACCTGCCCACAGCGGCGCAGCAAGCGCTCGACGAATTGTTCGGGCCACTGCCCGAGTTGCTGCAGGAGGCGCTGCGGGGCGAGCAGCGGGAGGATTTCGACCTGGTCATAGCGCAGGCGCGCGCGACCGGCTACGCCAATTGCTTCGACGCCATTTTGGCCGATATCACCTGGCGCCCTGAACCGAGGCAGGAGAGGCCGACGGCCTTGGGTTCGCAAAGCGCGATCGTGATCGGTCCCGACGGCAGGGACAGTCCAAACGGCGCCGACGAGCTCTATTGCGACCGGCTCGGCCGGGTGCGCATCCGCTTCCATTGGCAGAAAAGCGGCGAGGCCGCGTGCTGGGTGCGGGTGGCGCAGCGTTCGGCCGGCCGCGGCATGGGCAGCCAGTTCCTGCCGCGCATCGGCCAGGAGGTGATGGTCCAGTTCCTCGAGAACGATATAAATCAGCCAATAATCGTCGGCGCGCTGTACAACGGACAGGGGGAGGGCGGCATCCCGCCGACGCCGGGCGGGCGGACCATCGCCGCCAAGGCCACGGGAAGGTTCGAGCCCGCGCACGACCATCTGCGCTCGGGGCAGGCGAATATGGCGGGAGGCAACAGCC
>NZ_PXWF02000164.1 GCF_003011895.2 Massilia glaciei | reverse complement strand
AGTTTGGCGGAACGGGTTACAACCAGCTCCTGTTTGACGAGACCGATGCGCAGGGGCGCGTTCAGCTCAAGTGCAGCCATGCGGCCAGCGAGTTAACTCTTGGACATCTGATCCACAGCGCCGACAACTACCGAGGCAGCTTCCGCGGCACGGGGGCCGAATTGCGCACCGACGACTATGGCGCGGTGCGGGCGGGCGGGGGCCTGCTGGTGTCGAGCTAC
>NZ_PXWF02000163.1 GCF_003011895.2 Massilia glaciei | reverse complement strand
GGCGGGCGGGGGCCTGTTGGTGTCGAGTTATAAGATCGACCACAACTGCCGCGCGCGCGACCCGGCCGGCGACAACGCCGCTGGCATCGCGCTGCTCAAGCAGGCGGTCAAGCTGGGCGAAGTCTTTAGCGCGGCGGCGCGCACGCACGAGACGGTCGAATTCGCCGCGCACAAGGGCGCGGGCATGGCCGATTCAAGCGCACTCGACGGAAAAGCCGGGCCACTCAAAGCGATGCTCACGGCCGTATCGGGGATGGTGGACACGGAAAGCCTGACCGCGGCCGAGGCTGACGCGAAGGGTAAAAACGTCAGTGCGGGCGACGAGAAAGTCCCGCATTCGACCGACCCCATCATCGCCATTGCCGCAAAGGGCGGGCTGGGCGTTGTCGCCGGCCAGAGCCTGCAATTGGCGAA
>NZ_PXWF02000162.1 GCF_003011895.2 Massilia glaciei | reverse complement strand
TGCACTTGGTTCTTGAGAACGCCCCACCTTGAATGATGAGCAGTTTGTCACGCTGATCGGTGACAGCGAAACGGATGAGACGATCATGTTGTTGTCCGAGCGGGGGCATAAGGTGTACGAGTCACCAATGAAAAACTATTCACTCGTCGCCTTGGCAATTCGCGCGGCTGCACATCGAAATCTTGACCCTGTCATGCTGCTTGATTGGTGTGAGTCCTGTTTGCTGGGAGAGCAAGCTCTGTATGAAACCGAGGCAAGCACCTTATTGAGTAACTGGCAGAAAGAACGCCATGACTTATACGACTAAATATTTCTATTGGGGGAGATATGCTTATTGATCGAACTTGGTTTGGGACGTTACGTTGTGTGATCGCTGCCTGCGCACTTGGCGTGCCGATGTTGGTCGCGTGTGCAAAACCAGATGTGTCAAAAAATGTGCCGGTAAGTATTCATGGCGTTAATTACAGCGCGAACGAGTTCACTTATTTCATTGCAGATCCCAACAACGCGGGTAATAAAGGCGGGGGCGAACTCATCGAGCCTTATGCTGGGGGAGGAATCACGTGCTGCTATACCCTGCCACGGGTTTGGCGGCCAGGAATCAAGCTCGAAATTCATTCCACTCACATGCTTGTTGCTGTCGCGGATGGAGAATTGCGGGAGGTAAAAAAGACTACCGTTGTGGATGTGCCGCGTTACGTTGATGATAAGGCGGGCGAACTGTGGGTCATCCGGGATGGGGATGGCACGATGAGTGTTGTGTCGAGCGACTACCAACCGGATCACCCGAAATGGCCGTGGAAAGTGAAGGGGTGGCCGGTTCCATCATTGGCCTATCAGCGGGAGCGTTGGGAACTGTATCGGAAACACGAGCAAGATGGGATTGATCTATATAAATCAATGCTTGAGGAGTTGCGTGTCGATCCAAAAAAACATGCGGAAGAGTCTTGGGACGTCGCTAAGGAATATGATAAAGATTCAATTAAAGGTTTCAGTGGGCCAAGTGATCCGAGCTACTTGACAAAATTAAAAAAAGGAAATGAAGACGGATTGCGGCGTAGTTATGAACTTTTGGAACGTGTTATGAAAGCGAAACCATGAGTGCAATTCTATGCCAGAAGGTAAGTCATCTGTTTTTGCATGCAGAAAAATTTGAGACTCTATTTAGTAAGAAAGAAGTGAGAGTGATTCGAAAAAAATACGAGCCAAGGGAGCAACCAAAACTAAGCAAACCGGGTGAATCGTGCGTAACCAACTTGTTTTTTGGTTTTTTCTTTGATGGCACAAAGAACAATTATATGCAAGCGAATGAAGGCAAAAATCATTCAAATGTTGCCCGTTTATACGACTGTTATCCAGGCGCTGGCGTCAAGGGAGTCCTGCCGAAAGATACAGACTGGGAAGACAAGAATATGCGTTACACGCATTTCTTTAAAGCATATATGCCTGGAGTTTCGTCTCCCTTTCCCGAAGTAGGCGACCCCGGTACGGGCCAAGCAGCCGATAGAGGGGCTGCATCGGGATATCTAGGCGAAGCTCGCATCGTGTGGGCGCTAGTGCAAGCGATAAATAACGTAAATCGTTATTTTAATAAGACTCCCTTGTTTTCAAGCGAGTTTATAATTTCTCTCATTAAAAGAATTGAGCTTACGGCGGAGTCCCGAAGCCAGATGCTCGCTCCGCTTCCGAACAATAGCAACAGGGACTCGAAGATATGGGGCCCGAAAAAAGAATTCATGATACTTTTGCAGATCTTGAAACAAAACGTGGCCGCGCATCGGCGCGAAAGAGAAGGACGCCCCAAGAAGATTGATCCGGGGATAGTTGACAGTATTTATGTTTCGACTTTCGGCTTCTCGCTTGGCGCCACCCAAGCGAGAGCATTCACCAATTGGTTCATGACGCTATGCTATATCGATGCAGAACTACACAACCGTCATGGTGAATTTACACTTGGTGGATATCCTGTTGTGTTTGATTTTTTGGGTTTGTTCGACACCGTAGCATCCGTAGGCGTGGGGAACAGTCTTGGAAATAGCGATATCGGCAGGCTGTGCGATGGCCATGGCGCGTGGGCCGATGCCGAAAACAGTCTACGCGTTCCGTCGAAAGTTCGATGTGTGCACCTCGTTGCAGCCCATGAGTTAAGGCGTAGTTTTCCGCTTGACTCCATTGCGTCTGGATCAGTAACTTCAGCCAATTGGTTGGAGGTCGTCTTCCCCGGAGTACATTCTGACTTGGGTGGTGGTTACGCCCCGCTAGAGCAAGGGCGCGGTATCGAGCCCGATGGTTCGGACATGCTCGCCCGCATCCCTTTAATTTACATGTATAGGGAGGCGCGTTTGGCAGGTGTGCCATTAAAACTTGAGTTGGCGAGCCCGATTGCACAAGGCCGTTTCAAGATAAAGCTCGAGGCAATCAAGGCGCTCAATGCCTACCTAGCTGTATGCAAAAAAACTAATGGAACAATCACTGAGATTATGCGTGAACAGGCGCGGTTGCAAATTGAGTGGCGACTGGCGCGTCATCCGAAAGGCAAATCCCCCATGCAATCGAGCGCCAGTTTTATTCGCGCCAGCAACTTTGATAAAAATGACTTGGATAGTGCCAACCGCGAATTTGAAGAAGAGATCATCAATTTCGAAAAATGGCGCGCCGGTAAAGGAGCGAATTTCACGCCCGCAGTTCAAGCCCCAGGACTTAACAATGAGCACGAGCGTGAATGGGAGGAGATTGCAACATGGTGGGGGGAAAGCGAATCGCCCACCCCCGCCGTTATGAGCTTCTTCGACGATTACGTTCATGATTCGCGTGCTTGGTTCAAACTGATACCAATTGGTAATCCAGACAGCGAAGCCGGTATGAAACAAAAGTTGATTAGCATGATTGCCCGGCGAAACGAGGAAAATAGGAAGGGTGTCGTAGCCGTAAAAGACATACTCTATTTAAAACTGCTTGGCCCAATCGGAGATCATATTCGCCGTAAGTTGAGTCCTCCGCTAACTCAGGACGAGTTGAGAGCGATATCCGATTATGAGAACACCGGACAGATTCCGCGAATGCAAACCTTTGGACGAGAGCCATTTGAATCTAGTTGGAAGAGTTTTGGAGTCTCAACGCGCGGAGGCTATCTGCGGTTTCGTAAGATTTATGGTGGATCGGACACCGTATTAATTTCAAACGAGAATGGATTAGATCAGGGCTCCATTAATGTTGCCGCTGTCGATGGTGAAAAAACGAGTGGTTCGAGCGGCTGAGTGTTGCCAAATCAGCGCAGCACCCCGCGCACCGAAAAACCCTCGGTCAGGTCGCCAAATTCTCGATCAGCCCGATCTCACCCGACGACATCAGCTTGTCGATATCGACCAAAATGAGCATGCGCTCGTCGATGGTCCCGTGTCCGACCAGATAATCCGAGTTGAACGCGGTGCCCATTTCGGGCGCGGCCGTGACCTGGTCCGGCATCAGCGTGGTCACGTCCGAGACCGAGTCGACCAACATGCCCATCACGCGCCCGCCGATGTTGAGGATGATGAGCACCGTGAACTGGTCGTACACCGGCGTGCCGAGCTTTAACTTGATGCGCATGTCGATGACGGGGATGATGATCCCGCGCAGGTTGATTGATGGGCCGGTCGCTGAGAACATGTTGGGAACACCTGGACGCAGTTACGGGCATGTGTATGGCCCTAATTGCTCCCCAACTAGCTGCCGACCAGCGGACCAAGACTATGAAATCGAAGCGGAGACCTTCGGCGTAATCGGAAGTTTAGAGCAGCCGCATGTGGTTTTGCGCATGACGGCAGCGACGTCGGATGACTACAGACTCAGGCTTCCCGCCCAACCCAACGAGCCCTCGTACAACCAACCCAGCAGACCAAGTTTGAGCGGGAAGGTGCCGCCCCCGTACGAAGAAGGCAAGAAGATTTTTGAGCAGGTGCTACGTTCCATTCGACTGCGCCCCGGTGCAATCGCCGCCCTTAATGCCGAGGGTGTGACTTAGGCCGCCGTACCCGCGCCAAAAAAATAGCGCGCGCAGCGGTCACATCGCGCGGATGAGGCGCGTTGACGATGCGCGTGACCGCATGGTAGCGCCGATCTCCTGCACCGTCAGGATCTCGATCCCGTATTCTTCCGAGCCCAGCGTGAAGGCGGGAAATTCGCAGTCGGCGATTCCTTGCCCGATGCGTGGGCCGTGCCATGGGACGAGTGTGATTGCACGGTATCTTGCTAGAAATGCCAGCGGGGCGTGCTCCGACTTTTGCGTGGGCACTTGCCAAAAATTGGCCCACAGTAACCGGCACTTCGATGGAAATACGGGCGCGCGCTTGTACGTGGGGTTCTGAAGGTTGAGGTTGACTCCCGCGCCAAAAGCGTTAGACTAGGGCACATGATAGTTTTGATAAAAATTAAATAAACCATCGATGCCCGAATTCTCGGAAAACCCTCGTTGCCCTGGTGGATGACGGGGGTTTTTGACTTTTGAAACGCAGTCTGGACAGGAGGTAATGCAATGGATGATTGGATGAGGTGGCTGGTGGTGGCCGGCGTGCTGGTCGTGCTCGAGCTGTTCTCGGGCACCTTCTACCTGCTCATGATCGCCATCGGGCTCGGCTTTGGCGCCATCGCCGCGCTGCTGGGCATGTCGGTGCCGGTGCAGGTCATGGTGGCCGCCGTGGTCGGCGTGGTCGCCACCGAACTGCTGCGCCGCAGCCGCCCGCCGATGGCCGTCAACAGCGAGAGCGCGCGCGACCCGAACCTCAACATCGACATCGGCCAGACGCTCGTGGTCGAGGCCTGGCAGGACCGCCAGGCGCGCGTGATGTACCGCGGCGCGCCTTGGGACGTGGAGCTGGCCAAGGGCGCCGCCGACGGCGCCGGCACCTTCCGCATCGTCGAGGTGCACGGCAGCCGGCTGGTGGTCGCGCCGGCCTGAATTTTGTTCATCAAATAAAAAGGAAAAAGCATGGATTTCGGAATCGTAGCAATGGTGTTGTTCGTGGTGGCGGTGGTGTTCATGTTCAAGACAATCAACGTGGTGCCGCAGCAGCACGCCTATGTCGTCGAGCGGCTCGGCAAATACCATTCGACGCTGGCCCCGGGCCTGAACATCGTGGTGCCCTTCATCGACCGCATCGCCTACAGGCATGTGCTCAAGGAGATCCCGCTCGACGTCCCGCCGCAGGTGTGCATCACCAAGGACAACACCCAGCTGCAGGTCGACGGCGTGCTGTACTTCCAGATCACCGACGCGATGCGCGCCTCGTACGGCACCTCGAACTACATCACCGCGATCACGCAACTGGCCCAGACCACGCTGCGTTCGGTGATCGGCAAGATGGAGCTCGACAAGACCTTCGAGGAGCGCGACCACATCAACACCACGATCGTCAACGCGATCGACGAGTCGGCCGCGAACTGGGGCGTCAAGGTGCTGCGCTACGAGATCAAGGACCTCACGCCGCCCAAGGAGATCCTGCACGCGATGCAGGCGCAGATCACGGCCGAACGCGAAAAGCGCGCCCTGATCGCCGCCTCGGAGGGGCGCAAGCAGGAGCAGATCAACATCGCCACCGGCGAGCGCGAGGCGGCCATCGCCCGCTCCGAGGGCGAGAAGCAGGCCTCGATCAACCGCGCCCAGGGCCAGGCGACGGCGATCGTGGCGCTGGCCGAGGCGAGCGCGCAGGCGCTGCGCGAGATCGGCTCGGCGATCCACGCGCCGGGCGGGCAGGACGCGGTCAACCTCAAGGTGGCCGAAAAGTACGTCGACGCGTTCTCGCAGCTCGCCAAGACCAACAATTCGATCATCGTGCCGGCCAACCTGGGCGAGATGAGCGGCCTGATCGCCAGCGCGATGCAGATCGTCAAGGCGCAAAAGTGACGCGCGCGCGACGCCCGGCGTGACGGCGCGCCAGACCCTGGTGGGCTTCATGCTGCTGCTGGTGGCCGTGGGCATGGTCGACGCCCACATCATGGAGTCCGGCCTGCGCGAGGCGCCGTTGATGAATATGTTGCAGTGGCTCGCGCTCAGTTACATGCTCTTCAGCTGGTACTGCAGCGACGGCAACGCGCGCGGCTACGTTCGCTCGCGCTGGCTTAGCATGGCGGTGGTGTTCGGCGCGTTCCTGGCCATTCCCTACTACCTGGTGCGCAGCCGCGCGCCCGGCAAACGGCTGATGGCGCTGCTCAGGTTTGGCGGCCTGTGCGCGCTCGCCTTCGGGGCGCTGCTGCTCGGGATGGTGGTCCGCATGCTGGCTGAAGTGGCTTAAGTGGCTTAAGTGGCTGAAGTGGCTTAAGTGGCTTATTTGTTCACGCCCGGAGACAAACGCAATCGTCCCAACCAATACGTCAGGAGGATCGATGGTTTCTACCAAGTCACCCCCCGGGTTTCGCATCACTGAAGGCAATCGCTTCCCCAATTGCGTCGTCCCGGTCGCCACCGCGGTGCCGGCGTTTGTCGGGTACACCCCCAAGGCGGAGTACAGGGGCAAATCCTACCTCGACAAACCGACCAAGATCACGTCGCTGATGGAATTTCAGGCGTTTTTCATGCTCGACGATCCGGCGGCGCCGGCCGACCCGGCCAGGCAATACAGCCCTGAGTATTACCTGGTCGCGCAAAAGGAGAAACCGGCGGCTGGCGAATATCTGCCCATCGACGGCCAGTACCATTCGATCTTGCCCGATCAAAACACCATCTACCATTTATATAACAGCGTGCGCCTGTTCTACCAGAACGGCGGTGACGCCGCCTACATCGTTTCGGTCGGCCCCTACGGCCCAGCAAGCGGCAAGCCGATGGCGGACCCGGCCGCCAACGTGGTCAATCCCAACGTTCGCCTGGAGGACCTGAAACGTGGCTTGGCCTCGCTAAGCGCTGAACAAGAGCCGACGATGTATGTGTTTCCCGAGGCTACGCTGCTGACGCCCGCGGAAAATGGCACGCTGATGCAAAGCGCCTTGATGCAAGCCGAAGAAATGGGAACCGTGGTGTGCCTGTTCGATATCATCGGCGGTGCCAGTCCGGATCCTGTCCTCTACACGACGGATATCCAGAATTTCCGCAACAGTTGCGGCAACGCGGGTCTCAAATATGGCGTGAGCTATTACCCGTTCATCGGCACCAGCGTCATGCAGGGCGCCGACATCGACTTCACCAACCTGTTCGGTGGCGACACCAAGCAGCTGGCGCTGTTGTTGAATCCGCCCGCGGCGCCCAATCCGGCGGCCGCGGCCATCATCGCCAAGATCGAGTCGCCGGGCGTGCCGGCCATGTCGAACAGCCAGTTGCAGGCGGCGCTGCTCGTTGCCAGCCCGCTGTACCGGCAGATCGTGACCCAAGTGCTGAACCTGGCCAATGTGCTGCCGCCCAGCGGCGCCATCGCCGGCGTGTACTCCGTCAACGACAGTGGCAGCGGGGTGTGGAACGCGCCGGCCAATACCGGCATCGGCGGCGCCACGAGTTTGCCGATCCGCCTGTCGGACAGCGAGCAGGAGAACTTGAACCTTGATGCGCTGTCCGGCAAGTCGGTCAATGCCATCCGCTTTTTTAACGGCCTGGGCATCTTGATCTGGGGGGCGCGCACGCTCGATGGCAACAGTCAGGACTGGCGCTACGTCGCGGTTCGCCGCACCATGATTTTTATCGAACAGTCCGTCAAACTGGCCGCGCGAAGTTATGTGTTCGAACCGAACAACCAGAACACCTGGCGCGCCATCGGCAGCATGATCGGCAGTTTCCTGACAGACCTTTGGAAGCAAGGGGGCTTGCAAGGCGCGTCCGCGGCCGATGCCTTCACCGTAAGCGTGGGGCTCGGTTCGACAATGACGAAGGACGATTTGCTCAACGGCTACATGAACATTTCGGTGCAGGTGGCGGTGGCCAGGCCGGCCGAATTTTTGGTTATTTCAATCCGGCAACAGCAGCAGACCCGGTCCTGAGCGCCACGCTTGTCGCGGGCGCGCTGGTTTAAGCGTTGCCAAAGAATGCGGGCGTATAAATCAGTCATCACAACCACCGATGATTGAGAGTCGAAAAATGAAAAACTGGGCGCGCGCGAACAAGGGCTTTTTGCTGTTCCTCATGTTGTTCGGCGTGTTCCGCACGGCGATCGCCGACTGGAACCCGGTGCCGACCGGTTCGATGCGGCCCACCATCGTCGAAGGCGACGTGGTGCTGGTCAACCGGATCGCGTACGACCTCAAGGTGCCGCTCACCGGCGTCGTCATCGCCCACCTGGGCGAGCCGCGCCGCGGCGACATCGTCACCTTCCATTCGCCGCGGGGCGGCACCCGCCTGATCAAGCGCGTCATCGGCTTGCCCGGCGACGTCGTCGAGATGCGCGCCGGCCGGCTGCGCATCAACGGGCTGGCCTCGGCCTACCTGCCGCTGGGGCGCTCGCCCGAGCCGGTCGCGCCCAGGCTCGAGACCGCCGCGCTGCGGTTCGACGAGACCCTCGCGCAGGGCCACCACAGCATCCAGCTCATGCCCGACTACGCGGCGCGGCGCGACTTCGGCCCGGTCACCATTCCCAGGGACGAGTTCATGATGCTGGGCGACAACCGCGACAACAGCGCCGATTCGCGCGTCATCGGGCTGGTGCCGCGCGCGCTGCTGATCGGGCGCGCCGAGCGGGTGCTGGTGTCGGCCGACATGCTCGGCAACTGGATGCCGCGCGCCGAGCGTTTCGGCAAGTCGCTCGGGCGGTGATGGTTCAGGCGAACTGGACCTTGGGCCGGGCTTCCCGGCGCTGCCCCCGCGCCAGCGCCGGAAAGGCCAGCACCATGGTCGTGTACTGGCCCTCGACCGAGTCGCAGGCGATGCTGCCGCCGAAGGCGCCGAGCACGCGCTTGCAGAAAGCGAGGCCCATCCCGGTGCCGCCGCCGCCCGGGCGCGTGGTGTAGTAGGGGTCGAACACGAGCGGCAGCACGTCGCGCGCGATGCCGTTGCCGGTGTCGGTCACGCGCAGGCGGTTGTGCTCGGCGCCGCGCTCGAAGCTGATCTCGATGTCGCCGCGCCCGGCCGCCGCCAGCGCGCTCAGGGCGTTCTTGAGCAGGTTGTAGAGCACGTAGACGAGCAGGGTGTCGCAGCCGTGGAAGTCGAACTCGCCCTCCGCGCGCAACCGCACCCTGGCGCGCGCGCCGCCCTCGAACGGGTAGCGCAGCAGCGCCTCCTCGACGCACCGCCCGACCGCGTGGCGCGCGAAGCCGTCGGTGCACAGCGTGCCGCCGCAGGCCGAGGCGAGCACCATGTCGACGATGAAGTTGCTGCGGTAGACCTCGGCCTCGATGTCGCGCGCCAGCTCGCGCAGGTAGTCGAGGTGGCCGGCGCGCAGGCCGCTTTCGATCACGCCTTGCGCGACCGCGTGCTCGTATCCAGCGATCAGCTCGGGCAAGCCCTTGGCCAGCACCCGGGCCTGGTTGCGGATGGTCGCCAGCGGCGTGCGCATCTCGTGCGCGATGGTGGCCGCGAGCATCATCGGGTTGGCCAGCAGCTCGTGGCGCGCCATCGCCTGCGCGATGATGCCGAGGCTGACGGCGATCAGGAGCACCCCGGGCGGGTACATTGCCAGGCCGTAGTTGCACAGGTAGTCGACCGCCGCCAGCGAGTAGATCAGCACGCTTGCGAGGCAGTAGCGCAGGCGCAGCCGGTCGGTCGAGACGGCCAGGCGCTGCTGGCGCGCCAGCAGTTGCAGCGCGCGCAGCACCACCAGCGCCGTCTGCAGCAGGTGCAGCGGGTGCAGCGGGCCGGCGCGCGGATAGTAGCCGAAGTGGAACTGCTGGACGCCAGCCACGACCGCATCGCCCGGCACCATCGCCAGCGCCAGCATGGCGGCCACCGCGTACGACCATTTCACGTGGCGCAGCTCGGCGCCGCGGCGCGTGAGCTCGACCACGAAATGGTAGAGCGTGGTCGGCAGGAACAGGATCAGCAGGTAGCCGATCTTGGCCAGCAGCACCGCGAGCGCCTCCTCGCGCACCTGGAACAAAATGGCCCAGGTGAATTGCCAGGCGAAGGTGGTGGCGCAGACCAGGAAGAAGGCGCCGCTGCTGCGGTTGAGCCCGCGCGAGGCGAGCACGTACACGCCGTAGCCGAGGAATAGCAGTGAGACGATTGCCGGCAATAGCGAGTACATGGGTTCCTTGGTCGGGGGCGGAATTATTGTTGCTATTTTGAGCATCCTAGCAAGCGTTTTCACGCCAGTCCATGCCCGAATCGGGTTTATCAAACGCAAGTTTGCGTTAGATCATGGATGGGCCATAAATGTGGCCTTAATGATTGCTCGCCTGATTCATTTTCGGGCCTCGGCCCGGACCTCCGGGGCGAGTCATTCCACTGATTGGAGAAATCATGCACGTCCACGCCACCCCGTCCGACCTCGCCCTTGCCCGTCCCTTGTCCGCCGCCATCCCGACCGGGGAGTTGGCGCCGGCGCCGCGCACCTTCACGCACGAGATGACGATCTACCTCAAGGACTCGAATGCCTACGGCAACACCTACTTCGCCCGCTATTTCGAATGGCAGGGCGTGTGCCGCGAGCGCTGGTTCTTCGAATGCATCGCCCCCGACATGCTGCAGGCCGAGGGCGTGTTCATCACCAAGCGCGCCGAGCAGGACTATGTCCACGAAACCTTCCCGTTCCAGGAGATCCGCTGCGAGCTCAACGCGTACGCGGTGCGCAAGTGCTCGTTCTGGCTCGAGTTCCGCTTTTTCTCGGGCGGCACGCTGGTCTCGGTCGGGCGCCAGCAGATCGTGTTCGCCAACCATGCCAAGCAGATCAGCGCCTTGCCCGAGCGCGCGCTGAGCAAGATCCGCCGCTTTGAGGTGCCGAGGAACGCGCTGGCGGCCTGACCGGGCCGGGCAGGGCCGGGCAGGGCCGGGCAATGCGGTTTCGCCCGGCCTCCGGTGCTGTTGCTCAAAAGAATGTAAAATCTCGCCCTCGCTTGCGCGCCGCCCGTGGCGCGCACGCGCATCACTTTAAAGGCAGGGCGGCATGTATAGAATGTTGACGGTCATCCTCGCGTGCGTGGGCATGGTGGGCGCCCTGGCGATCGACACCTATCTGCCCTCGCTGCCGACCATCGGGCGCGAATTCGCGGTCGGCCCGCTCGCGGTGCAGCAGACGCTCAGCGTGTTCCTGTTCACCTTCGCCTTCATGATGCTGTTCTACGGCACCCTGTCGGACTCGTTCGGCCGGCGCCCGGTGCTGCTGGCCGCGCTCGCCGTGTTCACGCTCGCCTCGCTGGGAGCGGCCATGGCGCCGAGCTTTGGCTCGCTGCTCGCCTGCCGCGCGCTGCAGGGGCTGGCCGCCGGCGCCGGCTCGGTGATCGGCCAGGCCATCGTGCAGGATCGGTTCTCGGGCGCGCAGGCGCAACGGATGATGTCCCACATCATGATCGTGTTCGGCCTGGCGCCGGCCATCGCGCCCGTGTTCGGCGGCTGGCTGTTCGTCGCCCTCGGCTGGCGCGCGGTGTTTTATTTCCTCGCCCTGTTCGGGGCGGCGATGGTCGCGCTGTGCTGGCGGGCATTGCCGGAAAGCCTGCCGGCGGCGCAGCGCCACGCCTTCCATCCGGGGCCGATCGCGCGCAACTACCTCAAGGTGCTCGGCAACCGGCAATTTTTGCTGCTGTCGCTGGCGGTCGGGCTCGCCTTTGGCGGCCTGTCGCTGTACATCGGCGCGGCCGCCAACTTCGTGCTCGAGATCTTGCGCCTGCCCGAGACCGCCTTCGGCTGGCTGTTCATTCCGCTCATCAGCGGCATGGTGGCCGGCTCGATCTGGTCCGGCAAGCAGGCTGGCCGCATCGCGCAGGGCAGGATGCTGTGGATCGGCTTTGGCGTCATGGGCGTGGGCGCGCTCGCCAACGTCGGCTACAACCTGTGGTTCGCGGCGCGGATCCCGTGGGCGGTGTTGCCGCTGGCGCTCTACACTTTCGGCCTGGCCGTGGTGATGCCGGCGATCCAGGTCAGGGCGCTCGCCTTGTTCCCGGATCACCGCGGCCTGGCCTCGTCGATGGTCTCTTTCATCCAGATGATGGTGTTCGCGCTGGTGTCGGGCCTGCTCGCGCCTATGCTGTTCGGCAGCGCGCTCAAGCTCGCGCTGGGCGTGCTCGCCGGGCTGGCGCTCAGCTTCGCGTTCTGGCAGTGGAGCGGGCGCGGGCCCCAGGGCGTCGCAGGGGCCCCGGAAGCCATTCAATAATGCATGGGAGGGGTGCGGGCTATACGATTATGTATAGCTTGCGGACGGCGGCGCCGGCTTAGCGGCGGTGCGTCTTCATGGCGGCGGCGACCTCGCGCTTGCCGTCGCGCTCTTTCTCGGTGGCGCGCTTGTCGTGCTGCTTTTTGCCCTTGGCCAGGCCGATCTCGCACTTGACGCGTCCGCCCTTGAAATGCAGGTTGAGCGGCACCAGCGTGTAGCCCGAGCGTTCGACCTTGCCGATCAGTTTGTCGAGCTCGGCGCGGTGCAGCAGCAACTTGCGCGTGCGCAATGCTTCCGGATGGGAAAACGAGGACGCTGTCGAGAGCGCGCTGATGTGGGCCCCGAACAGGAACAGCTCGTCGCCGCGCACGAGCACGTAGGCCTCCTTGATCTGCACGCGCGAATCGCGGATGGCCTTGACCTCCCAGCCCTCGAGCACGATGCCGGCCTCCCAGCGGTCCTCGATGAAGAAGTCGTGAAATGCTTTTTTATTGTCAACAATACTCATGAAATAGCTAAAATGCGCGGGTCGGTTAAACTACTGTGTCGCGGTGGCGGACGCGGCGCTGATGAAACAACTTCGACATCATAGCAAAACTAGCAAACGGTTGATTAATGGCAGTAGTGCACAAAACAGTAATTCTTGGCTACAGCGCCCACCAGATGTTCGATCTGGTGGCCAAAGTCGAAGACTATCCCAAATTCCTCCCCTGGTGCGCCGGCGTCGAGTTGATCGAGCGCAGCCACGAACGGCTCGTCGCGCGGCTCGACATCCAGTACCACGGCATCCGCCAGAGTTTCACCACCGCCAACCTTAACACGCCGCCGACGCAGATGAAGATGAAGCTCGTCGACGGCCCGTTCAAGACCATGGACGGGGTCTGGACCTTCAAGGCGCTGCGCGAGGACGCCTGCAAGGTCGAGTTCGACCTGCGCTACGAGTTCTCCAGCCTGATCCTCGAGCAACTGATCGGGCCCGTTTTTGGCGTCATCGCCAACAGCATGGTCGATTCCTTCTGCAAACGCGCCGAGACCGTGTATGGCTGAGCAACTGCACATCCACATCAGCTACGCCTCGCCGGCGCGGGCCGTGCTGCGCGTGCTGGCCGTGCCCGCCGGCACGACGATCGAACAGGCGATCGCCCTGAGCGGCCTGCTCGCCGAGTTCCCCGAAATCGACCTCGGCGTCAATCCGGTCGGGATCTACAGCAAAAAGAAGCCCCTCGACACCCCCCTGCAGGAACACGACCGCATCGAAATCTACCGGCCGCTGCTGGCCGACCCGAAAGAGTCGCGCCGCAAGCGGGCCGAAAAACACGGCGCCAAATGATCTCCCCGTGTGCCATGTCAAGGTAGACGGCGCGCGCTGAATCACCCTGCAAAGGTTGCAACGGCGCAAGGGGCGGGCGTGGAGTGGCTGGCGAAACGGTTCGAATTGTCGCGCGCGGGCGCCGGGCCCAACCAGCGCCCGATGGAGGGCTTGCGCGGCCTGGCCGTGCTCCTCGTTTTCCTCGTCCACTCCATCACGCTGGCCGGCCCCTGGCTCGGCGCCGCCGGCGCGGCGCGCGCGTTGGCGCACGCCGTCCACACGATCGGCAACAGCGGCGTCGGCCTGTTCTTCGTGTTCAGCGGCTACCTCATCTATGGCAGCCTGATGCGGCGCCCGCAGCCCTACCTGCGCTTCCTGTCGCGCCGGGCCGGGCGCATCTATCCCGCGTTCCTGGCCGTGTTCGCGCTCTACCTCGCGCTGTCGCTGCTGCTGCCCGGGCAGAGCAAGATCCCGGCCGCGCCGCCGGCGGCCGTGCTCTACCTGGCGCAAAAACTGTTGCTTCTGCCGGGCCTGTTTCCGATCGAACCGATGATCGCGGTGGCGTGGTCGCTGAGCTACGAAGTGCTGTACTACCTCGCCATGCCCGCGCTGATTGCCGTCGCGCGCCTGCGCCGGCGCAGCGCCCGTTGGCGCGTGTGGTTCTTCATCGGCGCGAGCGGCGTCGGCTTGCTGCTGTGCCTGCGCTGGGGCGGACCGGTCAGGCTGGCAATGTTCGCAGGCGGGATCTTGTTGCACGAGGCGCCGCTGTCGCCGCTCGCCGGGGCGGTCAAGACGGGCTTGCTGGGCGCCGCCTTCTTCGTGCTCTGTCTGGCATGCCTGGGACGCCCGGCGGGCGCGCTGGCGCGGGCGTTCTCGTGGACGCCCCTGCGTTGGCTCGGCAATATGAGTTATTCGTTCTGCCTGCTGCACGGACTGGCGCTCAAGGCCATGTTCGCCGGCGTCGCCGCGCTGGTGCCGGCGGCCCCGCATGGCGCGCTGCCATGGCTGTTGCTCGCGGCGATGTTGCTCGCCAGCCTATCGGGGGCGGCGGCCTTGTTCGTGCTGGTGGAGCGGCCCTGTTCGCTGGCGCCGCCCATCCCGGCCACGCCTATTTGCACGCGTCGATAATTTCCTTGGCGCGTTGCTGTTCCACGATGCGCTTCTCGTCGCTCATGAAGCCACGTTCGCCGCTCGCGTTGGTTTCGCCGATGCGCTCGCCGCTATCGAGGCTGCGCTTGTAGTTTTGCGCGTTCTCGCAATTGTCCTTCTTGGCTTTTTGCGCCGTTGCCTCCTCTTTGGCCTTGGTCTCTGCCAGCGCCTTCTCGGCGGCGCGCTTGCGGAAGTCGGCATTGCGTTCGGCCAGCGTCGGCGGGCCCTTCGCAGCGGCGGCCGGGGCGGCCGGGGCGGCATCGGCGCCATCGGCCTGCATCGACGCCGGCGCGTCCGCCGCCACTGGCGCGGGCACGTATTTGTACTGCGTCATCCCGCGCGGCGCCTTCAAGATGTTCTTGAGGGGAATCGAGGCCGGCGGCGGCTGGTCCGACAACTGTTTGTTACCCTTCTCGTCGATCCACATGTACTGCGCCTGGGCAAGGCCGGCGCAGGCCAACAGGGCGGCGGCGGCCAGAAGCCGGGGGAGGGTGGTGTTCAACGGTTTCATGTGCATTTTTCCTTGTTCTGCGTAGGGTCGATTTCGCCATGATTCGTTCTGCATGTCAATGTCCGATTGATGATTCAGGGCAATTAGTTGGTCCGCCGGGACGGGCGGGCCGAACTTCTGTATAATTCGCTTTTGCGCCAATAGGAAAATGCTATGCGTCTACTTCAGAAAGCACTCACGTTCGATGATGTGCTGCTTGTCCCGGCTTATTCAAACATCCTGCCAGCCGACACCTCCCTCAAAACACGCCTGACCCGCAACATCGCCCTCAATATCCCCTTGCTCTCGGCAGCGATGGACACGGTCACCGAGGCGCGCCTTGCCATCGCCATGGCACAGGAGGGCGGCATCGGCATCATCCACAAGAATCTGACGCCCAAGGAGCAGGCGCGCGAAGTGGCGCGTGTAAAACGTTTCGAGGCCGGCGTGCTGCGCGACCCGATCACGATACCGCCGACCATGAAGATCCGCGACGTGATCGCCCTGACCGAACAGTACGGCATCAGCGGTTTTCCGGTGGTCGAGGGCAAGACCGTGGTCGGCATCATCACCAACCGCGATTTGCGCTTTGAGGAGGAACTCGACGCCGAGGCGCGCGCCAAGATGACCCCGCGCGAAAAACTCGTGTTCGTCAAAGAGGACGCCGACACCGCCGAAGCGAAGCGCCTGATGAACAAGCACCGCCTCGAGCGCGTGCTGGTCGTCAACGACGACTTCGAGCTGCGCGGCCTGATCACCGTCAAGGACATCCAGAAGTCGCACGAGCATCCGTTCGCGTCCAAGGACGCGCAGGGCAAACTGCTGGTCGGCGCCGCCGTCGGCGTGAGCCAGCGCGATGAGGAGCGCATCGAGTTGCTGGTCGCGGCCGGCGTCGACGTGCTCGTGGTCGACACCGCGCACGGCCATTCGCAGGGCATCCTCGACCGGGTGCGCTGGATCAAGACGCGCTTCCCCAACGTTGATGTCATCGGCGGCAACATCGCCACCGCGGCGGCCGCGCTCGCGCTGGTCGAATACGGCGCCGACGCGGTCAAGGTCGGCATCGGCCCGGGCTCGATCTGCACCACCCGCATCGTCGCCGGCGTCGGCGTGCCCCAGATCACCGCGATCTCGAACGTGGCCGAGGCGCTCGCCGGCACCGGCGTGCCGTGCATCGCCGACGGCGGCATCCGCTTCTCGGGCGACATTTCAAAAGCGCTCGCGGCGGGCGCCTCGACCGTCATGATGGGCAGCATGTTCGCCGGCACCGAAGAGGCGCCGGGCGAGGTCATCCTGTACCAGGGACGCAGCTACAAGTCCTACCGCGGCATGGGCAGCCTGGGCGCGATGGCGGACGGCTCGGCCGACCGTTATTTCCAGGATGCCAGCGCGAAGGCGGAGAAGTTCGTGCCCGAGGGCATCGAAGGCCGTGTCGCCTACAAGGGCAGCGTGCTGGCGATCATCTACCAACTGGTTGGCGGCGTGCGCCAATCGATGGGCTATTGCGGTTGCGGCTCGATCGACGAACTGCGCGAGAAGGCCGAGTTTGTCGAAATCACCTCGGCCGGCATGCGCGAGTCGCATGTCCACGACGTGCAGATCACCAAAGAAGCACCGAACTACCGTTCCGAGTAACGGTCGTTCCAGGCGCGCGGCGGGTGTCATCCGCCGCGCGCCGCGCCAGCCGCACGCCGGCGCGCCGGTCCAGCATTCCATAGCCCACACCCTCCGTCACACTTAAAGCGCCCTCCATGCACTCTAAAATCCTCATCCTCGATTTCGGTTCCCAAGTCACCCAGCTGATCGCGCGCCGCGTGCGCGACTCGGGCGTGTTCTCCGAAGTGTTCCCCCACGACGTCAGCGACGAGTTCGTGCGCAACTACGGCGCCGCCGGCGTGATCCTGTCGGGCAGCCACAACTCCACGCTCGAGGGCGACTCCCCGCGCGCGCCGCAGGCCGTGTTCGAACTGGGCGTGCCGGTGCTGGGCATCTGCTACGGCATGCAAACGATGGCGGCCCAGCTTGGCGGCAAGGTCGAATCCGGCCTGCTGCGCGAATTCGGCTACGCCGAGGTGCGCGCGCGCAGCCACACGGCGCTGCTAAACGGCATCAACGACTTCGTCACCGACGAGGGCCACGGCATGCTCAAGGTCTGGATGAGCCATGGCGACAAGGTGCTCGAGATGCCGCCCGGCTTCAAGCTGATGGGCAACACAGAGAGCTGCCCGATCGCCGCGATGGCCGACGAGGAGCGCCGTTTCTACGCGCTGCAGTTCCATCCCGAGGTGACCCACACGGTGCAGGGCAAGGCCATCATCGGCCGCTTCGTGCACGAGATCTGCGGCTGCAAGTCGGACTGGAACATGCCCGACTACATCAGCGAGGCGGTCGCCAAGATCCGCGAGCAGGTCGGCGCCGACGAGGTCATCCTGGGCCTGTCGGGCGGGGTCGATTCGAGCGTGGCGGCGGCGCTGATCCACCGCGCCATCGGCGACCAGCTCACCTGCGTGTTCGTCGACCACGGCCTGCTGCGCCAGGACGAGGGCAAGATGGTCATGGACATGTTCGCCAAGAACCTCGGCGTCAAGGTGCTGCGCATCGACGCCGAGGCGCAGTTCCTGGGCCATTTGGCCGGCGTGTCGGACCCCGAGGCCAAGCGCAAGATCATCGGGCGCGAGTTCGTCGAGGTGTTCCAGGTCGAGGCGGGCAAGTTGAGCAACGCGCGCTGGCTGGCGCAGGGCACCATCTACCCGGACGTGATCGAAAGCGCGGGCAAGGGCAAGAAGGGCCAGACCATCAAGAGCCACCACAACGTGGGCGGCCTGCCCGAGACGCTCAACCTCAAGCTGCTCGAGCCGCTGCGCGAATTGTTCAAGGACGAGGTGCGCAAGCTCGGCGTCGCGCTCGGACTGCCGCATGGCATGGTGTACCGCCACCCGTTCCCGGGCCCGGGGCTTGGCGTGCGCATCCTCGGCGAGGTCAAGAAGGACTTCGCCGACCTGCTGCGCCGGGCCGACGCGATCTTCATCGAGGAGCTGCGCAACACGCCGTGCAAGCTGCCCGCGCTCGAGAGCATCGACGCGGGCGAGGCGCCCAAGAACTGGTACGACGCGACCAGCCAGGCGTTCGCGGTGTTCCTGCCGGTCAAGTCGGTCGGCGTCATGGGCGACGGGCGCACCTACGAGTACGTGGTGGCGCTGCGCGCGGTGCAGACGCTCGACTTCATGACGGCGCAGTGGGCGCATCTGCCGCACAGCCTGCTCGGCAAGGTGTCGAACCGGATCATCAACGAGGTGCGCGGCATCAACCGCGTGGTGTATGACATTTCGGGCAAGCCGCCGGCGACGATCGAATGGGAGTGATTTTCCCCTATCGAGTGTTTCTCGAATTTTTGTGAGCCATGTTCAAGCCCTGTTTTCACAGGGCTTTTTCTATAGTGGCCAGCGTGCGTGCACCCACCGCGGCAAAATGGTTTATCGACCGGCGTCCGCGATGTTGCTCAGACTAATAATCAGTGTGCTACGATCCCCGCATCCTCCGCCATATTCCATCCATGAAAATTCGACGCTGCGCGGTCCTGTATATTGAGCCCCGGGAAGAACTCGGCATCGATTTGGCCGCGCTGTTTCGCGGCGCCGGCACGCTGGCCGCCACCATGCGCTGGATCGCGATGGCGCCGCACCTGGACGCCGAGGTCGAACTCAGCGACGCGCAGCTGCTGGCCGTCGGCGGCCTTGGGCAATCGGTCTGGACCGAGCGCGCCGCCAGCGAGGAGCGATTCGGCCAAGCCACGATCGCGCAGTTGCTCGCGCTTGGCCTGGTGCTCAGCGACGCGCCGGAGGCGGCCGCCATGCGCGAGCGCGACGAGAAGTTGCGCCTGCAGCACTGGAGCCCCTTGTCCCTGCTTGCCCACACCTTCAGCCGCTGGAGCGACATGCGGGCCGGCGCCGGCGTGCAATTTTCCACCTACCAGGAACTGGTCGCGCTGTCGGGGCCGCCGCCCCCGTCCACGGTCGGGCACGGCGCGGATGGCCAAGCCATCCCATTGCCGGCCCCCCTTGGCGGGCAGCTCGACGCCACCATGTTCGCCCGCTACACGGGCCGCAACTTCGACCCCCGGGCCGTGCTGGCGCTCGACGTTGTCGCGCGCCTGCTGCAGCGCACCTTCGGGGCCCAGGAGCTGCGCGAGGTCGGTCCCGGCGCCCACGCGCTAAAAAAACTGAGCCCGTCCGCCGGCGGCCTCCACCCCATCGAAGCGTACGTGCTGGTGCAGCGGGTCGACGGCGTCGCGCCCGGCCTCTACCACTACCATCCGGTCGCGCACACCCTTGAACCCATGACCACCATGGACGGCGCGCAGGCCAGGGTCCTGGCCTTGCAATTCGTGGCGGACCAACAATGGTTTGCCGATGCCCCCATGCTGGTCGTCATGGCGGCGAGGGTGTTGCGCAATTTTTGGAAGTATCGCAACCATCCCAAAGCGTACAAGGCCATTTCGCTCGACGCGGGGCACTTGTCGCAAACGTTCTACCTGCTTGCGGCCGAGGCGGGCATGCCGGCCTTCGTTACCGCCGCCATCAACGAGCGCGCCATCGAGCGCGCCTTGGCGCTCGACCACCTGGGCGACGCCGTGGTGGCAATCTGTGGTTGCGGCCCGGCGGCCGCGACGCGCACGACCATTGAATTGCGCTATGGTGATCCCGACCCTGGAAGCCTCCCGCCGCCGGCCGCAAAAAGCGCTGGACGGTAGGCGCTTTACGCCGCAGCGGGAGCGCACGCCCGCCGCGGCGCCGCCGCTACACCAAACCGGACAGTTTAAAGACGTCCATTTCGCTGTTGCCCACCAGCTTTTCCCGGTGCGCGTCCTGGTCCGCGGCAATGCTTTCTTTCGAGGGCAGGGTGCGCACGTCCGGAACATCGGCCGGATCGACGGTGATGCCGATGCTGTCCATGGCCTTGACCGGATCACTTTGCATGAGTTCGCGAAACGCGTCGTCGGTGGCCAGTTTCTTGAGCAAACGGTCGATATCTTCCGGGGAATTCATTGCCATGGTTTTTTACCCTTATTCCAGTTGATTGATTGGCCAGCCGATTTGGTGTGACCATGGCCATGCTACGACATGAATTCCATTTCATCAACTACATTTGCAATGACGAAACAATTCCGCTGTCATTTGAGCAGGAATGCGGCCAGTTTTGGCGGGCCTTGGAAGGTAAAACATTTGCGCCAAGGCAAAGGCGGGTGCCTAAAGCGGGTGCCTTAAGCGGAGGCGGGGACCGCTCCGCCCGCTTGCGCCAGATGTCCGCGCGCGGAGTCGAGGGCGGCATCGAACAGTGCGACGAAGGTGGCCAGCGATGTTTCAAGCTGAGCGTGTTCGCCCGTCGTGAGCAAGTGTTCGAGCTCGCCCGCGGCTTCGTGGAGTTCATTGGCCGACAAGTTGCCCGCCGCGCCACGCACCTTGTGGACCAGTTGCGCGGCGCCCCCAAAGTCGGCGCCGGTGATGGCTTGGCCGATCCGCAGGGGGCTGTCCGCGAAGTCCTCCACGAACATGCCGAGCAGGCGTGTGAGCAGGGCGGCGTTGCCCCCCAGGCGCACGAGCGCGGCATCGATATCGACGCCCGGCAAGCTGACCGGGGCGGCTTGGGGCGGGGCTGCGGCGGGCAATTGGGGGGGATGAAGCAGGCCATTGGCGGGGCGTGCCCCGCCAATGCGTAACGCGCCCGCTTTCGCGACAGCGAAAGTCTTTACCTTCGAGGGCATGCCCCGCTCCTGCGCAACGAGATCGCTTTCGCGGTGGCGAAGCTGTTCAGCTTCGAGCGCGTCCACAGGCGCGGCGGCGCCAACGCGCCCTGGGTCGACATCGACCCAATTGGCCAGCACCGCGTACAAGGTGTCGGGGTCGATCGGCTTGCTGACGTAGTCGTTCATGCCCATCGCGATGCAACTCTCGCGATAGCCGGCCACGGCGTGCGCGGTCATGGCGATGATCGGCAACTGCGCGTGGCGCTTCGTTTCGCGGATGATGGCGGTGGCCTGGTAGCCGTCCATTCCCGGCATCTGGATATCCATCAGCACCGCGTCGAAGTCCGCATGGTCGACCATGGCTGCCGCCTCGACGCCGCTGCCGGCGAGCGCCACCCGCACGCCGGCGCGCTGCAAGATTTCGCTGGCCACCTGCTGGTTGATGCCGTTGTCGTCGACCACCAGCACGCGTGCGCCGCGGATGCGCAGGGCCGCGGCGGACGGCGGCAAGGTGGCCAGCAGGGCTGGCATGCGGGCCTCGAAGCCGAGCGTGCCGAGCACGCTGTAGAGCAATTGCGCGGCGCTGACCGGCTTGATCAGGAAGGCGTCGATGCCGGCCTGCTCGGCGGCCAGCTTGACTTGCTCGCGCGCGAAAGCGGTGACCATGATGATCATTGGCATGACCTTGAGGCTGGCGTCGTTCTTGATGCGGCGGGTCGCCTCAACGCCGTCCATCTCGGGCATGTTCCAGTCCATCAGCACCAGGTCGTAGGGGTGTTCGCTTAGCGCGGCGAGCGCGGCGGCGCCCGAATCGACGGCGCTGGCGTCGAAGCCGAAGCTGCGCAGTTGCAGTTCAAGCACCTCGCGCACCGGCGCGCTGTCGTCGACGATCAGTATTTTCTTGCCGCGCGCGCCGTCCGGGGTGCCCCACTGCGGAGCGGCTGGAGCGGCTGGCGTGCCCAGGGCCACGGTGAAGCTGAAGCGGCTGCCGGCCCCGAGCGCGCTGTCGACCTCGATCACGCCGCCCATCATGCCAACCAGCTGCTGCGAAATGACCAGGCCCAGGCCGGTGCCGCCGTACACGCGCGTGGTGCTGGTGTCGGCCTGGGAAAATGCCTGGAACAGGCGCGCCTGTTGTTCCGGGCTCACGCCCACGCCCGAGTCCGCGACCGTGAAGCGCAGGTCGATGTGTCGCTTGGCCAGGTCGTCGGCCGCACCGCCGGGCTTGCCCCGGGCGACTTCGACGCGCAGCTCGATGGCGCCGCGGGCGGTGAATTTGAGGGCGTTGCCAACCAGGTTGACTAGGACCTGGCTTAGCCGCAGCGGATCGCCGACGATGCCGGCGGGGACCTCGGGCGCGACCCAGACCAGCAGTTCCAGGCCTTTTTCAGCGGCCTGCCAGGCAAACAGATCGGCCACCTGGTCGAGCGTGTCGCGCAGGTCGAAGGGCACGGCTTCGAGTTCGAACTTGCCCGATTCGATCTTCGAAAAATCGAGCACGTCATTGATGATGCCGAGCAGGCTCTGTCCCGCGCGGCCGATCTTGCGGAAGTATTCGAGCGGCTGGACCGGCAGCGCCAGGTGGGCGCCCAGGCCGGCGAAGCCGAGGATCGCGTTCATCGGCGTGCGGATCTCGTGGCTGATGTTGGCCAGGAAATCGCTCTTGGCGCGCGTGGCGGCTTCGGCGCTGGCGCGCGCCTGTTTGATGAGGCCGATCGCGTGCGCCTTCTGGAAGGCCGACACGAATGGCTCCTTGAGGGCCTTGAGCAGCTCGATGTCATCGGCCTTGAAGGCGATGTTGCGCTGGCCGTGCTCGAACACCAGATAGCCCTGCACCTGCTGGTCGAAACAGATGCGCACCGCCAGGCGCGCGCAGCCTTCGTCGCACAGGAAGATGTCGTCCGTCACGCTGCGCCCGCCCGTGACGAAACGCGCGTGCGCGTCGGCCAGCGACAGGTCCGGCCAATAGCGCGGCGCGCCGCGCGCCTCCCACTGGGCGCGCAGGGACAGCGTGTCGCTGGCGCCGTCGCGCACCAGGGCGAAGGCCGATTCGACGCCTTCGATGATGGCCGACTCGCGCAAGACGGTGGCGAGCATGGCGTCGAAATCGAGCTGTTCGTTGACCGCCTTGACGATGGCGCCCAGTTCCTCAAGGTGCCGCGTGCGCGAATAGACGAGCGCTTGCAGCCTCGCCCGGCTGCGCTGGAGATGGCGCACGCGCCAATGGAACAGGCTCCAGCCGAGCGCGAGCGCGGCGAGCGCATAGCCGAGGTAGGCCCAGGCGGTCTGGTGCGGGGCGGGCAGCACCGAGACCGGCATCGACAAGGCCTGCCCGCTCCAGAGGCCGTTGCGATTGCTGCCGCGCAGTCGCAGGAGATACCGGCCCGGCGCCAGGTTGGCGTAGGCGGCGAAGCGGCGGCTGGCATCGCCCTCCACCCAGCCCTTGTCGTAGCCTTCGAGCCAGAACGCGTAGCGGTTGCGCGTGGAATCGGAAAAATCGAGCGCGGCGATTTCGACTTCGAAACTCTTGGTGCCGGGAGGGATGCGCAGTCCCTCCGCGCGCCCGGACAGCAACAGCGGGGCGGGGACCACGCGCCCGTCGAGGCGGATCGACGTGACGGCGACGGGGGGGCGGAAAGTCCACTCGGCCATTTGGTCCATGTGCACCACGGCATAGCCCCCGGAGGAGCCGAACAGCACCTGCTTGCCCAGATTGAGCACGGCGCCGCCGAAATAGGCGCGCAGGGCAAGGCCGTCGGCGCGGCCGAAGGCGCGCGCCCGCAAGGTCCTGGTGTCGATCGCGGCGATGCCGTCGATCGACGAGGCAAAGATATGGCCGGCGTATTCCTGGCCAAGGGCGGAGACCGCGTCGCCGGGCAAGCCCTGGGCCGTGCCGATGCGCTCGAACAGCGGCGCGCCGCCGGCGTCGCGTCCGGTCAGCACGCACACGCCGCCACCATTGGTGCCGACCCACAGCCGGCCGCGCTGGTCCATCGACAGGGAGCTCACCATCGACTCCGACAAGCCCGCCGGCCGGTCCGGCGAGGCCAGCATTCGCTCGATCTTGCCGGTGGCCGGATCGAGCAGGTTCAAGCCGTTGCGCGTGCCGATCCAGATCGACCCGTTGGCGCCGGGCAGCAGGGCGACGATGCGGTTGTGGCTCAGGCCGGTGCCGGCGGGCCCCTGGCTGTAGGACTTCGACTTGCCGGTCCTGGGATCGAGGTGGACGAGGCCTTCGTCGGTGCCGACCCACAATGCCCCGTCGCGCTGCAGCAAGGCGCCGATGCGGGGGAACGGATTGGGCCGCGGCAGCGGCACGCGCTTGACGCGGCTACCCCCGGCCTCGGTGTGGTAGAGGCCCAGTTGCGTGCCGATCCACGCCTCGCCCGGCTCGGCTTCCGTCATGGCGATGACCATACGGTTCGGCAAGGCCGTCTCGGGCTTGGCCGGATCGGGGCGCAGGCCGGCGCTGCGCGCGCCGTCCGGGCCGATCAGGTCGATGCCATGGTCGCCCAGCGCCACCCAGACGCGCCCGCTGGAGTCGCGCATGAACGAGGCCACCGCCACCTCAAGCAAACCCTCGCCGTCGAAAATGGTGTCGACCATGCGGTTGGTCGAATTATGGAAGTCGACGCCGCGCTCATTCGAGACCCACACCATGCCGCTGCGGTCGCGCAGCAGCGCCGCCGCGCGGTCGTGCGCGAAGCTCGACGCCACCGCCGGCCGGTGCACGATGCGGCGCCCGCGCCCGCTGTCGGGGTCGAATTCAATGATGCCGCCGCCGTAGGTGGTGGCCCACCAGCGGCCCGGTCCGATCTGGGCCACCGCAAGCACCATGGTGCTGTCGGCGTCCTCGACCGTGTCGAGGGCCAGGATGCGCGCCCGGTTGGCGCCGGAGTCAACCACGCCAATGCCGCTTTTGAGCGTGCCGAAGGCGATTTGCCCGCGGTCGTCGCCGCCGATGGCGATCACGGCGTCGTCAATGGCGTGGCCGGCCGCGGGCGCGTGCAGCGCGAGGTCTTCGGTCTTGCCGCCGACGGCGTCGCGCCGGGCCAGGCCGGCGTTCGAACCGATCCAGAGATCGCCGCGGTGGTCGATGCGCAAGGCGCGGATGTGGTTGTGGCGCGGGTCCGCCGCAGCGCGCCGGTGGCGCACGACCGCGCCGCGCGCCGGGTCAAGGTAGTCGAGGCCGGCGGCCGTGCCGAACCAGATGCCGCCGCGGCCATCGCTCGAGATGGCGTTGACCGCCGCGCTGGAGAGGCCCTTCGGGCCGGCGGGATAACGCACGAAACGCTCGTTGGCCTTGTCGAACATGGCCGCGCCGGCGTTCGACGTGCCCACCCATAGCCGACCTTGTTGGTCGACATGCAATGACTGGATGAAATCGGCGGGCAGGGAGCTTCGATCGCTGGTCTTGTGCAGGAAGTTGCGCATGCGGTAGCCGTCCCAGCGCGCCAGGCCGCGCTGGGTGCCGATCCAGATGAAACCATCGCCGTCCTGCGCCAGCGCCATCGCCAGCGGGTGCGGCAAGCCTTGCTCCTGGCCGAGGTGCTCGAACAGGGGCGTGGCCAGGTTTTTCCAGCGATCGGGCGTGTCGGCGGCGGCGCGATGGCCGATTGATAGCAACAGGGCGGTGATGAAAGGGGCAAGCCATCGGCCCGGGGCGGCACGCCCGCCTGCGATTGCGCGCATTAACGTCTCGGACAGAGAGGCGAGGCCGCAACAGCCCCGATGGCGTCGCGGGTAATCGCTGGTTTAACGTCAACGTTCAAATCAGGAGCACTCCGCTCATCGTTCGCGGCGCAGGTTGCCATCACGGACGAAATCGATAAAAGGAAACAAGCACGGCAAAAATATGAACAGCAAGAGTGCCGCGAGTGGTAAGGCAATGATGCCGTTTCGACCGTCCCGGCTGCCGTTGCGCTCAAAGCATACGCATTTATTGAATAAATGTCTATAAGTTGGATATCGGCCACGCGCTTCAATATGAATGCAAGCAGCGTGACCGATTACGCACTCTGCATGGTCGGCCCGCAAGGCGCCGGCGAAGAGCCCGCGTTCAAGGGGCGCGATCAGCGCGGGCATGGCCGCCGCCGATGTGTTCGATCCGCTCTTCGTTCCCGCCTTCGTTCCTGTCTTCGTTCTTGTCTTCTATCTTATAATCGAAGCGACGGGACCTCGCTAGGCCGAGCCAAATCCGGGGGGACGGGAGAATTCATGAAGTTATTGTCGGTAGCGATGCCCCAGCATGACGTCAACATGACGTTTTTTGATGGCCGCGAAGTCAGGTACATCAAGCTCGAAAGAACCAGGCAGGAAAAGCGATTCCATTTCCAGTCCTTGCCCGACTGGAAAAGCGAGGTCCAAAGCATCTGGGGCGTCGACCCGGCCGAGGTCGACGACATCGTTTTTTCCTTCGACCCCGCGGCATTGCCGGCAACGCTCAGGATCGAACAGGACGCGTTGTTGCGGCTGGTACGCGACGTGTCCAAGGCGGAACGCCTTCCGCCCGCCATCTGCCGCTACCTTGGCGTCGAAAAGGCCTGGTTCGCGAGCCACCATTACTCGCATGCCTTGAGCACCTGGATGCTCGAAGCGCAAGCGCCGGCGGTGCGCGTCGTCATTGATGGCCTGGGCGACGGCCGCCCATGGAGCGTTTACAAAAATGAACAGCTGGTCGCCGCCGGAAACATCCGCAATGGCTCCATCGGCTGGGGGATCCGCGAAGCCGGAAAACTGCTCGACGTCAAGTATGGCCACTACAACGACATCGCCGGCAAGGTCATGGGCTTGCAGTGCTACGGCAAGATCGACCAGGGCTATTTCGATTGGCTCGACAAGTTCAACTTCGGGCGGATCAAGGACCTTTGGTCGGTCGAGCACTGGTACGCCTACAAGAACGACCCGTTGTTGGGCAAGCTGGGCCATCTGGACTGGATCGCCACGGTGCATGCAAAAATGGGCGTCATGCTGGTCGACTTCTTCAAGCAATTCGCCGGGGGCCAGGACCATATTTCGTACTCCGGCGGGGTGGCCCAGAACGTTGTATGGAACGCCTTGCTCAAACGGGCCTTTCCGAACCTGGTCATCGCGCCCCATAGCTCCGACGAGGGGCTCAGCCTGGGCGGGATCGAATGGCTCAGGCGCCAGCACGGCCTGCCCGCGCTGAGCATGCCCGCGTTTCCATGGGCGCAATCGGACACCGGCGTCCCCGCACCCTCGGCGGAAACGATCGCGCTTGCCGCCCAATTGCTGGCGCAAGGGAAAATCGTCGGCTGGTACCAGGGCAATGGCGAGATCGGGCCCAGGGCGCTCGGCAACAGGTCCATCTTGATGGATCCGAGGCTGGCGCAAGGCAAACAACGCATCAACAGCGTCAAAAAAAGGGAGCATTACCGGCCCTTCGGCGCCGCCGTGTTGAAGGACCATTTCGCCGGCCATTTCGCCGGCGAGGCCGATGCATTCATGTTGTACGCGTGCCGGCCAAAAGCCGGCGAACTGGACGCCATCACCCATGTCGACGGCACCTGCCGTGTTCAGCTCGTCGACGAAACCAATCCGGCGTTCGAGCGCTTGCTCACGCAATTTTTCGCGCTCACCGGCTGCCCCGTCCTGTTGAACACGAGCCTCAATCTGGCGGGCAAGCCGATCGCCGCCTTTCCCGAGCATGCCGTCGCGTTGTTCCACGATTCGCAGATCGACGCGGTGGTCGTCGGCGACACCGTCCATCGGCGCTAATCGGCGCTAAGCGCCGCCCGCGCGCACGTGCGGGGCGAGCACCATGTTGATGTTGAGCACCAGCCGCGCGTCGGCATCGGTGCAGGACGCGCCCGTGTGCGGCGTGGCGGCATCGAACAACACGATGCGGTTTTCCACGCTGTCGACCTTTGTGCCGTCGGCAAAAAGTGTATAGCCGTTGTTACTGTTCAAATAGAAAATCGCCGTCGTCGCGCCGCGCCGGCTCGTGTCCACGTGCAAACCGTATTCGATATGGCGCGCCTTCCTGGCGGTCCGGTTGGCCTTCGCCTTGATCAACAAGACTGGATTGAGGCGTTCGATGATTGGCCTGATCAGATCGAGTTTTTCCGAGCGCAGGAACACGCCGGGTTTTTTAAGATAAAAGCCGTGGACATGTTGCAAGTTGTCGTCCGGGCGCAGGTGCGTGGCCGCCTTGGACGACAGGATCTGGCTTTCCTCCCACGGAAAGGTGGCCGCCTCAAGCGCGTCCCTGATCGGCACGAATAGCGAGCGCTCCAGATAATCATCGATCACAAACATTTTTTCTCCAGCCGGCAGCGCGCCTGGCCATGCCGCGCGCGCCTCGCGCGCGTCCAAGTTTGATGCCTCGCGTTTCCCATCTGTAAACACCATTTAGCGAAAACAGTCAAGCGATTCGTGCGTCGTTTATTTGTCATAAAAATTTCCGTGGCCAATGTCTCCGTAGAAACATTTCCTTCCATTTAGACCTGATTTGCCCACTGCCGCCCGGAAAGGCGGACAGAGGGTAAATTGTTTTCGAATATTAATACCTGCTTGTAATTCAAGCACCTACTTTTCCTATAGCATGTTGTTCTGGTGCTCTATGTTGCAGAATTGCGCGCGTCGTTTTGGGATGATGGCCAAGCCCTGCAATCCCGCCTGTCGCCGGGCGGATCGAATAATACAAAATCAAGCGGAAAAAAACATGAAACCATTCTTCAAAAAACAGCTCGTCGCAAAACTTCGTGACGCGTTTCGTGTTGAGGCCCTCGAGCCGCGGGTTCTCCTTTCCGCCGACCCCATCCTGGGTGTCGCCCATTTGATTTTGCCGCTTGAGCACCACTACGACCAGGTCGCGCTCGACGCCTACACCGGCACCCATACGGGCCGGGTCGAGCACGCCAACGTCGGCTACGCGCTGGTCGACCAGGTGCTCGAGGCCTCGGTCGCGCAGGTGCCCACCCACCTGAGCGCCGAACCGAAGTTGTTCGACGTCGCCGCGCTGGCGCGCAGCCAGGGCGCGATGGACGGCCAGATGGTGATCGCGGCCAACGACGTGCTCAAGGGCAGCGGCAACCTGAACTTGTCGATCCTCAACACCGGCATCGTCGCCCCGGGCTATTCGCCCGGCATGCAGAACCTCGACTCGTACACACAGACCGCGGGCGGGACGCTGCAGATCGAGCTCGGCGGCACCGCGCCAGGCACCGGCTACGACCAGCTCAACATCGCCAACATGGTTTCGCTCGACGGCAAGCTCGAGGTCACGCTGTGGGAGGGCTTCAAGCCGCAGGACGGCCAGGTCTTCGAGTTCATGCAGTTCGGTTCCGTCAGCGGCAAGTTCAGCTCCGCGACCGGGCTGGTGCAGGCCGGCGAGAACATCTTCTTCGAGCTGGTGCAGGACGCCACCTCGCTCAAGCTGATCGCGCACACACTCGATCCGCTCACCGACAGCATGGTCGAGACGCTCGGCGGCGACGTCGCCGACGGCGTCGGCTATTTCCTCAACAACGACTATTTCACGACCATCCCGCCGCTGACCTTCCATGGCGAAATGAACCTGAACGGCATGCTCTACCTCGACGGCGCGTTGACCGTCGACTACGCCGAGCAGGACCTGGTCGACCCGGTCACGGGCCAGCTCGTCAAAACCAACGTCTGGCTGATCGGCATCAACGACGGCGAGGGCTTCATCGGCATCGGCGGCCCGGGCGACGCGCCCGGCGCCACCGGGCTGGCACTGCATGACGTCAGCATCGGGATCGCCTTCGTCGAGCCCGCCGCGGGCGCCAGCTACGGCTGGACCATGGCGCACGGCGTCATCGGCAGCGTCGGCATCGTCGGCGTGCCCGGCCTGACCATGACGGCGACCAACCTGAGCATCGACCTGAGCTTCGGCACCGGCACGCGGCCGGGCGGCGCCGCCAACGACACCGTGCTCGACCTGTCGGCCAGCCCGCTCACGGCGGGCGGCTTCACTTTCGGCGCCGACGGCGCCGACGTGGAATACCTGCTCGTGTCGGGCCACGCCGAACTGGCCTTCGAGGGCTTGGCCATGGAAGCCGACATCGGCCTCGCGCTCATCGGCGGCGAAGTCCTGCTGGCCGGCACCAACGTCAACGCCGCCATCGGCGCCGGCGGCGTCAGCGTCGGTGTGGCCGGCGGCAGCTTCGGCCTGGTGCTGGGCGCGGGCGGCTACGCGTTCGAGGCCGGCGGCGCCCTGAGCCTGGCGGGCGGCGCCTTCGCCGACGTCAGCGCCGACGCCGTCACCGTGCGCGCGAACCACCTTGGGACCGACCTGAGCGGGCGCACCCTGCAGTTCGCCGGCGCGGCCAGCTACACCTTCGGCGCCATGGGCGCGGGCGTCGGCATGCAGGCCAGCGTGACCGGCCTGCGCGCCACCGTCGGCTCGATGTTCGCGCTGTCGGGCGACTTCGCCTTCGAGCGCAACGGCGCTGACGGCAGCATGAACGCGATCGCGCAAAACGCCAGCGCCACGCTCGGCGCGGGCGGCTTCATGGTCGGCGTCGAGCAGGCCTCGCTCGGCATGCGCATCACCAGCGCCGGCACCGTGCTCGAGGCGAGCGGGGCGCTCACAACGGCGCTCGGCGACAGCGGCGTCACGCTCGGCGCCACCGCGGTCGCGGTGCGCTACAACAGCACCGCCGACGACGCCAGCGCGCTGGCGATCAACGCGGCCGGCCTGAGCTACGTGTTCGGGGCCGGCCTGGTCGCCTCGCTGCGCGAAGTGTCGGTCACGGGCGCTAGCCTGACGGTGGGCGGTTTCGCCCACGCCAGCGGCAATCTGGTGGTGCGCCGCACCTCGGGCGTGGCGCTGACCCTGGCCGACGGCCGCCAGGTGCTGGCCGACCAGCTCAGCTTTGGCGCGAGCGAGGTCGATGTCTTCGCCGGCATCGACGCCGGCACCGCCGACGAGACCGGCCTGCGGCTAGGCGACGTCAACCTGGCGCTGGCGCTGTTTTCCGAGCAGGGCAGCCCGGCCCACAACTGGACCGCCTTCAAGGCCGACGCCGCCTCGGCCGCCTTCGTCGGCGTCGACGGCCTGACGCTCTCGTCAAGCGACCTGGCCGTCGAGATCAACCGCGCGGGCCTCGCCGGCGACGCCGTGATCGACTTTTCAAACGCGCCGCTGGCGGTGCCGACCGGCCCGGGTTCCGTGCTCGAGCTCGATTTCGACGGCGCGCGCGGCCAGTACGCGGCCGTGTCCGGCCACGCCGAGCTAGCCTTCGACGGCCTGTCGATCAGCGCCGACATCGGCTTCGCGCTCGAGGGCGGCGAAATTCTGATCGCCGGCGAAAACGTCAACGCCGCGCTCGGCGCCGGCGGCGTCGCCGTCGGCCTGGCCGGCGGCAGCTTCGGCATGGTGTTCGGACCCAATGGATTCGCGTTCGAGGGCAGCGGCGCGCTGAGCCTGACGGGCGGCGCCTTCGCCGCCGCCACGGCCGATTCGGCCACGGTGCGCATGAACCACCTTGGGGTCGACCTGAGCGGGCGCACTTTGGCGTTCGCCGGCGGCTTCGACTACACCTTCGGCGCCATGGGCGCCAATATCGGCATGTCGGCCAGCGTGATCGGCCTGCAGGTGACGCTCGGCTCGGCGTTCGCGCTGGCCGGCGACTTCGCCTTCGAGCGCAACAGCGCCGACGCCAGCCTGAGCGCGATCGCGCAAAACGCCAGCGCCAGCCTGACCTCGGGCAGCTTCATGGTCGGGGTCGACCAAGCCTCGCTCGGCCTGCACATCAGCGCCGCCGGCACGGTGCTCGAGGCCAGCGGGGCGCTCACAACGGCGCTCGGCGACAGCGGCGTCACGCTCGGCGCGACCGCCGTCACGGTGCGCTACAACGACACCGCCGCCGACGCCAGCGCGCTGGCGATCGAGGCGGCCGGCCTGCAGTACGTGTTCGGCGCCGGCCTGGTGGCCTCGCTGCGCGAAGTGTCGGTCACGGGCGCGAGCCTGACCGTGGGCGGCTTCGCCCACGCCAGCGGCAACCTGGTGGTGCGCCGCACCTCGGGCGTGGCGCTGACCCTGGCCGACGGCCGCCAGCTCACCGCCGACCAGCTCACCTTCGGCGCGAGCGAGGTCGACGTGTTCGCAGGCACAGGTGCCGGCACCGCCGACGAGACCGGCCTGCGGCTCGACGACGTCAACCTCGCGCTGGCGCTGTTTACCGAGCAGGGCAGCCCGACCCACAGCTGGACCGCCTTCAAGGCCGACGCCGCCTCCGCCGCCTTCGTCGGCGTCGACGGCCTCACGCTTGCCTCGAGCGACCTGGCCATCGAGATCAACCGCGCCAGCCTCGCCGGCGACGCCGTGATCGACTTTGCAAACGCGCCGCTGGCGGTGCCGACCGGCCCCAATTCCGCGCTCGAGCTCGATTTCGACGGCGCGCGCGGCCAATACATGGCCGCCTCCGGCCACGCCGAGCTCGCCTTCGAGGGCCTGTCGATCAGCGCCGACATCGGCTTCGCGCTCGAGGGCGGCGAAATCCTGATCGCCGGCAGCAACGTCAACGCCGCGCTCGGCGGCGGCGGGGTCGCGGTCGGCCTGGCCGGCGGCAGCTTCGGCATGGTGTTCGGACCGAACGGCTTCGGCTTCGAGGGCAGCGGCGCGCTGAGCCTGACGGGCGGCGAATTCGCCTCCGCCACGGCCGACCTGGCCACCGTGCGCATGAACCACACCGGCGTCGACCTGAGCGGGCGCACGCTCGCCTTCGCGGGCGGCTTCGAGTACACCTTCGGGGCGCTCGGCGCGGCCGTCGGCATGCAGGCCAGCGTGCTCGGCCTGCACGTGACGGTCGGCGGCGCGTTCGAGCTGACGGGCGACTTCGCGTTCGAGCGCAACAGCGCCGACGGCGCCATGCTGGTGGTGGCGCAGCACGTCGGCGCCACCATGGGCGCGGGCGAGTTCGTGGTCGGCGTGACCGACGCCTCGCTGGGCATGCATGTGAGCGCCGCCGGCACCGTGATGGAGGCGGTCGGCGCCTTGAGCGCCCAGCTCGGCGGCGACATCAGCTTGACCGCCGACAGCGTCGCGCTGCGCCTCAACAGCACCGCCGCCGACGCCAGCGGCGTGGCGATCGAGGCGGCCGGCATGGCCCACGTGTTCGGTGACGCCATGGTGGCCTCGCTCAAGGAGGTCGCCATCGGCAACGCCAAGCTGCAGGTCGGCGAGTTCGCCTACGCCAGCGGCGACCTGGTGCTGCGCCGCACGGCCGGGGTCGAGGTCACGCTCGCCGACGGGCGCAAGGTGATGACCAACCAGCTCACCTTCGGCAGCGCCGACGCCGAGGTGTTCGCCGGCGCCGGCTTCGGCGGCGCCGACGAGCTCGGCCTGCACATGAAGGACGTCAACATCGCGCTCGCGCTCTACAGCGAGCAGGGCAGCCCGACCCACAGCTGGACCGCGCTCAAGGCCCAGGCCGGCTCGGCCGAGTTCGTCGGGATCGACGGCTTCACCATGGCCGCGCGCGACCTGACCATCGAAATCAACAAATTCCGCAGCCTCGGCGACAGCGTGATCGACTTCAAGGCCGCGCCGCTGGCGCTGGCCACGGGCCCGGACTCGGCCATGCAGATCGACTTCGACGGCGCGCGCGGCGCCCTCACGGCGGTCGCGGTCGGGCGCGCCACGCTGGCGATCTCGGACTACGTCTACATCAGCGGCAGCCTGTACCTCGAAAAGAGCGGCAGCACCGAGGTCGACGTCGTCACCGGCCTGCCGTCGACCTATCCGGTCGGCACCCCGGCGGCCTTCACGGCCGGCCTCGAGCGCGTGGCCGGCCTGTCGGCCGACCATGCGCGCATCGACAACCTGCAGGTCTCGACCCTGATGCTGAGCGCGACCGACGTCGACATCTTCGCCGGCTCCGGCCCGTATTTCATCGACGCCAACGCGAACGGCCTGCTCGACGACGGCGAAAGCCTCAACGCCGAGCGCACCGGCTTCACGCTCGACAACATCGACCTCGCGCTGGTGCTGATGAACTCGACCAAGGCGGCCGACCCCGGCTTCGTGGTGCCGAACTTCTTCGCGCTGCAGGTCAAGTGGGACGCCCGGCTCGACGTCGACATGGACCTGTTCAAGTTCCAGATCGACAGCCTCACGCTCGACGTCAACGGCGGTTCGGCCTGGGCCAACAAGGCCTTCCTCCATCCCTACGTCGACTTCGCGGGCAGCTTCGACGGCGGCCTGGCGATCCCGACCGGCGGCGGCGACCCGATCGTGTTCGACTACAGCACCCGCCTGCTCGGCGTCACGCTCGAGAACGCGCTGCTCAACGTGGGCGACATGTTCCAGGTCGAGGGCAGCTTCGTGTTCAAGAAGGCGGCCGGGGTCGCGCTCGACATCCAGACCGGCCTGCCGAGCGCGCTGGTGGGCACTGCCGCCGGCCTCAACACGTCCCTGCTCAAGCTCAAGGCGGACGGCTTTTTGTCGGCCGACAACGCGACCCTGACCGACCTGCCGGTCGACATGATCAGCTTCGGCGCCTCCAACGTGCGCGTGACCGTGGGCGACATCGACGACCCGCTGTTCGTGCTCGACGGCATCGACATCGGCTTCGTCACGCTCAAGGCCTCGCGCACGGTCGACCCTGGCGGCGTGATCCCGAAAATGTTCGCCATGAAGGCCGACTGGGCCAATCCGCTCGACGCCGACTGGGGCTTCATGCAGCTCCAGATCAACGACCTGAGCCTGGCCGTCAACCAGGGCGCCAAGTGGGCCGGCACCACGCTCGCCCCGACCGTCGACTTCGTCTCGAGCTTCGGCGAGCAGGGCCTCGCCGTCGACACCGGCGGCGACGTCGTGCAGCTCGACTTCACGCGCTCGCTGCTGGGCTTTTCGGTCGCGCACGCGCTGATCAAGATCGACGACTTCTTCCACCTCGAGGGCGGCTTCGCGCTCGAAAAGTCGGGCATGCAGCAGGTCGACATCGTCACCGGCTTCTCCGACACCTCGCTCGAGGGCGCTGCCAAGCTGGCGCCGCTGGTGGCGACCGGCCAGGTCAAGCCGGGCCAGTTCTCGCGCATCGACGACCTCGACATGGGCATGTTCACGCTCGGCTTCTCGGACGTCGACCTGTTTGTCGGCAGCGGCCCGTATTTCGTGGCCGGCAGCGACGAGACGGCCGAGGGCGCGGTCGGGCTGGTGTTGGAAAACCTCGACCTCGGCCTGGTCATGTACACGGACGCCAAGCGGATCGTGCCGCGCCTGTGGGCGCTGTCGGCCACGGCCGACCAATTGTCGCTCGAGGGCATCGACTTTTTGACCATGTCGGCCGAGGGCATCAGCGTGCGCGCCAACCAGGGCGGGCGCTGGGCCGGCCAGGCCTTCGGCGCCCACGTCGACTTCAAGAGCACCTACGGCGAGGCCGGCCTGGCGATCGCGACCGGCAACGCGCCCGTCATGATCGACTTCGACAACGGCGCGGCCGGCGTGCAGGTGGCCAAGGCCACGCTGGCGATCGACCAGTTCGTCCACCTGCAGGGCGCCTTCTCGTTCGAGAAGGGCGAGCGCCACAGCGTCACGGTCGACACCGGCCTGCGCAGCACCGACCTGTCGGCGCTGCCGACCCTGGCCAAGCTCAAGCTGGCCGGCGCCGACGTCTCGCTTGACGGCACCACCGCCAGCAACGTCGAGGTCAACAGCCTGGCGATCGGCATGAGCGGCGTCGACCTGTTCATCGGCTACGGCGTGCCCGACTTCGATTCGGATGTCCTGCTCAAGGACCAGGCCGACATCTACGGCATCGCCGTGGCCGACGTCGACGTCGGTCTCAACATCATGACAGCCGTCAAGACCGCGCTCGCGCTGCCGAGTTTCACCGCGCTCAAGGCGAGCGCGGGCCAGTTCGCGCTGGTCGGCGGCGGCCAGGACTTCACGCTCGCGGGCCAGGACATCAGCGTCGAACTGAACTGGAGCGCCGGCTGGCAGGGCGTGCCCGGCAAGCGGCCCGTGATCGACTACGCGGCCAGCTTCGCCGGCGGCCTCGAGATCAAGACCGGCGGCGAGCCGGTCACGATCGACTTCGGCCCGGGCGCCTTCATGGCCGCGAGCATGAACGACGCGGTGCTGCAGGTGTCCGAATTCCTGCAGGTGATGGGCGACTTCGCCTTCCGCCGCGGCGAGGACGTCACGATCTCGGTCAACGGCCCGCTCGGGGTCGGCTTCGACAATGTGCGCGCCAAGAGCATCGAGTTCGGCGGCAACGACGTGCGCGCCTTCGTCGGCGTCGGCGCGTACTTCCAGGACAGCAACGGCGACGGCGTGATCGACGCCGCCGACACCGGCGCGCCCGACGCGATCGGCCTCGTCATCGACGACCTCGACTTCGGCATCGCGGTCCTCAACACCGTGTTCGACCTGGCCAACCCTTTGGTGCCGGCCAACACCAAATTCACGGCCGTCAAGGCGCACGCGGCCGGGGTCGGCTTCGTCGGCTTCGACGACTTCATCGAGTTCAAGGTCAGCGACCTCGACATCGGCATCAACCTCTCAAACCAGAAGGGCCTGATCGGCGACTTCACCAGTGGCGGCGCCAGCGCCGGCTACGCGGTCGCGACCGGCAACGGCACGAGCCAATTGATCGACTTCGACAGCAACGTTCTCGAGGCCTCGGTCGGCAACGCGACGGTCAACGTGGCCGGCATCGTGACCTTGCAGGGCGGCTTCGCGTTCCAGAAGCGCACGCTCGACAACATCGGCTTCAACGCGCTCGGCGTCGAGGTCGTCGGCCAGGGCGCGGCCCTGATCGTGGCCGGCACCAAGGTCCACGCGTTCGCCGGCATCAACGGCCCGTACCACAGCGACACCAACGGCGACGGCGCCATCGACGAGCTCGACCCGCTCAACGAGGACGCGATCGGCCTGGCGATCGAGGACCTCGACTTCGTGCTGGCGATGGTCAAGCCCGAGCTCGCGCCGGGCGTCTCGCTCAAGGACTTTGAGTTCTACAGCATCACCGCGACCGCCGCCTCGGCCGGCCTGGTCGGCACCGAGCCCTACCTGACGCTGTCGGCCTCCGACATCGCCTTCCACATCAACGCGGCCAGCATCGACGGCAAGCCGGCCCCGAGCGTCTTCCTGGACTGGACCGAGATGGCCGGCGGCGGCTACACCGTGCCGACCGGGACCGCCGGGCAGGGCATGCGGCTCGCGTACGACAGCAACACCATCGGCATCGCCCTCGACGCCCACCTGGGCCTGTTCGACCTGTTCGACTTCGACGCCTCGTTCGACTTCGAATTCGACCTGCCGCCGGTGCCAAACATCGGCTTTCCGACCATCAGCCTGACCGGCCTGGGCGACCTGCTGCCCGAATTCTCGCCCAACCTGGACTTCCTCTCGGGCGCGCTCGATTTTGTGAAGAACTTCGACCTGTCGATCGGCTTCGACCCCGACTTCGGCCTGACCCTGTTCGGCAGCATCGAGTTCCCCAATCTGAGCCTGAACCTGGGCGACTTCGTGCACCTGCACGGCGACTTCCGGCTCAACATCGGCGACGCCTTCACCGGCACCATGTTCACCGGCCTGCCGGCCGAGGTCGGCCTGGTCGAGGACCTGCTCAAGGCCGTGGTGCCGGCCCCGTACGGCTCCGTGCTCGACATGCTCAAGTTCGTCGGCGACGTCTCGGACGACTATTCGCGCATCGACAACGTCGGCTTCAAGGGGCTCTCGTTCGGCGCCTCGAACGTGTACGCTTTCGTCGGCTTCGGCACCCCCGACTACGTGCTCGACCCGGCCGGCGGCGGCAACAAGGTCATCGCCAACGAGGACGAGCTGCTCGGCTTCGCGATGGAGGGGCTCGACGTCGGCCTGTCGGTGTTCAAGGCGGTGCTGCCGGACTTCTTCGAGGCCCAGAATTTCTTCTCGCTGTACGCCCACGCCGACGCCCTGCGCACGGTCGGCTTCGGCGACATGCTCGATCTCAAGGCGGCCGACATCACGATCGAGGTCAACTCGGGCGGCAAGCTGTTCGGCGGCCTGATGCGCTCGACGGCCGACTTCGCGGGCAGCTTCGCGGCCGACCCGGCCACCGGCCGCCCGGCCGGCTTCGAGGTCAACACGGGCGGCACCCCGGTCTACCTGCAGCACACCGGCGAGGACCTGCTCGGACTCGACATCGGCATGGCCGAGATCACGGTCTCCGAATTCCTCAACCTGCGCGGCTCGCTCGCGTTCCGCAAGGGCGAGCGCGCCGTGGTCGACGTCAACCTCGGCGGTCTGCAGCAGCTCGCCGACGAGCTCGGCACCGAGATCGGCGGCCCCGGCCACGTGCCCGGCGCCCCGCTGCCGGTCCAGGTCGAACTGATGACCCTGGGCGGCGCCAACCTGACCGGTTTCGCCGGCGTCGGCGGGCCGTACCGCTACGGCGTCGACGCCGACGGCGACGGCCTGCTCGACAGCATCAACGAGGGCGCGGTCGGGCTGGTGGTCGACGACGTCGACTTCGGCCTGGCCATGCTGACTCCGACCGTGGCCGGCCTGATCCCGGGCGCGGCCTCGCTGGTGCCCAAGTTCATCGCCGCCAAGGCGCACATCGCCAACGCCGAGCTGGTCGGCGTCGATCCGTCCCTGATGCGCGTCAAGGCCGAGGACATCTCGGTCAACATCAACACCTCCTACGTGCCCGGCCTCGGCGGGGTCGGCAACGCCGTGCTGCAGCTGTTCGGGCCGCCGTCGGTCAATTTCGCCACCAGCTTCGCCGCCTCGCCCGAGGACCTCGACGGCGACGGCGCGCTCGGCGCCGGCGAGGACCGCGACGGCGACGGCAAGCTCGCCGCCAACGGCTTCGCGCTGCCGGCCGGCGGCAATAACGCCGTGATCCTCGACTTCAGCGAGGAGATCGTGCAGGCCAAGGTCGGCTACGCCGAGATCAACCTGGCCGGCTTCGTCCAGCTGTCGGCCTCGATGGCCTTCACCAAGCGCGGCGCCGAGAGCGTGACGCTGTCGAACGGCGTGAGCACCACCGTGACCACGCTGGCGGTCGGCATCAACGACGGCTACGGCTTCATCGGCAGCGGCGCCTACTGGCGCGACAGCAACAACGATGGGCGCATCGACGAGGCCGACACCCCCGACGAAACCGCGGTCGGGCTCGCCATCGAGGACCTCGACCTGGGCCTGGTGGTGGCCAAGGAGCTCGTCATCGGCAGCGCCGGCGTCACCGTCGGCGTGTACATCGCCGCCGACGCCGATATCGACGCCATCAGGCTCACCGGCGTGTCCGGCGCCACCATGGAGGCGGTCGGACTCTCGCTCGAACTGAACACGGGCCTGCGCGCCCAGATCGGCGACTACACCAGCGACCCCGGCACCGGCGCCGTCTCGTACAACAGCGCCGGGATCAGCTTCGCGCTGGCCACCATCGATTTCTCCAAGAGCAGCTGGACCGACCCGGACGGGGTGGCGCACGCCGGCTACGCGATCGAGACCGGCAACCCGTTCGAGCCGGCCGTGCTCGACTTCAGCACCCAGTACCTGCGCGTGGCCGGCAAGGCCAGGGCCGACCTGTTCGGCCTGGTCAAGATGGACGGCGCCTTCGAGATCAAGGCCAGCGCCGAAGGCCTGACCGTGTTCGCCGACGTCGAGGCCGAGATCGGCACGGGCGACGTGGCGCTCAGTTCGCACGCGACCGGCCTGCTCTCGATCGACGCCGACGGCGTCGCCATGCGCTTGCAGATGGCGCGCGGGATCGACCTCGGCCCGGCCGCCCGGCTCGACGCGAGCCTCGAGCTCATGCTCAACACCACCGGCAAGGAGATCGTCTACACCGTGCCCGAGGAGTTCCGCGACGTCGTCGTGTTCCCGGACAACCAATACACGATCCCGAGCACGCCGCCCGGCAAACCGGCCTGGACCGGCATGTACGTGGCCCTGTTCGGCGAGGGCGAGCTGGCCCTGCTCGACGACGCCCTCTCGCTCGAGGGCAAGTTCGCCGTGATCGTCTCGCAAAGCGGCATGGAATTGTCGGCCGAGGCGACGCTGAACCTGCCCGTGCTCGAGCCGCTCAACGTCACCGGCACCCTCGGCATCGTCGCCGGCGGCCTGTACGGCGCGTTCGAGGTGGCCGGCACCGGCCCCAACTCCGTCCTCATCGACGGCCCCGGCTTCGAGGTCGCCGGCCGTTTCCTGCTGCAACTGAACACCACCAACAGCGACCAAACCGTGCGCGCCGTGAACGCGGCCGGCGGCTTCACCGACGCCGTGCTCAAGCCGCAGTCGCTGCACCTGGCCGGCGAGGCCGGCATCAGCCTGGCCGACGGCGCGGTCAGCCTCAAGGGCGCGCTCGACCTGACGATCGACAACGGCGGCTTCACGGCCGCGGCCGACCTCGCGCTCGAGCTGGGCGACCTCGGCAGCATCGGCGTGGCCGGCGCGATCGTGTTCGACACCGAGGCCGACGGCGACGCCGTGTTCGCGCTCAAGCTCGCCACCAAGGTCGAGCTGGGCACGGGCGACGTCGGCATCAAGGCCAACGCGGTTCTCGAGATCAACACCAGCGACGACGGCGTCTACGCCGGGGTCGCCGCGGGTACCGACTTCAAGCTCGCGCTCGACGGCAACCTGCACATCCTCGCCTTCGACATCGGCTTCGACGGCGAAATGAGCCTCATCGGCGACGTGTTCCGGCTCGAGCTCAACGCCGAGCTCGACTTCTTCGGCTTCGTCAAGGTCGACGTCGGCGGCTTCATCGAATCCGACGGCGACTTCGAGATCACCGGCAGCACCGACATCCACATCCCGATGGGCCCGCTCGAGCTCAACGCCGGCTTCTCGCTTACGCTGAGCAACACGCGCTTTGCCGCGAGCGTCTACGGCTCGCTCGTGCTCGACATCGACCTCGGCCTGTTCAGCATCCACGAGACCTTGGCCGGCTTCTCGGGCGAGATCGAGCTGACCGCCGCCAGCGCCCACCTGGCCGCCAGCGTCACGATCGCCGGCATGAGCGTCTCGGGCGACTACTTCTGGAGCTGGGGCGCCGACCCCGTGATCGCGACCCAGGTCGGCGACACCCTGTACCTGAGCATGGGCGACACCTCGGGCCGCTACGGCGGCGGCGACCTGTACGACGGCACCACCAACGAGACCTACCAGATCGACCAGGACGCCGCCGGCAAGCTGAGCGTCAATTCGCTCGGCGTGACCTCGACCTTCACGGGCGTCAAAAAAATCGTCGCCAATGGCGGCGGCGGCAACGACGCGATCTACGTGGGCGCGGCCGTCACGGCCGACCTGCTGTTCGACGGCGGCGCCGGCAAGGACCGCTTCACCATCATCGGCGGCGGCGCCAACAGCATCATCAGGGGCGGCGAGGGCAACGACGAGTTCATCGGCGGCATCACCGACGGCGTCCATTACTTCGGCGGGGCCGGCGACGACCGCTTCGTCGGCAACGCGGCCGACGACATCGTCGACCTTGGCGCCGGCGCCAACGTGCTGTTCACCGGCGGCGGCGGCGACATCATTTACTCGAGCGGCAGCGACACGATCGACACCGGCGACGGCAGCAACCTGATCTACCTGGAGGGCGCGGGCGTGACCAAGGTGAGCGCCGGCGGCGGCTACGACCGCCTGATCCTCGCGCCGATCAGTTCGACGACCGCGATCGCGCGCAACGAGCACCAGCTGCGCATCGACGCGCGCGTGCTCGACTTCAACAACGGGCTCGACCGCATCGAGATCACCGACACGGCCGCCCTGACCACGATCACCAGCACCAATGGCGCGAGCTGGGGCGCGACCGACATGGTGCTCGAGGCGAGCGGCCTGGTCGACGTGACCGGCGCCACCTTCATCGCGCCCGACGCGCTGCTGAGCATCAAGGCGGCCGGCCTGAGCGGGCCCCTGAAAACCCATCTGGCCGAGTTGAGCGTGCTCAACCTCGGCAACGCCGGCGCCGACCACCGCGACATCGTGGTGCTCGAGGTCGACGGCCTGCGCGTTTCCGACGGCGGGCGCGGCGCCACCCTCGGCGGCCTGGTCGCGGTGCAGGGTTCGATCGACGTCAGGCTGGCCGGCGCCGAGGCGCTGTTCTCGCTCGACGCGGGCAGCCTCGCGGCCGCGGGCGCGATCACGCTCGTGGCCGACGACGTCGACTTCCTCTCTGGCTTGGATCGCGTCAGCGGCGCCGGCGCGCTGGTGCTGCGCGCGGCCTCGGCCGGGCAGGACTACGCCCTCGGCGGCGCCGGCCAGGCCAGCGACGGCGCCGATTATTCGATCCTCGGCGCGAGCGGCAGGTTCGAGTTCGGCATGCGCGACCTGTCCGCCCTCAAAACCGGGTTTTCCAGCGTCACGATCGGCCAGCAGAGGGCCGGCGTCGACATGGTCATCGGCGACGTGCAGGATAAATCCGTCGGCATTTTCACGTTCTCGGCCAAATTCAACGACATCGCCACCCTCAACGCGGGGCGCATCGTGGTCATCGGCGACGTCCAGTCGTCAAGCACGCTCACGCTCAACACCGACCTCCTCGACATCGGCGCCAACAGCGCGCCGACCGTGCGCGACACCGGCATCGGCGCGCGCGCGCTGCTGCTCAACGTGACCGAGGAGATGAACCTGCAGGGCTACCTGAGCGGGGCCGACCTGGTCGCGATCGAGATCACCGCCAGCAGCCTGACCGGCAGCGCCGCGATGGTCAGCTATGTCGGCGCGATCGACAGCCTGACCACCAACAAGGGCAGCAGCATCGTGACCCTGAACGCGGGCAGCCGGCTGACGGTGACCGCCTCGCAGGCGGTCCACCTGGCCGGCCTGATCCAGGCCGGCGGCGCCGACGCCGTGCTCAGCGTGCGCGCCGGCACCGTGGTCAACCCCAACCTGGCCGAGGGCGGCCTGACCATCCTCGAGGGCGGCACCATCACGGCCGAGGGCGCGCGCAGCGCGATCACCCTGCAAGCGGGCGGCCACCTGCGCCTCAACGGCGGCGGCGCCATCATCGCCGGCGCCGCCTTCAGCACGCTGCCGGGCCAGGCCTTCGCGCCGCCGGTCCTGACCGGCGCCGACGCCACGATGAACCTGGTCGCCGGCGGCGAGTTGGTGCTCGGCGGCACGGTCGTCGCGGCCGCCGGACTGAGCATGTCCTCGTCCGACGCCGAGTCCGACTACGCCCCGTATTTCGACAACCTGCCGGGCAGCACCCTGGGCCGGCTTGCCGACAGCACCCAGTTCGGCGCGATCCTCGGCGCGCTCGGCGGCGGCACCATCACGCCCGAATTGCGCGCGCTGTTCGCCGCCAACAAGCTCGAGCTGGCCGCGGGCGCGGCCGCCAGCGGACTGGCCAACTACACCCCGTTCAACGACCTGAGCCCCGAGGCCAAGGCCATCGTCGCGGCCAAGGAGGGCTACGCTACCTACCTCGACGGCGCGTTCTACAACGCCGCCAGCGGCCGCTTCACCGAAACCCTGACCGAGGGCGTCCAGGCGACCTCGCAGGCCGGCTACACGTACAACGCCGGCACGGTCTACCACAACGCCGGCGCCGCGCCGGACGCGCGCCTGGTCACAGGCTTCGTGCAGGGCCAGAGCGCCGACTACAGCAACGCGCTGGTCGACTGGGTCGGCGCGGGCGTCGTCAAACCGCTCGACAGCGCCAGCTTCGCGCAGCTGACGGGCGCGCAAAAGCTGGTCGCCGCCAACGCCATGGGCTATGTGTTCGACTACTACGCGATGCCTGGCGCGCTCTGGGGCGGCGATCCGGCCACCAGCACCGACGACATCGCCCGTCCCGGCGCCGACGCCACCTTCGGCGAGCTGAGCGCGGTGCAAAAAGCGATCGTCATCGAATACATCGAGAACGGAAGCGGCGCCAAGAACTACTTCAACTACAACGCCGACACCGGCAAGAAGATCGTGACCACCTTCACCGAGGGCCAGGTCACCGACTACAGCAACGCCAACATCCATTGGGGCGCGGCGGGCCAGCCCGGCGCCAACGTCGCGTTCGCAGACCTCTCGCCCGAACAAAAGCATGTGGTGGCGGCCTCGCTCGGCTACGACAGCGTCGCCGGCGGCACCTGGTACAACCCGGCCGCGCCCGAGCACCTGCGCCTGGTCACCGGTTTCGCCGCCGTGGCCGCCGACTACAACATCGACACCATCGACTGGGGCGGCGTGCGCGCGCCCGACGCCGGCGCCACGTTCGAGCAGCTCAGCGTGGCGCAGCGCGCCATCGTGGCCGCCTCGCTCGGCTACGCGCAGGTCGAACAGCAGGTCTATTTCAACCCGGCCGCCGCGGCCGGCAAGCAAGTGCTGGCCGCCCTGGTGCAGGGCGCCGGCGGCGATTACCAGAACGCCGCGATCACCTGGGGCGCGGCTGGCGCGCCGGCCGCGAACGCCGGTTTCGACCTGCTCACGCTGGCCCAGCAAAACCGGGTGCTCGATCAGCTCGGCTACCAGCGCTTCAACGGCCTGGTCTACCACGACGCGGACGCCGCGCCGGGCGAGCAGTACAAGCTCAGCTTCACGCAGGGCGCCAACGGCGATTACGACAACAGCGCCATCCATTGGAGCGACGTGGCGATCCCGGACGCCGGCACCACGTTCGACAAACTTAACGTCGAGCAGAAATCGCGCGTGCTCGCGCAGACCGGCTTCACCGAATACGCGGCCGGCAGCCCGGTCTACCACCTGGCCGGCCAGGGCGTCGACACCGTCAAGCTCGGCTTCGTCGAGGGCATCGACTACCGCAACGCCGACATGGATTGGGGCAGCACCGGCGCCGCCGACGACGACCGCTGGCTCGTCACCGACAGCGCCGGGCGCAGCTACGTCGTGTACGCCTACGACGGCGACGGCAACGGCAGCGTCGACGAGATCCAGATCCTCGACCCGCATCCGCTCCTGGGCCAGCGCGGCTTCGGCTTCCTGCTGACCGGTTCGATCACGACGCTGCAGGACGACGCCGACTTCGTCGTCGCCGGCCACGGCGACGCCATCGTGCGCGGCAACATCACGCTGGCCGGGGCCAACGCCGACCTCGTGATCCAGTCCGACCGCTACACCTACTGGGAGGGCACCGCCAACGTCGGCGGCGACATCACGCTGCAGGGCGGGGTCGCGCGCGACGGCACCATTTTGGCCGGCGGCGCCAACGCCGATGGCACCAGCGTCTACGTGCAGGCGACCGCGCGCCTGGCCACCGGCGCGGCCGGCAGCACCATCACCGTTCAGGGCGGCCAGGACGTCGAGCTGCACGGCACCTTGCTGGCCGGCGGCCGGCTCGACGCCGGCGGCCTGCACCTGGACCGCGCCGACGGCCGCATCGTGGTCGAGGCGGGCCAGCAGATCCTGGTCAACACGGCGCTGTCGGCGTCGAAATCGATCACCCTATCGAGCACCGGCGTGCTCGGCGCGGACGACCAGGGCTACTCGGTGCTGGTCACCACCGTCGGCGGCATGACCGCCGCCGGCCTCACGCTCGACAACAGCGGCGGCCTGGTGAGGGTCGACGGCCTCGGCGCCATCAGCGTCGGCGGCAGCATCCTGTCGGGCGGCACCACGGTCCAGCATTTCGACGCCAACGGCAAGCAGGACGGCGCCACGGTGGCCTGGTCGGGCGAAAACTCGAGCGTCCACCTGAACGCGGGCGGCCAGCTGTTCCTCGGCGCGCTGACCGATGTGGTCGGCTCGGCCACCCAGGTCGAGATCGGCGGCACGGTGCGCGCCAGCGCCCTGATCTCGCTGCATGGCGGCGCCGGCATCGGCGACGGCATCGGCGTCAAGATGCCGGGCGGGGCGCGCATCGCCACCAACAACCCGGACGGCGCGATCATCATCGACGCCGCCCAGGACGCCGAGATCCTCGGCCTGGTCGTGGCCGGCGGCGAGATCGTCAACCACTACGACACGCGCGGCGAGATGCTCGGCAGCACCACGCGCATGTTCGACGGCAATTCGAGCATCCGCATCGCGGCCGACAACCAGGTGCGCCTCGGGCGCGAACTGGTGGCCGGCCAGCTGATCGACGTGCGCGCCGGCGCCGGCAGCGCCAGCCCGACCGGCAGCGCCGAGGGCATCGTCATGTTCGGCAATGTGCGCCTGACCACGCTGCAGGAGAACAGCGTCATCAACCTGTCCTCGGCCGCCGACCTCGAGGTCATGACCCCGGCCTGGACCCAGCAGCTGCTGGCCGACGGCTTCGCCCAGTTCGCCCGCGGCGACCTCGCGCCCGTGCCCGACGCGGGCGGCAACGCGAGCGTCAAGTTCGCGCTCACGATCAACCTCGGCACCCACACCATCGGCGGCGTAGTCTCGCTCGACCAGGCCGCCACGATGGACAACGCCGGACCGGTCGACCTGGCCGCCGACCTGCAGGCTGCGATCAAGGCGGCCGTGTTCACCGTCACGGCCAGCGGCGGCGTCGCCGGCGCGCCGGCCGTCGGCGCGACCGTCGTGGTCGACGAATCGACACTCAAAATCCGTCTCGACGGCAGTCGCCTGCTGCTCACCGGCATGCACGCTTTCAGCGTGGCCGCCGTCGCCGGCGGCCAGGCCGAGCTGCTCGGCCTGACGCAGCTCGCCGCCACCAGTCCATCGGCCGGCGCCACGTCCTCGGCGCGCATGGCCACGCTCGACGCCAGCGGCTACGGCTCGGTGGTCAACCTGGGCAGCGCCGACGCCCCGTCCGGCCAGATCGTGGTGTCGGGCTGGATCCGCGCCCACAGCGGCATCAACATGTACGCGGGCAGTTCGGCCGCCGGCAACGCCGGCGTGACGCTGAACCCCGGCAGCGTGCTCGAAACGCTCAGCGGCAGCATGCTGCTCAACCCGGCCGGCAAGGCCGTGCTGCGCGGCGACCTGATCGCCCTCGGCGCCAACGCCGACATCATCATCAACGCCGTCGACGGCATCGAACTGCACGGCGCCCTGAAGGCCCAGCGCGACATCGTGATCAACGCCGGGCGCACCGAGCTGGCCGGCGACACCAGCATCCGCAGCTTCAACACGGCCAGCTTCGAGTCGGTCGACCTGCGCGGGCGCATCGTCCTGAGCGGCATGAACAACGTCGTCATCGACAGCGGCGCCGGGGTCCACAGCGCCCAACTGGGCCTGCTCAAGATCGTCTCGCTGCACGGCGACCTGACGGTCGGGCGCGACGGCGCGCTCGCGAGCGCCGAGTCGCTCGTGCTGAGCGGCAAAAATGTCGATGTCAGCGGCACCATCCGCACCAGCGGCGCCACGCCCCAGACCTACGACCGCGAGGTCAGCGTGAACGCGGCCGGCAACCTGCGCCTGCACGCCACGGTCGACGTGGCCGGCTCGATGGCGCTGGCCGCGGCCGGGCGCATCGACATCTTCGGCACCGACCTGCTGCTCTCGGGCGCCGCCCAGCGCCTCGACATCACCGCCGGCGGCGCGCTCGCCATCGGCGGCACCGGCGTGGCCGGCAACGGCGCCACGCTGGTCGTCAGCGGCATGCTCAACATCAAGGCCGGCGCCAAGCTCGGCCTCGGCCAGGACGCCATCCTGCGCACCACCGGCGACGCCAGCCAGATCGTGCTGCGCGCCGCCAGCGCCGCGCTCGACGGCAGCGTGCTCGCGGGCGCCTTCTACGACGCGCCCAACAACAAGTACGTCGGCACCGGCAAGTCCGCGGCGATCGACATCCGCACCAGCGCCGAAACCACGCTCGGCAACGCGAGCTTCGGCGGCAACCTGGTCAGCACCGGGGCGCTGCAGGTGCAGGCCGGCGCGAACGCGCTCGGCCTCAGTTTCAGCATGACGCGCGCCAGCGCGCTGCTGGCCGACGCCACCGGCTTCGGCGCCTGGAGCGAGGCCGACGGCGGGGCCGACGCGCGCATCGGCATGCAGGGCGACGGCGCGGTCCAGATCAAGGGCACCGTGGCCGCCAGCGACAAGGGCGCCGACATCGACGTGCTCTCGCGCGCCCAGGTCTGGGTCGACGGCCTGGTCACGGCCGACGACAGCCTCGCCATCACCGGCGGCACCGACGCCAGCCGCCTCGGCGTGCTGGTCGACATCCTGGTGCTCGACGCCAACAACAAGTACGTCTCGGGCGGCACGCTCGACACGGCCGCCGGCGGCACCATCACCGTCAGCGCCACCGACAGCGTCATGGTGCAGGGCGTGGTCGGCCAGAACGACCCCAACGCGACCGGCTTCGCCAACCTCGGCCAGGCCAAGGTCGGCCTGCTTTCGATCAGCTCGACGGGCGGCGACGTCGTGGTCCAGCGCAACATCAACGTGCGCGACCATGTGGTGCTCGCCGGCGGCAAGATCAGCGTGCTGTCGGGCGCCGTGGTGTACGCCACGGGCGAGAATTCGGACGTGTTCATCCAGGCCCGCACCCAGTTGCTGGTCTCGGGCAAGGACGCCACCCCGGGCGCCGAGGCCGACGAGGCCCTGATCCGGGCCGACGCCCTGGTCCACCTGAGCGCGCCGAAGATCGTGCTCAACGGCATCGTCCAGGCCGGCATCACGAGCACCGACGCCAACGGCGCCGTGAGCCACCTCGGCGCCGCCAACGGGCGCCTGCTGGTCAACGCCGGCAGCGAACTGAACCTGACGGCCTTCCTGCAGTCGGACGGCAACATCGAACTCAACGCCGGCGTCGACATGGGCTGGAGCCGGGCCCGCATGGAGCAGGCCATCGGCCGCTCCCAGCTGCTCGGCGGCGACATCACGATCCACGGCCAGGGCGTGCTGCTGGCCGACGCGGCGGTCCTGATCAAGGCCGGCGGCAACGTCACGATCGACGCCGACACGGCCGTCTCGGGCACCCGCACGGTCTCGGTCCAGAGCTACGAGACCAGGTCCCAGCTCACCGACGTGGTCACCGGCTACAAGGAGGTCGTGGTCGACACCGTCGAGGTCCCGAAGACCACCTACGTCCCGACCACCATCAACGAGCACACCAGCGACGCGCTGGTCCAGATCGGCAGTTTGCACCACACGATGGACGTCACGCTCACGCAGACGGGTTACTACAACCCGAACGCGCCCGAGGGCCAGAAATACCGCGAATACCTGATCGAGGGCATCGATTACTCGAACGACAACACGCTCAGGGACGGCAACGGCAACCTGATCAACAAGACCGCGTTCTGGGGCGTGACCGGCAACGCCGGCACGGCCGCCTTGCCCGGCGTGACGGCGAACTCGCCCGGTTTGAGCATCAGCCAGGTCGGCACCGCCGCCCAGCTCGACTTCTACAACGCCAAAGCCGATTTCGACAGCCTCACCGACGCCCAGCGCCAGGCCGTGCTCAACGCGACCGGCTACATGCCGCTGTTCGCGTTCAGCTACAACAAGGACACGGCCAAGACCATCTCGTTCAAGGACGGCGCCGCGCAGCCGGACGTGAAATGGGTGCCGACCTGGGAGGGCAAGCCCCTGGTCATCTACCACATCGCGCTCGACAACTGGAAGGACAAATACATCCTCGCGCCGACCGGCGCCCAGGAGGACCTGCTCAGCGCCACCCCCGGCACCACCACGGTGGGCTCGGAGGTGGTCGGCAGCTACACCGACAAGGCCACGCTGAGCTACGTCCAGGACCAGTCGAACTACTACTACCCGGTCAACGGCTTCCCGGTCGTGGCCGGCCACAACGAGCCGTTCAACGCCGTCGAGGACGGGCGCGCGCGCTGGAACGTCGGCTACGACGGCAGCAACGGCACCCGCGTGTTCAACATCACCGACCGCGACGCGGCCAAGAACGACAACGTGCTCGACCGCGACCCCGAGTGGTTCGTGCAGCAGGGCGCCCAAGTGGCGGGCAACACCAATTTCGCCCAGTACTACGCCACCCACAGCGACAGCACCGAGGCCGGCCAGCGCCAGTCGAACGCGCTCTCCGAGTTCACCGGCCGCTACACCGACGTGCTGTACGCGAGCTCGCAATTCGTCTCCGCGCTCTCGGGCGACACCCTGACCATGGAGCTCGTCGCGAACTCGACCGCGACGCGCACGGTCGGCAACGCCTTCCAATACAGCTACTGGAACAACTGGACCACGCTGGTCGGCCATTGGGTCGACAACGACGACGGCAGCAGCTGGGGACCGTGGGATGACGAGGACGAGACCCCGCACTTCGGCTTCACCGATCTGTGGAAAGGCGGAATCGTGGTCGGCTCGAGCCAGGTCGGCACCCTCAACGTCGTCGGCAGCGGCCACGACGCCTACGACTATTGGGCCCCGAACAATTTCAACGGCACCAACTTCGACACCTGGAAAACCCAGTACCAGCAGATCCAGGGCAAAAACGAGTACCTGTCCGGCAGCGCCACCAACGGCGGCGGCGGCGACGACCTGCGCATCGAGGTGCGCGGGCGCAACGCGCTCACCGGCAACGTCAGCGAGCTGTTCACCGACTACAAATACGCCTGGACCTCGGACCAGCACAACATCACGGACAAGCGCGACACCATCACCTACGTCGTCAAGACCAACGCGACGGCCATCAACGGCCTGCAGCCGGTCTACAGCACCAGCACCGTGCTGGTGCCGGTGGTGACGATGGAAAAAGTCAACGTCTGGCAGACCGTCCCGATCATCGTGTCGCAATCGGTGCTGACCACGGTCGCCACCACCACCGAGGTGACGCTGCGCGCGTACGGCGACTTCGCCGGCGAGACGATCAAGGCGGGCAACATCGCGATCGACGCCGGCGCCGCGGTCCACATCAGCGGCAAGCTCGGCGCGTCCGAGCTGCTCAGGATCGACGCCAACACCCAGCTCGAGCTGGTCGGCAACGTCAAGGCCGGGCAGCAGGTCGGCGCCGTGCTGATGGGCGGCAACATCGAGCTCAACAGCCAAGACACGCTCACGCTCGACGACTCGGCCATCCTGCGCGCCACCGGCAGCGGCGCCGCGCTCACGAGCACCGTCAAGCTGGACGCCGCGCTCGACATCGCGCTCGGTGGCGAAATCGCCGCCGCGGCCGGGGTCGACCTGGCGCTGGTCTCGCTCGGGGCCGAACGCAACATCGCCCTCAGTGGCAAGATCGGCGCGAGCGCCATCACCATCGCGGCCGGCAACGGCGCCAGCGGCGACGGTGGCGTCACCGCCGACGCCGACACCAGCCTTGTGGCGGGCGCGGGCAACCTGACCATCAGCAGCGGCGGCTTCGGCGGCAGCATCGTGCTCGACGGCGCCTTGCTCGCGGCCAGCGGCACGGTCGCCTTGAGCGCGGGCGCCGGTTCGATCGAACAGATCTCGCAAACGGTGGCCATGGTGGTCAGCCCGATCGATCCGCTCACGCACCAGCCGGTGCCGCGCCCGATCGACCCGCTCACCAACCTCGCCGGCTGGCACACGCTCGACGTGGCCGTGCCCGGCAAAGCCATCACGGCGGCGGTGCTGACGGCGCACGCCGAGAACAGCATCGTCCTCAACGCCAACGCGGCCAGCGTCACGCTCGCGACCTCCGGTTCGGGCAACATCGCCCTGACCAGCCAGCGCGACGTCACCTTGCAGGACATCACCGCCTTCGACGGCGCGATCGCGGTCACCGCCCTGGGCGACGTCACGGCCGTGTCGCTCAAGACCTTGGGTACGAGCGACCGAAATGATATCAATATCTCAACATTCAACGCCGGCGCGACCGGCGCCGACCTGGGCTTGAGCGCCTCCGACCTGACGCTGGCCGCCGGCGCGCTGGTCTCGACCGGCGGGCGCGGCGACGTCGCGCTGGCGGTGCAGGGCAGGGTAATCCAGTTGGCCGGCGCCCTCATCAGCGCCGACGAGCTCGTGCTCACCGGCGCCGGCGCCATGCAGTTGGTCACCAACGTCAACCGCCTCAACCTCAACAGCACGGGCGAGGGCAGCGTCAGCCTGGCGCAGGGCGCGCGCGACATCGTGCTCGACAAGGTCACCGTCGCCAATGGCGGCTTCAGCCTCACTGCGGGCGGCGCCGCCGACCTGGCCGACGTGCGCCTGGCCTCGAACAAGGCCGGCAACGACATCGCCGTCACCGCCGTCGGCGACATCCTGGTGCGCCACGCCTCGGCCGGCATCCACCTCGGGAACGCGGCCGACCTGCCGGCCGCGCTGGCCGGCTCGACCGTGAGCTCGGCCGGCAACATCACGCTGAGCTCGAGCACCGGCAAGATCGCCGAAACCCACAGCGACGCCGCGGCCGACCTCGTCGCCGCGCTGCTGACCCTGAGCGCCAAGGGCGGCATCACCGGCCTCGAGATCGCCGCCAACACGCTCGACGCGCGCAGCACCAACGGCGGCGACATCGAGCTGAGCGACATCGACGGCGCCCTCGAGTTCACGCCGGGCCTGATCATCGTCAACGCCACCACCGCCACCAGCGCCACCGGGCATAGCCTGGTCAGCATCACGGCCGAGGGCACCTTGCGCGCCGGCGTCATCGACGGCCAGGGCGTCGACGCCAAGATCAGCGCCGACACCGTGCGCCTGGCCAGCAGCACCGGCAATGTGCAGGTCGGCGCGCGCGCCTCGGGCGAGACCATCACATTCACCCGCGGAATCGCCTTCAACGCGGCCCGCGTGATCGACCTGTACAAATTCATCGGCGCCGACGGCGACGCGCCCGAGCTGATCGAATACCGCGCCGGCGACTACTTCGTGTTCGGCGCGACCCACAGCAAGCTGCTGCCGACCCTGATCAGCGCCGACACCCTGATCCTCGAGACCGGTGAAACGCTGAGCATCGCCGGCACGCTAAGCGCCAACACCCGGCTCGAGCTGATCGCCGGCGAGGACATCAACGTCTCGGGCACCATCGCGCTCAAGGCCGCGCGCTACGACGCGAGCGGCGCCGGCGCCAAGATCGAGCAGCTGACCATCGTGGCCAAGGGCGTGCGCACGGTCGACCAGTCGTTCGACTTCAACCACGACGGCGACCGCACCGACAGCATTTTGGAGTCGGTCGCCGGCTTCGACCACAACCGCGACGGCGACCTCAACGACACCATCGACGAAAACGCGCCGGCGCGCGCGACCGGCATCATCAACATCCGCACCCTGGCCCTGCCCGCCGCCAACTTCGAGCTGCGCGCCAGGAACCAGGTCATGGTCGACCTCGACTCGAGCCTCGAGCTGACCGGCTTCGTCGGCGGCCTGACCGGCTACGACTACACGGGCGCTGTCTCGCTCGACATCAACGGCACCCTCACGGTGCTCGGCGGCATCGTCGCGGCCAACACCGCCAGCGGCGAACTCGACCTGACCGCGACCGCCATCAGCACCGACGGCGCCTCCGTCTTCATCGCCCACACGCTCGACGTCAAGGCCACCAACGCGATCCAGCTCAACACCCTGGTCAGCCACCTGCGCGCCGTCTCGAGCGTCGCCGGCGAAATCAAGGTCAACGAGGCCGACGCGCTGGTGGTCGACAAGGCGCTCGCGCACAACGGCGCGATCGACATCCAGAGCGGCGGCGACGCCTACCTCGTCGATGTGCGCAACCTCGCCGCCGGGCACGACATCGCGGTCCGCGCGGCCGGCAACATGTACGTCGACTACGTCGAGGCCAACGTGCTGGCCGGCGCCGAGAAAACGTCGGGCAACGTGCTGCTCGACGCGCGCGGCAAGATGTTTGAATGGCTCGCCGGCTCGACCGGCTTCGACAACGACAAGGCCGATGTCTACGGCTTGCGCGTGACGCTGCTCGGCGTGACCGCCGGCACCACCGTCGAGATGCTCGACGCCGCAAAACGCGGCGTCGGCGACGAGCTCGAAGTGCGCTACCTCGGCGGACCCGGCAGTTTCACCGTCGGCGACTCTCAGGTCACCCAGGAAAACGCGACCGCCCTCGGCGGCGGCACCACCCCGGCCGAAAGGACCCTGTACGTCGCGCCCGGCACCAGCGTGGCCCAGGTCGAGCGGCTCACCTTCGCCGCCACCGCCATCGGCGCCGGCGTCAGCTACAAGATCGTGCTCGACAACGTTGACTACACCGTCGATGTCGGCGCGGTGGTCAACCTCAAGACCGTCACCGCCGACTGGACCTCGGTGCTCGAGGCGCTCGAATTCAAACTCGAGGCCGGCGGCAAGGTCAAGGTCGCGGTCGACGCCGAATACCGCACGCTGACCCTGACCGCGGTCGCCGACAACACCGCCTTCGTGCTCGGCGCCACCACCGCGGTGCGCCACGAGCAGGGCACGGTGTTGAACGGCGTGACCAACGCGGGCACCGTCGCCACGACCACGCACGGCAACACCGCCCAGCAAAGCTCGCAGGTGCGCTTCAACGCCCTCGCTCCGCCGGCCGCCGCCACCGACTACACGGTGGTCGTCAACGACCACGCGTACACCGTGCAGACCGGTTTCAACGTCAACCTCGCCATCGGCGCCGGCAGCGGCGTCGTCAGCGTCGAGCTCGAGAGCGCCATCGCGGGCGCCACCGCCTCGGCCGTCAGCGCCGTCGGCGCCAACGCGGCCGCCGCGCGCACCGTGACCCTGACCGGCACCGCCGTCGTGGTCGGCGGCAGCTACCACATCGACGTGGCCGGCGTCCGCTACACCTATGTGGCCGTGACCGGCGACGACCTGCCCAAGATCGCGACCGGCCTGGCCGCAAAAATCGACCTCGCGACCGACCTGGCGGCCACCGCGGCCACCAACGTGGTCACCATCAGCGCCGGCGCCGGCCTCGCCGCCGTCGCGGTGTCGGGCTTCACGCCCTACACCGGCGACGACAACATCACCGTGGGCACGACCACCGAGGCGGGCCGCATGCTCAACCTGAGCAGCGTGGCCTTGCTCAACGGCGGCGCCTACACACTCACCGTCGGCGCCACCAAGTACCGCGTGGTCGCGGACGCGACCGCCACCGCGGCCGAAATCGGCACCGCGCTGGGCAACCTGCTCAGCCCGGGCAATCTCGCCGCCGTGTACAGCGGCGTCAACGTCGACGCCACCTGGGGCAGCGTACTGGGCACGCTCGCCACCCGCATCGCGGCCGGCGAGGCGGTCACGGCCAGTGTTGTGCCGGCCGAGTTGGCCGAAGGGCGGCTCACCATTGTCGCCGATGCCTTCGACAAGGCGTTCTCGGTCGACGCGGTCGGCGTGAACCCCCAGGACAAGATCCAGAGCGACGGCACCGAGCGCAACCCCGGCGCCCAGAAACACACCATCGACTTCGCCGGCGCCACCCTCACGAGCGGCGAGAGCATCATCGTTTCGGTCAACGGCAAGGCGCTCACCTTCGCCACCACCGACAAGGTCGGGTCCGACAAGGTTGTCACGCTCAAGACCTGGACCGCGCTGCTGGCCGAGATGAAAACCGCGATCGAGGCCGAAACCTCGCTGCCGCCGGCGACCGAGGGCGGGCCGCGCACGGCCGTGGTGAGCGTGGCCGTCAACGCGGTCGACGGCACCCTCGTGCTGACCCCGGCCGGCTCCACCGCGGTCACGCTCGACTACACCCTGGTCAACCGCAAGAGCGCCGTCCTCGACAGCGGCTCGACGCTGGTGGCGGCCGGGCAGTCGCGCCACCAGGTCAATGTCGTCACCTTCGGCGACGTCGCGCTGGCCAACGGCCAGACCTTCGACATCTCCGTCAACGGCACCCACTACAAGGTCGAGACCGGCCAGGGCGGCGTGAGCGCCGACTGGACCTCGATCTACGCCGGCCTCAAGGCCAAGATCGACGCCAGCGCGGTCACCGCCGTCGGCGCCACCGTCAGCGCCCAGGAGCACAAGCTGACCCTGACGGCCGACAGCGTCAACACCAGCTTCACGGTCGATAGCGCGACCGTCACCTACGTGCTCGAGACGCCGCTGGCCAACCCGGCCGCCAAGCAGACGCTCGCCAACAAGGGCGCCGACGCCACCCAAAAAACCGTGCTCAGGTTCGCCGACGCGCCGCTGGCCGGGACCACTTATCCGGTCGCGCCGGTCGCCACCGCGACCTATTCGCTCGACCTCGACCTGGCCACCTACAGCGTCAAGGCCGGCGACGTGATCCCCGTCTACGGCACCGTGGGCGCCGACTGGGCCTCGATCCTGGGCGCGCTGGCGCACATGGCCTCGCTCGACCCCGCCGCCGCGGCCACGGTCGCGCTCGACCCGGCCGACGCCGGCCAACTGGTGCTTACTGCCAAGGCCAAGAACGATGGCTTCGACGCCAGCGGCGGCGGCGTCGACCTCGGCGCGGTGCTCAATGTGACGGGCGACACGGTGGTCGTGATGGCCACCCGCGAGCAGGGCAATTTCGGCATGAACGTGACCGGCTCGCTGACCGTGGTCAACCTGCCCACGACACCGGCGGCCGGCGAAGTCATCACGCTCGTGTCCAGCGAAGCGCTGGTGGTGGTCTCGGCGCTCGACGTCGGCACCACCAGCGGCATCGTCAACCTGAGCGCGACCGACGGCATCACGCTGGGCGGCAAGGTCACCGCGTACGAACTCAACGTGACGGCCGGCGACGACCTGACCCTGACCTCGCAGGCCAGGTTCATCGACGCCGTGGTCAAAGGGGTGGGCAGCGACCTGACCGTGCTGCAGACCGACGCGGGCGCGGTGCTCGACCTGACCATGCGCACCATCACGATGGATGCCAACGGCGGCGGCGACATCAATCTGGTCGTGTACGGCAACATCACGATCGGCGACATCACCGGCCTGGTCGGCAATGTGACGATCACCTCGCTCACCGGCGACATCACCATCGGCAGCATGGCCAACGCGGCCAACGTGGTGCTGTCGGCCAAGAACGGCAAGGTCACGCTGGGCAGCACCGCCGCCACGATCGAGGCCGACACGCTCGACATCGTGGCCAAGGACGAAATCGTCGTCTACGAAAGCGACGCGGTGCAAATCGGCCGCCTCGAAAGCACCGGCAACAAGACGGTCAGCGTCACCGCCGGCGGCAATCTGGTGCTCGACGGCGCCGTCACGGCGCTGGTCGGCGAAACCATCAGCCTGCGCACCACGGCCGGCGCGATCACCGTCAACGCCGCGCTGCGCACCGCCGGCGGCGACCTGACACTGGCCGCGGCCGGCGCCATCACGCTGACCGAACTGGCCGACCTGGGCTCGGCCAGCGGCACCCTGGGCCTGACGGCGCTGGGCGGCGCCATCACCATGACGGCCGAATCCGACCTCAACGCGGGCGGCGGCCTGATCCACCTTAGCGCGTCCGGCGACATCACGCTGGGCAAGCTTCGCACCAACAACAGCGGCGACCTGACCATCAGCGCTGGCGGCAAGCTGTTCGTCACCGACGGCGGCACCGACATCGTCGCCGCCGGCGCCAGGCTGGTTGTCAATGCCACCGGCGGCATCGCCAGCGCCACCCTGGCCGACGGCGGCATCGGCGCCGGCCAGGCGCTGCGCACCGAGGTCGCCTCGCTCGACCTGACCAACAACGGCAGCGGCGAGATCGCGGTCGAGGACCTCGACGCGCTGGTGCTGATCCGGGTGATCCAGGGCGGCGCGGGCGCGGTCTCGATCGCGACCGTCAACGGCGCCATCGAGGTGGCCGGCAGCGGCCTGACGGCCGGCGCCGGCAAGGTGACCCTGTACGCGGGCGGCCCCAAGGGCGCCATCGCGCTCAATGCCGACATCGCCACCAGCGGCAGCGCGGCCGACAGCATCAGCGTGGCCCTGACGGCCGAAGGCGGCGACATCGTGCTCGCGGCCGGCGTGCACGTGGCCGGCGGCGGCGACATCGTGATCAAACTGCCAAGGGGCGGCCTGCTCAATTCGCATGCGGAAGCCACCCTTGGCGCCGACACCCGCGTCGCCGGCTGGCTGACGCAGGCCGACGGCGCCGACGCCGGCGCCGAACGCGATTTCCACAGCGATATCCACTGGGCCATGCGCCAGGGCCTGTTCGCGGTCGACGCGGTCAACGGCGCGATCACGGTGGCCAATGTGCCGGCCCATCTCCAGCCCGGACACCTGGCCAACGGCACCTTGCTGCGCAACGCCAACGGCGCGATGCTGCAAACGAGCGGTGGCGACATCACCATCGCCGCCCGCGACGAGATCGGCGAGCAGGTCGCAGGCTTCCTGGTCAGCCCGCTGGCGATCGTGGTCGACGCCGTCAAGTTGACGGCCTCGAGCAGCACGCGCATGGCCGTCTCGATCCTCGCGGTTAGCACGGTCGATGTCGCCAAGGACGTGCTCGACAGCGGCTCCAAGGGCGGCACCACCGACGTCGTCAGCATGAACGGCAGCCAGGTGGTGTCGGCCCCGATCGACGCCAGCGGCAAGGACATCACCATCCGCGGCAGCGACGTGCAGATCGACGGCACCGTGCGCAGCGCCGGCGCGGTGCTCTCGTTCGTGCCGCTCGAGACGGGCAGCGCGATCGTGTTCGGCGGCAGCGGCGGCGACCTCGCCGGCGCCATGAACATCAACATCACCGAACTGGCCAAGCTGCAGGACGGCTTCAGCCAGATCGTCATCGGCAGCAACCTCGGCAGCCACACGATCAACATCGGCAGCGCCGGTTCGAGCGCGCCGATCACCCTGAGCGACACCCTGGTGCTGCGCAATCCGGTGCTCGGCGGCGAGATCTTCATCAACAGCGCGCTGACCCTGACCGACAACGCCTCGTTCATCGTGTACGGCTCGGGCCACACCATGACCTACGCCGACTCCGTGTCGGCCGCCGGCGACATCGTGATCCACGACGCGGTCGAGATCAACAGCGGCGCCAAGGCCGTCACCATCACTGCCGGCAGCGACGGCAGCGGCGCGATGTCGTTCGGCGACGACAGCGGCATGTACTTCCGCGGCGCCGCCGGCGGCGTGCTCGACAGCGTCACCCTGCGCGGACCCGACGATATCGTGTTCTCGGGCGACATCGGCAACACCACCGCGGCCAACGGCGCGATGGCGAACCTGACCATCGAGGGCGTCGACGTCAACGGCACCATCAACACCCCGAACGACGTCAAGTTCAAGGGCGCGGTCACGCTGGCCGGCGACCTGATCATCCACGCCTCGGGCGCGGTGGTGTTCAGCAGCGACCTCAACCTGGGCGGCGGCAACCTGACGATCCTGGGCGCGACCAGCGTCACCTTCGGCGCCGGCGTCAACGTCGGCGGCGGCAACATCTTCATCGAGGCCGACGAGATCACCTTCCTCGGCGGTGGCGAGTCGGTGGTCGGCACCGGCGTCATGACGCTGCGCCCGGCCACGCTCGGCATGGCGGTCGAGATCGGCTCCCCGGCCGGCAGCGTCACGCTCGACACCCTCAATATCGACAACGCCGACATCACCCGCTTCGCCGACGGCTTCAGCAAGATCGTCATCGGCCACCAGGGCCCGGACGGCCATGCCGCCGCCGGCGCCGGCGCGGTGCGCATCGGCGCGGCCAGCGGCTTGCAGGTGCCGACCCTGCGCGACGACCTCGAAGTCTATGGCGGCAGCATCACCGTGGTCGACTACGGCCTCGGCGGCGCGGCCGCGACCCTGCTGGTGACCGGCGGCATCAAGTTCGACGCGGTCAACGA
>NZ_PXWF02000161.1 GCF_003011895.2 Massilia glaciei | reverse complement strand
ATTGGCCGGCACAACAGCAACCGAACGATGACATAGTTTCGAGTTCGAACGAAGGCATCCGACCAAGGATTTTCCGGAGAATCAGGCTTGAGCACCGCGAGCAACCGCTTTTCTTGTTGCTTGGTTATGCCCTTTTTCCTTCCATGCGAGCGTGCTGGAGGAGTCCGGACCTTAATTGCATCGATAACAAGATTCGCGACGGTCCGGAATGTCCCTCGCTTGGTCGGTATCTTTCGAAGGTAGGCGTAGTTGGCAAACCATTTCAGATAGGCACCGATGTAGTGCAACCGCATTGCGGTTGTGTCACTCTGGACTGCAGCCAGTCCATAGTGGGCGGCGTTTCTTTTTTTCAGCGCGCTCCGGATTGGCACAACGTTTGCGGAGCGAGATTCTTCATCAGCTTGCACAAGATCGGCTTTCGCGAACTTGCATCGTGCCACCAACGCCTCAACCTCGCCAAGCTCTAGCGAATCGTTCGCTCGAGCGCGCACTATCAAATCAACGCCTTCTTCCGCCAGTGTTTCGTACAAAAATTGTACAGCCCGAAGAGCCTGGGCGATGGTGTTAACCTGATTCCCCGCTGAGCGCATTGTCAGCGCTAGGAAGTTGGCTCAAAAACCCCGAGTCCCGTATCCCGGTGGATGAGAAGCGGCATATCTTCGCCGGCGTCGATCTTCACTAATTTCGTGACTGTTTAGCCTGAACGCTGCGGGGCA
>NZ_PXWF02000160.1 GCF_003011895.2 Massilia glaciei | reverse complement strand
AACCGTTTACAAATTGCCATATTGATAATTTCTCAAGTGGTTGATTGTAAACGACTTTTGGTGCGACAGCCCTGCCCTCCCCGCCCGTCCGTAATGCCGCGACCAGCCCAGGCAGACGGAGACATGTCCTTCCCGCCTGGTCACACCACGGAAAAATCTACTTTTTGTTGAAAAACCGTGACTGTTTAGCCTGAGCGCTGCCGGGGCCAAGGTTGTTCGTTTCATGGAATCAGTTCATCATGTTAGCGATGAAGAAATTGCGCGCACTCCCGGATCTTTCCAAGCTTTCCCATGACGAGAAGGATCGTCTCATTCTGAAGCTGTATGCGCGCGCTCGCGAAGAGTTGACCAAACTGGACAATCTCGATTTTGAGCGCTCCGTCGAGCGCGTTGAACGCCCCTTTGTGGCGGGCGAAGCCAACAGGACCCCGTCGCTGAAGCGCGCGCCCGACAGCAAGTAGATTTGACGGCGATGATGTGGTGACTCGGGTCACCGATGGCATGTGGCAGTGCGTTTGCAGCCGCTGCTCAGGGTGAGCAACTGGCGGGGACGATGGGATGTCCGGCGAGTGCGCGGCGAATCGCCTCAAGCATGCCGTGGCCTTGTTTGTGTAGCGTAGCGAGACAGGTGCGGATGACGCAGAAGTGCTGCGCGCCTTCCAATGTGCGGAAGCAGCCGGAAATTTTTTGTTTGACCTTGGCCATCCGTACACTTTGCTCCCCTGTATTGTTCGAAAACGGCACGGTAAGGTCATGAACAAAGCGCAAGACGGCCTCGGCATTCTGGCGCATGCGGCGCAGCAGGTTGAAGGCGACCGATTGCTTGACGCGCCCGCGCTTGCCAGATGGCTTGGTCACTTCCGGATTGCGCCGCTCCCCCTCACGCAATATTCGATCATAGACCGTGCCAAAGGCGGCAACGTCGGCATCGCTCAGCACGATGCCTTTTTGCCGGACGGCCTCGCACAGCATATTGGTTTGACAGAGAAATTTACTCATCTGTTCTGGCCATGCTTGACCGGTCAGTTCTTGCACATAGACCAGTTCGCGCAGAAGATGCGCATTGCACAGGGCATGGATACAGTCGAGCGTCCAGTAGGAAGCCCAGCAATCGTGGACGAGGACTCCCAGGCGATTGGGCAAGATGCCATGGGCGATGATCGCCTCCATGCCGCGCTTGGCATGCACGCCGTACCAGGTATGAGTCGGGGTCGCGGCGATATGCAACCAGTGCAATTTCGACGCTACACGCAGGCCCGACTCGTCCGCATGCAGGA
>NZ_PXWF02000016.1 GCF_003011895.2 Massilia glaciei | reverse complement strand
GCCGCCGCCGCGCCGGCCGCGCCCGCGCAGGCCTACCAGATCGACGACGAGGTGCGGGTCGACGTCGACCTGCGCGACGCCCTGCCCGCGTTTTTGCAGTCGCGCCGCGAGGTCATCGACTCGATGACGCTCTCTTGCGCGATGAACGACGTGGCCGAGGTGCGCCAGCTGGCGCACCGGCTGGCCGGCAGTTTCGCGCTGTACGGCTTCCGCTGGGCCGGCAAGCACTGCCAGCAGATCGAGCACGACGTCGCCCAGGTCGACAGCGCCGCGCTGCAGGAACAACTGGCGCGCTTGCGCTTGCACCTTAGAAATGTCACGATTCGCTTTGTCGATCTGAACGCGACGGATCAAACACCCACCCCTTGAGAGGAACTGCCGTGACCAAGAAGAAAATTTTGATGGTCGACGACGACCACGCCGTCACCGACTACCTGAGCCTGAAATTGAACAAGACCTACGACGTGGTGGTCATCAACGAGCCCAGGGGCGTGGTGCGCATGGCGCGCGCCGAGCGGCCCGATTTGATCCTGTGCGACATCGACATGCCCGAGATGGACGGCGGCGACGTCTCGCGCGCGCTGTCGGAGGACCCCGACACGCGCGCCATCCCGCTGATCTATCTGACGTCGCTGGTGTCGGTGACCGAGGCGAGCGAGCGCAACGGGCAACTGGGCGGGCGCCCCGGCATGTCCAAGCACGCGCCGATCGAGGAGACGCTGGCCAAGATCAAGTCCGTGCTCGGCGACTAGGCGCGCGGGAAGCGGGCGCGGCGCCACACCGGCCGGTGCCGGGCGGCGCCGCGGCCGGGTTCCGTCTTTGGAGGGGGGCGCAGCATGATGAACAGCAAGCACAACAACGCGATGCACGAGTCGGCGCTCATCGCCAAGTACCGCGCCGGGATCTCGTACGGCCTGGCCATCGCGGTCGGCCTCGGCCTGCTGCCGTTCGCGGTCAACCATTTTTTGCAGGGGCGCCCGGCGCTCGGCGTCGCCACCGGCGCCGTCTCGGCCCTGTTGATCGCCAACGCGCTGGGCATCTACTTCAACAAGCGCTCGTCGCTGCCGCCGGTGATCATCTTCGTGCCGGCCATGATGGCGCTGGTGCTGGCGGTGCGGACCCAGGGCTGGCCCGGCATCCTGTGGGCCTATCCGGCCATGCTGATCTTCCATTTCATGCTGTCGCTGCGCACGGCCAACGTGGTCAACACCATCGTGGTGGTCATGGTGCCGCTGGCGGCGTGGCAGGTGATGGGCGCGCCGATGGCGGTGCGGGTGGCGGTCACGCTCGGCCTGATGCTCATGTTCGCCAACATCTTCTCGATCGTCACCAACGGCCTGTACCACGAACTGCTGGCGCAAAAGGAGCTGGCCGAGACCGCGACCCGCTTCAAGAGCGAATTTTTGGCCAACATGAGCCACGAGATCCGCACCCCGATGAACGCGGTGATCGGCCTGAACCACCTGGCGCTGCAGACCGACATGACGGCGCGCCAGCGCGACTACCTGACCAAGGTCCAGGACGCGGCCAACGCCCTGCTCGGCATCATCAACGACATCCTCGACTTCTCGAAGGTCGAGGCGGGCAAGGTGAGCCTCGAGCGCACCGAGTTTTCGCTCTCTGACGTGCTCGAGCACGTGGCCACGGTGACCGCGCTGCCGGCCCAGGCCAAGGGCCTGGCGCTGGTGTACGACGTCGCGCCCGAGGTGCCGCAGCGGCTGCTGGGCGACCCGCTGCGGCTCGGCCAAGTCCTGCTCAACCTGATCAACAACGCGGTCAAGTTCACCGAGCGCGGCGAGGTGGTGCTCATGGTGGCGCTCGAGGCGGCGCCCCGGCCCGGCGCCGGCGGAGCGCGGGACGGAGATGACCAGAACGGCGGGGACCAGAACGGCGGGGACCAGAATGGCGGGGACCAGGTCTGCCTCTCGTTCACGCTGCGCGACACCGGCATCGGCATCGACATGGTGCACGCGCGCCACCTGTTCGCGCCCTACAACCAGGCCGAGCGCTCGACCGGACGCAGGTTCGGCGGCACCGGCCTCGGGCTGGCCATCTGCAAACAGTTGGTGGTGGCGATGGGCGGCGCGATCCGGCTCGACAGCGTGCCCGGCGAAGGCAGCGTGTTCGCCTTCACGGTGCGGCTGGGCGCGGCGCCCGAAGCGCAGGCGCACGACCGGCTCGCGCCCGAGCTGGCCGGCAAGCGCCTGTTGCTCGGCGTGGCGCGCCAGTCCCAGCGCGAGGCGCTGGTGCGCATGCTAGGTGCGTGGGGCGCGCGGGTCGACGTGGCGGCCGACGTGCACGCGGCCAACGCGCGCCTGCGCGAGCACAGGTACGCGGCGGTGCTGCTCGACCAGCCGCTGGCGCTGCAGGTGCAGGGCGCCGGCGACTATTTTTCCACGCCCGGCGCGGCGCACCTGATCCTGCTGCCCGAGGGCGACGCCAAGGACGGCGCGACCGGCATGCACGGCGCGGTGCACCTGATGCGGGTGCCGGTCAGCCCGCTCGCGCTGCGCGAAAACCTGTTCCTCGCGCTCGACCTGAACCCGCCGGCGCACCTGCCAGCGCCGGCGGCGCAGGCCTGCCGGATCGACGGCGCGCACCTGCTGGTGGCCGAGGACAACGAGATCAACCAGATGGTGGTGCGCGAGCTGCTCGAGAGCGCGGGCGGGCGCTGCACCATGGTGGGCGACGGCGAACAGGCGGTGCACAGCGCCCTGCACGGCGGCGAACGCTTCGACGCGGTGCTGATGGACGTCCAGATGCCGCGCCTCGACGGGGTCCAGGCGACCGCGCGTATCCGCGCGGCGCACGACGCGGCGGCGCTGCCGATCATCGGCCTGTCGGCCCACGTGCTGCCCGGCGAGCGCCAGCGCTGCCACGAGGCCGGCATGAACGACTACCTGACCAAACCGATCAACCCGGAGCTGATGCTGGCGACGCTGGCGCGCTGGATCGGGCGCGACAAGCCCGCGGCCGCGGCCGCGGGCGGGGGCGCCGATAGCGCGCGCGCCGCATCGGTGGGCGCGGCGCTGCTGCCGGCGCGGCTGGACGGCATCGACATGGCGGGCGGCCCGCTGCGCTGCCGCGGCAACGAGGGCCTGTACCACGACCTGCTGGTCCAGTTCCACCTGCGCTACACCGACACCGCCGCGCAACTCGGGATGCTGTGCCAGGACGGCCAATACGGCAGCGCCGCCATGCTTTTGCACACCCTGCGCGGGGTGGCGGCCAACCTTGGGGCCGACGAGCTGTGCGCGGTGGTGGCCAGGCTCGAAGGCGCGCTCGCCGACGAGGCCGAGGGCGCATTGCCGGCGCTGCTGGCGGAGTTCGGCCGCGCGCTGGCGGTCGTCAACGGCTCACTGTCCGCGCTCGAACGCGCGCCGTCGTCGGCGGCGGCGGTGGCCCCGCCGCACGCGGCGGATGGGGCGGATGCGGACAGCGCCGGCGTCGAGGCGCTGCTGGCGCCGCTGGCCCACCACCTCGCCTTCAACGACACGCGCGCCGAACAACTGCTGGCGCAGATGCGGGCCCTGACGGCCGGCGCCGAGCCGGCCTGGATCGGCGAAGCGACCTTGGCGGTCAACGCGCTCGACTACGTGGCGGCGCTGGCCTGCCTGCCGCCGCCGCGGGCGGACAAAGACTAGCGGCTGTCGGCCTTTGTTCGGAAATCGAAGTCGGATCGCTCGCATTCAGGCGACCAAGCGAAACCGGGGTCAGAGTTTTTTTCGCGGCTTCATGCGAAAATTACTCTGACCCCGCTTTCGCGGGCCGAAGTCTGCGGCTAATATTGATCCTGTGCGCCATGGTCTGCACGGCGGTAGCGTTTGGGGGCAATGGTGCCAGTTCCCTGTGGCATTCGCGCCAGTCGGGATGGTGCTGGTCGCGGTATGAAAAACGCCGCTGACTTCGGCCCGCGAAAGCGGGGTCAGAGTAATTTTCGCATGAAGCCGCGAAAAAAAACTCTGACCCCGGTTTCGCTCGCAGCACCAGAATGCGATCGATCCGACTTCGATCGCGGACCAAAGGCCGGCACACTGCTAGTTCGGCGCGCAGCCGCCCGGCTTGAACACCCGTTCAAGCTGCGCCGGATTGCGTTCGAGCGCGCCGCCGACACGCATCGGGCGCGCCGAAAACGCGCCGCCGCAATTGGGGCAGCGCCACGCCAGCCGCGTCTCGACGCAGTCGCCGCAAAACGTGCATTCGAACGAACATATCCAGGCCCCGCCGGCGTCGGCGGGCAGGTCCTTGTCGCAGCATTCACAGCCGGGTCGCATCTGCAGCATCGTCATTCCTTGACAGGTGTGGGCGCGCCCGTGGATTCTTCGGCCGTTGCCAGATCCTCCGGTGTGTCGCCCTTAATAGGCTTCGGCTTGGGCGCGCGCCAGTAGCCCTGCTCGCTGAAGCACGACCAGCCCCACTTGAGCCAGCTGAGCAAGGCGTAGGCGAGCCACAAACACCACAACAGCATCAGCAGGCGGTACGCGAGCAGCGGCAGCGAGATGATCCACGCCTGCGGCAGCTGGTCCGCCATGCGGTCGGCGAACCAGCGGTAGGCGTCCCGGTCGGACAGGTTGCCCGCCACCTGCATGTTGGGGAAGCCGATCAGCGTCTGCGTGAGCGCGACGAACAAGCCGGCCAGCGCCGCCAGCGTCCACACCACCAGCAGGACCTGGGCCAGCTTGAAGCGGCGGTCGCCGAGCAGCGCGCCGTACTGCCTGCGGTAGCCAAGCGCCAGCAGCCAGCCGACGATAACGATGGCGAGCGGGTACTCGACCTGGGTCAGGCCCAGTCCGAGCAGGAACCAGTGCCAGCTCTTGAGCGGGGTCAGCGTCGAGCGGCCCAGCGCCAGCGCCACCATGCCGATGACCAGCACCAGCCCCCACAGCAGCACGGCAGGCCCCATGCGCGGTCCGCCCAGCAGCATGGTCCAGCGGTCCTGCGGCATATGCACCATGATCGTGGCGTTGACCGAGGCCAGGCCGGGGTCGACCTCGGGGGTGCGGTAGAAGGTCGAGACGCCGCCCGGCTGGCGCCAGTCGATCCGCACCTCCTGCTCGCCGCTTTGCAGCGGCACCCGCAGGATGCGCCCGTCGAGGCGCAGCGGCAGTTCGGTGTCGCCGACGCTGACCTTTTCGAGGATCGCGTTTTCGGGCAGGGTGAGCGGGTGCAGCCCGCCGCGGCTGGCGCGCAGCGATATCCTCAGCGCCACGCTGCTCGAGCGCTCGCCCGGGGTGACCGTCATCGTGCTCTCGTCCATGGTCAGGGTCTGGCCCGCCACGCCGAGCGGTTTGGAGATGGCCAGCGTGACCTGCTCACCGGGCCACGGGCGCCACAGCGGCATCCAGCGCGCCGAGCCGTCCTGGTGTTCGATCGCCGGCACCCCGGTTGGCACGACGTGCCATTGCTTGCCCGCGTCGAGGCGCCACAATTCGATCTGGTTGGCCCCGGCGGCGGCCTTGAGCGCGAGCACCGGGCGCTCCTTGAGGCTGCTTTGCCAGCTGACCGAGCCGGACTGCGGGCTGAGGCTGACCATGGCCTTGCCGTCGACGATGCGCGGCTCGCTGCTGGTGAGCGATTCGCCCGGCAGCAGCGCCACCTCGACCTGGATCGGACCGTTGGCCGGCGCGATGCGCTCGACGACCGTGTGCACGGTCCAGCGCAGGCCGAGCGTGATGGTGCGCGTGACGCGCACGAACGGCGGGAAGTCGACCGCGGCGGCGCCCTTGCCGGCCTGCGTGTTTTGCACGGTGCGGGTCAGCTGCACGTTGGCGTCGGCGCGGCCGTTCTCGCGCAGCCCGCTCACGGTCCAGCCTTCGAGGCTGGTGTCGACGCGGCGCGGCTTCATGTGCAGCGGCAGCAGCACGTTCTCGAGCGCGCCGATGTCACCTTGCATCACGATCTCGTGCACCCCCGGCGGCAGCGCCAGCCACATGGTGCCGGTGTCGTCGCGCACCATCGCGCTGGCCGGTTTGCCGTCGAGCAGAACGGTCTGCGCCTGCCACTGGCCGACCGCGCCGGGCAGGTTGACGGCGGCGTGGTCGAGCGCATGCACCTCGAGCCGCAGCTGCAGGCTGGCGCCCCTGGCCTGGATCTGCATGCGGCTTAGCTCGACGCAGTTGGGCTGGCAATCGGCAGGCAGCAGCAGGCGCCGTTTGAGCTCCTCGAGCATGTCGGCCGGGGGCGCTTTGTCGGCGGATTCGGCCACCGGTTCGGACGCATGCGCATCGGGCGGCGCCAGCAGCGGCGCGGCCAGCAGCACGGCCAGCAACGCCGCCGCCGCGGACGGCGCGCGCTTGAGGCGCGGCCATGCCAGGGGACGCTCCATCAGGCGCCCGAACAACAGCGCCAGCAACAGCACGCGCAGCAGGCACAGGAAGGCCACCAGCGCGGGCGGCAGCAGCCACAAGCGCAGTTGGGCGTCCTGCTCGACCGGCCCGTTCCAGACCAGCTCATAGCTGCGCCAGCTCCAGCGTGGCAGGCCGGGGCCGGTCTGGACGATCGCGTTCGGGTCAAGTTTATCGAGGCCGCTTTCGGCGCGGACGTAGGACGAGGAATCTTTCGGCGGCAGCGGGGGCGGCGCCATCATCGCGACCGGCGCGTCCGACAACTGTGCAATCTTTTCCTCAACAATGATTGCCTGCGTTTCACCATCGGCGGCGGCCGGCGCCGCTTCGGCAGCCTCGTCGAGCGACTGTCTGCTCCTCCCCGTCATCCCATGGCTCGTCTCGGCCGGGATCTCGAGCACCGGATAGAGCGCCTGGCGGATCTGCGTCACGCTAAACGGCAGCATCCACAGCGCCAGCGCCAGCAGCGCCAGCGCGCGGTAGAGCCGGACCGCCTGCCACGCCCTGCCCGTCAGCGGCAGCACCTTGAGCAGCGCCACGCCTGCCAGCACGGCAAGCCAGATCCAGCGCGGCGCGTTCGGCTCGTGGTAGATCAGCGCCAGCGTGAGCAAGGCGGCCAGGCCCCAGCCGGGGCTCCACAGTTTTCCGAAGGCGAGGCCGATGATGAGCACCACGAACATATCGAGCAGCGTCCACTTGGACACCCACGAGCCGTTCGTGGCGTCGGTGCCGCTGGCGGCGAACAGGCGCCAGCCGGGCGGAAGGTGCAATTGCGCCGACACGGTCTGGAAATCCTGGCGCCAGCCGGTGGCGCTGAAAGCGCGCGTGCCCGATTCGATGCGGCTGTCGGCGCCGATGTTGGCTTTGCCGGTCCGCAGTTCGACCCCGGGGTCGGCCGCCTGGCGCGTGATGAACTGGTCTTCGTTGTCGATCGTGACGCGGCCCAGCACGCCCGGATTGGCCATTTCGAGCCGCCACGAACGGCTCAGGTTGCCGGTGATGTCGTCGTGCATCGTGTAGCCGCCGCCGTCGAAGTCGAGCCAGATCGTGCGCCGCAGCCCGAGCTGGTCGGGCCCCGGGTCGGGGTTGCCGCGTTTGCTCTCGACCAGCTTGAGGCTCTCGCCCGGTTTGATCCGGAACGCCGGCAAATGCTTCCATTCGTCGGGCAGCACCGCCTGCTTGGCGTCGATCGGGGTCGAACCCTGCGGGCTGACCACGCGCAACTGGTTGTGCGCCTCGAACACCCACACCTCCTCGGCCACCAGCGGTTGCGCGCCCGCCGGCAGGGTCAGCGCGGCCGGCGCCTTCAGGTGGCGCGCCTCGAGCGAGACGCTCCAGTCACCCGGGCGCAGCTGGATGCGCAGCGAACCGTCCGGTTCGATGCGGGCCGGCAGCTCGCTGGTGAGCGCGGCGGGGACCGTCCCGGGCAGCAGCAGGGTCGGGATCAGCACCTCGCGGTTCTTGCCCGAGACCGTCAACCGCAGCTCGGTCGTGACGACGAACGGGATGTTGTCGCTCAGCTTGCGGCTAACGCGCATCTCGAGCCGGTCGGTGGCGACGGCGCTGTCCTGGGCGCGGCTTTGCAGCCACAACTGGCCGCCATCGGCCAGCTTGGGCGCGGCCACCACGCGATCGTCGAGGCGCAGCGCCACGAGCGCGGTGTCGACGGGCAGTTGCAGCGTTTCGGGCATCTCGGCCCAGCGGAAACTGCCCGTGACCCGATGCGCGCCGATCGGCAGCGTGACGCCGGGCATGTCCGACTTGGCCGTCACCACGGCGGCCTTGCCGCCGATCTTGACCTCGAGCGGCCAGAATTCGGCGTTGCCGGGCAAGGCGACCCACAGCGGTTTGTAGACCTGGATCGTTTGCTCGAAGCTGCCGCCCTTGGCGTCGAGCACGAGTTCGATGCTGGCCGGCCAGCTGCAGCGGCGCGTCTCGCTGTCGTTGTAGAAGTACGGGCATGCACGGTCGGTGTTTTCGTGCAGCACCCATTCGGTCCATGGACGCAGGGGCGCCGGCGTTTCGTCCTTGGTCAGCGGGCCGGCGGCGGCGCTCGCGGCAAGGAGCAGGCCGAGTGCGGATGCGAGTATGTTGCCAGCGAGGGCGCGAGGCCAAACCTTGATCATATGCGGTCCATTGGAGAGTGGAACTAGCGTTAAAAGTTCAATATCACATCAATGGAACTAATATATGCTACCTCCTGGTAATTCACAAGTGCTTTGAGACAAGACCTTCGTCGAACTGGGCAGGTTCAATTGGTCGATGGGGTCGACGATGAAGCGAACCAAGTGAGCTTCTGAGCCAGCCCTTAAACGCCGCTGACTTCGGCCCGCGAAAGCGGGGTCAAAGTAATTTTCGCATGAACCCGCGAAAAAAAACTTTGACCCCGGTTTCGCTCGCGGCACCGGAATGCGATCGATCCGACTTCTATTTCCACCAAAGGGCGACAGGCTCTGGCCAGAATGAAGGCGCTGTCAGCGCAGGAAGCGCCCCACCCTCGCCTCAAGCACGGCCACCAGTTCGGGCTGCATGTATGCGTAGTCGTCCGGTATGTCGAGGCACACTACGCGTTTGCCGTTGAGGTGCTTCTTGAAGCGCGCCGCGAGCCGGCTGCGGTGCGCATTTTCCATCACGAAGATGATGTCGGCCCAGGCGATTTGCTCGGGGCCGAGCGGCACCGAGGCGTCGCCGCCGAGCCCGGCCGAGTCGGTCTCGACGCCGGGCCAGCTGGCAAAGACCTGTTCGGCCGTCGGGCTGCGCAGGCGGTTTTGGCTGCAGATAAACAGCGCATTTTTATTCATCGTCGCGTCCCTCCTTTTTGCGGCCCGAAAGCAGCACGTGGAGCTGGTGTTTTTCGAGCCGGCGCGCGCGGCGCGCGGGCTCGTCGCCTTCGTGCGCGCCGGCGCGGCGCGACTTGGCCAAGACCGCCAAGGGGTTGCGCGGCTTTGGCACTTTGAGTACTGGCTTGGTTTTCATGTCTTATCCTTTCACGCAAATGACCTGGCGCAGGGTGTGCACCACTTCGACAAGGTCGGCCTGGTTGGCCATGACCTTGTCGATATCCTTGTAGGCAGCCGGGATCTCGTCGACGATCCCGCCGTCCTTGCGGCACTCGATGCCCTGCGTCTGCTCGGCCAGGTCGAACTGGTCGAACGTTTCCTTGGCCTCGCCGCGGCTCATGCGCCGCCCCGCCCCGTGCGAACACGAGCAGAACGAATCGGGATTGCCCTTGCCGCGCACGATGAAGCTCTTCGCGCCCATGCTGCCCGGGATGATCCCCATTTCGCCGGCACGCGCCGAAATCGCCCCCTTGCGCGTGACGAACAGGTGCTCGTTGTTGTGGCTCTCGCGCGCCACGTAGTTGTGGTGGCAGTTGATCGCCTCGCCGTCTAGCTTGAACGGCGGCGCATACACGGCCAGCACCGCGAGCGCGCGCCGCATCATCTCGCTGCGGTTGACGAGCGCGTAGTCCTGCGCCCATTCCACCGCCTCCACATAATCGTCGAACCAGACCGCCCCCTCGCTGAAATACGACAGGTCCTTGTACGGCAGGTTCATCTTGTTGCGCTCCATGTCGCGCCGCGCGGCCGCGATGAAATAGCGCCCGATCACATTGCCGATGCCGCGCGAACCCGAATGGAGCATGATCCAGACCCGCTGCTCCTGGTCGATGCAGACCTCGATGAAGTGGTTGCCGCCGCCGAGCGTGCCGAGCTGGCAAATCCAGGTTTGCGCGAACTTGTGCTGCATCTTCATGATGCCCTTGTGCTTGGCCACGATGCGGTCGAGCCGGTCGTTGAGCGGGCGCCCGACCCGCACATGGGCCGAGCCGCGCACCTTGTTCCACTCGTGCTGCCCGTAGCCGACCGGGATCGACGCTTCGAGCGCGCCGCGCAGCGCCGCCAGGCTGTCGGGCAGATCGCTCGCCGTCAGCGTGGTGCGTACCGCGTTCATGCCGCAGCCGATATCGACGCCGACCGCGGCCGGGATGATCGCGCCCCGCGTGGGAATGACGCTGCCGACGGTGGCGCCGGCGCCGGGGTGGACGTCGGGCATGGCCGCAACGTGCGGATGGACGATCGGCAAGTTGGCGATATTGAGCAGTTGCTGGAGCGCGTGCGGATCGATATCGTCGGTAAAAATGTGCACCGGGACGAGGCCCTTGCGCAGTGTTTGGTAGATTGGCATAACGGTTTCTCTCGAAAAATGGTTATGCCGGGGCGTTGGCGCGGGCCGCAAAATATCCGGCCCGGAAAAGCAAAAACCCCGGCGAGTCTCCTCACCGGGGTTCTTGAACGGAACGGCCGGCTCGGGTTCGGCAATGTTTGCCGAAGCCCCGAGCGGACATGCGCGGGGCTATGTGTTTTGTGGACTGCAAATAGCCGTACGTGGCATGGTCGTTCCCTTCTAAGTTAAAAAATCGGTTGGTCGAAAATCAATGAGGTGCGAGTCTGGGCCAGAATTTTTTGCATGTCAAGACGCATTTGCAAAAAAACTACACCGTGCGGACTGTGCAGGTTTTGAAGCTTCCGCAGTCGTCGAAATCGATCCGCACCGGCAGGAACCGAGCGATCACGGCCGCGTTGGTCTTCGAATGATCCGACACGCAATCCGTGGTAAAGCTGCCGCCGCCGGCCAGCGCCATCGGCAGCATAAACTGGTCGGCCAGATGCTCGCCGACCGCCGCGCCCGAGGCGATGTAGCGGCGCGCCTCGTCGACGGCGCGCTTGGCCACCTGCTCGGCGCGGACCGCCTTTTCGCCGAAGGCGCAGAACACCTCGGTCACATGTTCGTACTCGAGCGTGAGCAGCAGGGCGTTGCCCGGCCCGTACTCGTTCGGCAGGCCGCGCACGCGCAGTTGCGCCTCGTCCCAGCCCATCGCCAAGCCCACGCATTCGAGCTCGCGCTTGGCGACACTGCCTGGAATGCCCGCGACAAAGCACTCGGCGTAGCCGTCGACGCGCTCACCGCGCTCGCGCAGGTCGATCTGTTTAAGTTGCGCGCACGGCTCGACATGGGCGATCAGCTCGCCGCCGCCGGCCGGATAAAAACCGTAACGGCGCAGCTCGATGTCGACCATGGCGCCCATGCGCTCCAACAGCCGGCCATAGGCGCGCTGCAGAAATTGCGCCGGCGGCGCCATCGAATTGTGGGTGCCGCCGGTGACCCGCACCACCGACGCCGTCGGCGCATGCAGCAGGGCCGGAAAAATGGTTTGCAGCACCAGCGTGCAGCTGCCCGCCGAGCCGATCGCGAAGGCGTAATCGCCGCCCTTGATCGGGCCCGGCGTGAACTCGAGCGTCTGCGCGCCGACCGCGACGGCGCCGACCTTGGCGTTGCAGATTTCTGCGGCGGCCTGCACCGCCACCAGATGCTGGCGCATCAATCCTGGCTTGCTGCGGCCGGCCCGGATATTTACGATCCGGAACGGCTGCCCGGTAATCATCGATAACGTCAACGCGGTGCGCAAAATCTGGCCGCCGCCCTCGCCCACGGCGCCGTCTAATTCAATCATGTTCTTCATATTATTCTTCTGTTTTAATCGTTTTAATTTGGTGCTAACCCTTCACGCAGACCACCTGCTTTAGCGTATGCAGCACTTCCACCAAGTCGCGCTGGGCGTGCATGACGGCGTCGATATCCTTGTACGCCATCGGGATCTCGTCGATCACGTTGACGTCCTTGCGGCACTCCACGCCCTCGGTGGCCTTGACCTGGTCCTCGATCGTGTAACGCTTCTTGGCCTCGGTACGGCTCATCAAACGCCCTGCGCCGTGGCTACAGCTGTTGAAGCTCTCCGGGTTGCCTTTTCCGCGCACGATGAAGCTCTTCGCGCCCATCGAACCAGGAATGATCCCAAGCTCGCCCGGACGCGCCGACACCGCCCCCTTACGCGTGATCAGCACATCTTTGCCAAAGTGGTGCTCCTTCTGCACGTAGTTGTGGTGGCAATTGACCGCTTCCACGTGCGTCTCGAACGGCTTCGAGATCACGGTACGCACCGCCGCGATTAGGTTCTGCATCATCACTTCGCGGTTCATATGAGCGAATTTTTGCGCCCAGCTCACGGCATCGATGTAGTCCTTGTAGTGCTCGGTCCCTTCGGGCAGATACGCGAGGTCCTGATCGGGCAGATTGATGAAGTGGCGCCGCATATCCTGCTTGGCCAATTCGATAAAGTGCGAACCGATCGCGTTACCGACGCCGCGCGAACCCGAGTGCAGCATGAACCAGACCGCGTTGACTTCGTCGAGGCACACTTCGACGAAGTGGTTACCCGAACCGAGCGTACCGAGGTGGCGGTAGTTGTTCGTGTTTTTCAGCTTTGGCGTCTTGAGGCACAGCTCGTCGAATTTATCTTTGAGCTGCGCCCAGGCAAGGTCCACCGGCAAAGGCGGATTCTCCCACGAACCCGTATCGCGCCCTTTGAAACCGCGCGTTTTGGGCGACATGCCGTGCGGGATCGCGCGCTCGATCGCGCTGCGCAAAGGCCCCAGATTGTCGGGCAGGTCGGTCGCGGTCAGCGTGGTCTTGGCCGCCATCATTCCGCAACCGATATCCACGCCCACGGCGGCCGGAATCACGGCGCCGAGCGTCGGAATCACGGTCCCGATGGTCGACCCTTTACCGAGGTGGACGTCGGGCATCACTGCCAGGTGCTTGTAAATGAACGGCATCTTGGCGGTGTTGCGCAATTGGTTGCGGGCACCTTCATCGACCGGCACGCCCTTGGTCCACATTTTTACGTGGCTACCACCTTCCACATTCATTACATCGAATTCTTCGTGCTTCATGATTTTCTCTTTTTTATAAGTGCAAATTTTAATAACAGTGGCGACAAAAGTGGTGAAATGCGTGCGGTTACCCGCACAGACGCTCTACCCATAAGCTACGGCGACTTGCGTCACCGGCGGGACTCGAACCCGCTCCTCCTCGTCCTTAGCGATGTAATTCCACCGGCATTCGCCCAAACTCGAAAAACGATAAAATAGCCAACGTCATCCCCGCGAAAGAGGCTGTCGCAAAAGGGGAATTCGAAAAACACCAGCCACATTAACCGGCGTCTTTTCCCACCAACGTCGCCCCGCCCTCCGTCATCCCCGCGAAAGCGGGGACCCATACTGAGCCCGCTGCCATGCAGAGTTCCAAACTTCAGGCCAGGGCCTTCATGGCTAATCAAACGGCAACAAGAATCGAAGAAAAAATTTGCTCTACCAACTGAGCTACAACCGCTATCGCGGTTGCCCGGTTTCGAAGCGGGGACACGATGTATTTTCTTCTGCATTTGCCCAAACTTTTACAACAAAAACAGCACGACAAGTGTATTGAAACGATGAGGACTCGAACCCCTGGACATCCATCCGAAGATGGATGCTGACAACCAATGTAATCGTTTCTGCATTCGTGAAAAACTTTACGCCCTAAACGCTGATCGCCTCGATCTCGCCGACCCAGTGGGCCGCGGACAATTGCCCGGCGGCGAATGCGGCAACGATCTTAAACACGTCGTCCGAAAAACCGCCGATATTGAGGACATCGTCGCGTTCCGCCGCTTGCGTCGTCGCATACGGCGTCACGTCGATGCAGACCAACTTGGCGGCCGGGTTGCGTTGCTTGAAAATCTCCCATTCGCGCATCGTGGCGGTGGCGCCCTGCTTGCGCGCGTCGATCCACGATTCGTTATCAGACACAAACACCACGAGGTCCGCCTTCTCCTTGCGCTTGTTCAGCATTGCCAGTGGCGCGCTGCAGTTCGTGCCGCCACCGCCAATCGAAGCGAGTTTGCGGGCATTCGTCATGACCGTATCGCGCTGATTCAAATCGCAGCGCACGACATCGACCTCGAACGGCAGCACCACCGCGTCGCGATTCTTACGCAGCATCGCAGCGGCCACCAAGGCGGCCACGTCGATACAGCGGACCGCCGAAGTGCCACCACTGCGGTAGCCGGTCGCCGGCGACGCCATCGAGCCAGACACATCGGGACACACCACCACTTTACCCTCGATCTCCGGGACGTTTACCAATGCGATTTCGAGCGCGTCTTGCAAGGCGTCGCGAATGACCATCGGCACCTCGTCGTTGGCGGCCATGTACGCGGCCATCAATTGGTACGGGAACACCCGCGCCTTGCGGATCAACTCCGCATCAGCGAGTTTGGCCGCGATTTCCTCCGCCATGCCCGGCAGTTCATACACGCCGTGCCGCGAAAAAGTGTTCAAGTTCATACGCACCATGTGCCAGCCGCCTTGGCGCGCAATCTGCGCCCAGGCCGCCGCGTTCAATTCCAAAGCGGTCAGCATCTGGAACGGCACGTCCGGCAAAGGCTGGGTCCGATCGGCCTTGTAGGCCTCGAATGCCTTGACCAAGGGCGGCAATGCCTGCGCACCGTGCGGTTTGCCGATCAACCAGGCGAAAAACGCTTCGCGCCACGGCTCGGACGGTTTCGGGTGCACCATCTTCACCACATCGGCCAGCGATGGCGCGTTGCCGACCGCAGCCGACAACAACTCTTTTTCGGACGCATTGTTGAGCCAATCCTGCACCAGCTTTTTAGGACGGGTGCCGAGCGACTTGCGGCCCACGGCGCCCGAACGCAGGATCTGCACGAAGTTGCGCAGCATTTTGCCGTTGTTGACGATGCGTTTGAAAGCACGCGGAAAAACGGGCGCACCCTGGCCGGCCAGCACCGCCGCCAACAAGGCCGGCATGTCCTTCATATAGCCACGCTCGCGGCAATACACGGCGGTCTGCGCGACGAAGTAAGCATCGACCTCCTTGCACAGTTGCAGCACGGTGGCCAGTTGCGTCTCGGCGTCGGCATAGAAAGTGGCGTTCAAGCATCCGGTCGCGGCGTACTGCGCCAGGCGATGCTGCGGCGATGGCTGGTAGGCGGGAGCGCCCGCTTCATTGACCGTCGTAGCGTGCGGCAGCAACTTGCCTTTCAACGTCTGGAACAACTGGATGTTGGCCATTTCAATTCCCTCTTTCTGCTTCTATTTTTTTGGCGGGAGGCGCATCGTGCGGCCTCCTATGCCTTCCACTATTGCAACGACCGTGCCAGCAGGTCGAAAAGTTCTTGAGATTTTCACAAACCTCTGATTTTATTGACTTAAGTAGAAACCGCCGCAACCCAAGCAAAACTATGTCAATTTGCAATTTCGTGATAGATTATCTTTCCATATAAATTTTTATCCTAAATATGAAACAAAAGCGCATGGTCGTCATCGGATTCATCGGCACCCAGCTCGACAGTGGATCGGGCAGCGGACGCTGGGAGAAATGGCGGCCGACCGTCGCGCTGACCCAGCACGAGGACTTGCTCGTCGACCGCATGGACTTGCTCTACAGCGGCCACCACCAAAACCTCGTCAAACAGGTCACGACCGACATCGCATCGGTTTCGCCGGAAACAACCGTCGTTCCGCACCACGTTCCCATCGACGATCCGTGGGACTTCGAAGAGGTCTACAGCTGCCTGTTCGACTTTGCCAAGACCTACCCTTTCGATCCCGACAACGAGGAATACTGGGTCCACATCACGACCGGCACTCACGTCGTGCAGATCTGCCTGTTCCTGATGGCCGAGGCACATTATTTCCCCGGCAAATTGCTGCAATCCTCGCCGGCGCGCCGCCACACCGTCGGCGCCCCGGGCAGCTACGTGCTGATCGACCTCGACCGATCAAAGTACGACCAGATCGCGCAGCGCTTCACGCGCGAGCAGGAGGAAGGCGTCGCGTTTTTAAAATCGGGCATCGCCACCCGCAATGCGCGCTTCAACACCATGATCGACGAGATCGAACGCGTGGCCATCAAATCGAAAGCGCCGATCCTGTTCATGGGGCCAACCGGCGCGGGCAAATCGTTCCTGGCGCGCCGCCTGTTTGCGCTGAAAAAGGCGCGCCATCAGCTCGATGGAAAATTCGTCGAAATCAACTGCGCCACGCTGCATGGCGATGGCGCGGCATCGACCCTGTTCGGCCATATCAAGGGCGCCTTCACGGGCGCCGCCTCGGACCGCCCCGGCCTGCTGCGCTCGGCGCACAAGGGCTTGTTGTTTCTTGATGAGATAGGCGAACTGGGACTCGACGAACAGGCGATGCTGTTAAAGGCCATCGAAGAAAAGCGTTTTTTGCCGGTCGGCAGCGACAACGAAGTCCAGAGCGATTTCCAACTCATCGCCGGCACCAACCGCGACTTGTCGCGCGACGTCGTCGCAGGGCGCTTCCGGGAGGACCTGTACGCGCGCGTGAACCTGTGGACCTACGAACTGCCGGGCCTGGTGGACCGGGCCGAGGATGTGGAGCCCAACATCGATTACCTGCTGGCGCAGTTCAGCGCCGAGAATGGCCAGATGGTCCGATTCAACAAGGAGGCGCACGAGCACTACATGCGCTTTGCCATGTCGTCCGATGCGCTTTGGATCGGCAATTTCCGCGACCTGTCGGCGTCGGTCGTGCGCATGGCCACCCTGGCCGACGCGGGGCGCATCACCGACGGCATCGTCTCGGACGAGACTGGCCGCCTGAAGCGCCAGTGGCGCCACTACGCCCGGCCAATGGGCGAGGCGGCGGACGACGTCGATCTTGAGCAGATCGTCGGCGCAAGCGCCTATGAGCAAATGGATTTATTCGATATCGTGCAATTGAAAGCGGTCGTCGGCGTTTGCCAGCGTTCGAAATCGCTCTCCGACGCAGGCCGCAAACTATTCGCCGCATCGCGCGACGCCAAGGCGAAGCCCAACGATGCCGACCGGCTTAAAAAGTATTTGGCCAAGTTTTCGCTCAGCTGGGACGCACTGCACGCATAGGCAAACCAATTTGCTAATCTGCGCCAGTTAAAAGTTATTAAAAATTTAAGCGCCAAGCGCCTACCGGATCATAAGATGAAAAAACTCGCCTGTATCGTCGTTGGTTTCATGATGCCGTTTTCAGTTAACGCGGCTGATTCCGTCCACGACAAGTCGGCTCGCGCGGTGGCATTGCCGCAGACGATGGCCCGATCACTTGTCGACGCTGCGATGAAGGAAGATGCGTTGACGCCGGCGCGCGAACGCCGTGTGGAAATTGAGGGGGACCGCCTCCCGCATCAACGGGACCGGCGTGCGACCGCCCCCATGCGTGATTCGCGCTTGGCGCAAGCCATTAGAGGGGCGGCAAAAATAGGAATTGTCGAGAGTAGCCTCGAGGGGTACACCGAGGTGCTGATTCAATGCCAAAAGGCGACCTCGCCCGCCCTGACGACCGCGTTGATGCAAAGTGATAGCCAACAAGACCACTGTTTCAGGTTTTAGAAGCATGCACGATTCAAGTACCGCCCGCCGTCCTTACCGCGATGGCGCACTGCCTTCCTGAATAATCTGCGTGACATCGCAACGATGCAAAACCAGTGTTTGGCGCAGCAAAAGCCGCAATGCCGTAATTCGCGGGCCTAAACTTTCCAACGACGCGTATCTGCATATTCAGTATGGGTTCCCGCTTTCGCGGGAATGACGGGTTCGTGGTGGTGGTGGTGGTGGTGGTGATCGTGATGGTGATGGTGATGGTGATGGGGATGGGGATGGGGATGGGGATGGGGATGGGGATGGTGCTGACGCTGATGCCACTACCACTACCACCACCACCACCACCACCACAACCACCACTACCTACCGTCATTCCCGCGAAAGCGGGAACCCATGGCGAAGATAACGGCGCAGTTGCCGAAAATCGTGCCGAGGAAACAGGATGAATGCACGATTCCTTGAGTTGCTGCCCCCCCCTTCCCTACGGCGCGACAACCAACTTGCCTTCGATGGAATCATCGAGCGTTTTGCCGATGACGGCGCCGACCAGCATTTTGGCGCCGGCGACAACTTCGCCATGCTTGTTATCCCAGTAGTACGCATCTTTCGGCGCCACCTTAATGACCGAAATGCGCGAATCATCCTCGCCCTGCGTGAACCAGGTCTTGAGGACGAAACTCCATAGCTCCTTGATCTTGGCCTCGTCGCGCGATACCGTAGCAATGCCTGCGATATGCAGAAAAGTCGAGTGGGCGTCGCCCTGAAAGAACAGTTCGACCTCGGAGTTTGCGGCCAGCTCCTGGTTCTTGTGGCTGTCGGTAGCGCTCAGAAACCACAAATTGCCGGCGTCATCGACCTGCAGAACACTCATCGGCCTCACACCGCCACCGGCGCCCTTTGTGCAGAAAAAACAGGTCTTGGCCTTGTCGACCGTATCCTTGATGCGCTTGACCGCTTCTGCGCCAAACAGATCGCGATGATTTTCTTCGGGCTGATTTCGATTGATTGAGTCCATATCCTTCAAGCTCCTGCACTGTGGTTTGAAGAACCAGCGTACCCGCAGGGCATTGCCGCGTCTGTTACCCACTTAACGCTTAGACAAAAACTTACTCAGCGTTTTTGGCAGCCAACTTGCGCGCCCCCAGGATGGCCAGCCCGATCAATCCGGCTGCAACGCACGACAATTCCAGCGTGCCGAGCGAAATAATCCGCAACAAGGGATTGGCGTCGCTGAACGGCGCGAATGGCCGCATATCGCCGTGCATGATGCTGTCGAACACGATATGTGAATACACGCCGGCGGCGGCGCCCAGCGTCACCGGCCAAGCGCGCAATTGCTGCCAGCCGAACAAATTGGGCAGCCAGAAGCGCGCGGCTAAGCGCCGGGCCGCGATAAAAACAACCGGCGCGGCAAGCAGGATCACGCTGGCCCCGATATAGGAGTGGAAAAACCGGTGCAGCGGATATTGATCGGTGAGGATGAAATACAAAGGCTCGAGATCGATGATCACATTGGCGGCGACAAACCCGATAAAGCTGATATGGCGCGGCGCCAGCGCATGGATGGCCGCACCCGGCCCGAAATGGAATGGCGTGATCGGCATCTCAAATCCGGTCTATTGCGAATGAATCGCGATGGTGCGCGGCGCCTCGGCCCTCGCCCGCAACTGCCCGCAGCCACCGTCGACATCCTGCCCCGCCGAGTCGCGCAACTTGGTCAGCACGCCGCGCTGGTGCAGGGCCGCGGCGATCGCGTGCGCCCTCTCCCAGCTTGGCCGCTTGAAGTCGAGGCCTTCGATGGTGTTGTAGGGAATCATGTTGAGCACGGCGTACTTGCCCTTGAGCAGTTCGACGATGCCGTCCATTTCGTCCGCGCCGTCGTTGATCCCTTCGAGCAAGGTCCACTGGTACTGCACCGGATAGCCGGTCAGCCGCGCATAGTGCTCGCCCGCCTCGATCAGTTCCTTGGGCGTCAGGCGTGGCGCGCGCGGCAGCAGCTTTTCGCGCAGGGCCGGCTTGGTCGTGTGCAAGGACACCGCCAGCGCCGGCTTGACCGCGCCCTGCGCCAGGCGCTCAAACGCGCGCGGGTCGCCCACAGTCGAAAAAACAAGATTCTTGTGGCCAATGTTGCCCTCGGTGCCGAGCAAATCGATCGCCTCCATCACATTGCTGAGATTGTGGGCCGGTTCGCCCATGCCCATGAAGACTACTTTCTTAACCACGCGCTGGGTCCGCGCTAGCGCGACCTGGGCGATGATCTCCCCGCTGGACACCTGCCGCAGTAAGCCGTCGCGACCAGTCATGCAAAACTGGCACCCAACCGCGCAGCCCACCTGACTCGAGACGCAAAGTCCGTCGCGCGGCAAGAGCACGCTTTCCACCGTCTGCCCGTCGGCAAGACCGACCAGCAAGCGCGCCGACCCATCCTCGCCCGGATGCGCGCTGATCAGCCTGGCCATGCCGTGCAATTCGGCGTCGAGTGCGGGCAGCGCCTCGCGCACGCCCTGCGGCAAAAAGTCGTTGGGACGGCGCCGGCCCTGGTCGTGCGGCTCGCCGCGCACCCAGTCGCGCAGGACGCGCTGCTCGTGCAAAGGCTTGGCGCCGAGCGCCCGGAGGCGCTGGCGGATCACTTCAATCTGCATGCACGCCTAGCGCAGCAGCACGATGACCGGCTGCTCCGGCCGCGGGCACGACTGCGCCGCCTCGTCCCTGGCCGGCTCAAGCAGCAACTCCTGCTGCCCCGTGGTCACGATGAACTGCGCGGCCGGGGTGACCTCCATGCCGTCGACCGCGAAGCGCACCTTGTACGGGCTGCTTTCCGCCGCCCCGAACGACGGCATGCTGAACGACGCCGACGTCGCCAGCGCGTACGAGGCGGCGCCGCTGATCGCCACCGCCACCATCATTTGCATCACTCCTGCTCGCATGGGCTCTTCCTTTCGCGCTCGGTTAGTCGTTCTTGATGACAATGCTCGGGAACTTGCTCGTCATGTCCTTCGCCTTCTCGGCGATTTTAATGGCGACCTTGCGCGCGATGTCCTTGTAGATCGCCGCCACCGGGCCGTCTGGCTCGGCCACGACGGTCGGGCGGCCGGAATCTGTCTGCTCGCGGATAGTCATGGTCAGCGGCAAGGCGCCGAGGAAATCGACACCGAAGTCGGCGCACATCTTGGCGCCGCCGCCGTGGCCGAAGATCGCCTCGTTGTGGCCGCAGTTGGAGCAGATGTGGGTGCTCATGTTCTCGACCACGCCGAGGATCGGAATGCCGACCTTCTCGAACATTTTAAGGCCCTTGCGCGCGTCGAGCAGCGCGATGTCTTGCGGCGTGGTCACAATGACGGCGCCCGTGACCGGCACTTTTTGCGACAAGGTCAGCTGGATGTCCCCTGTGCCGGGAGGCATGTCGACGATCAGGTAGTCGAGGTTGCGCCAGTTGGTTTGTTCGAGCAACTGGGTCAGCGCCTGCGTGACCATGGGGCCGCGCCACACCATCGGCTCGTCCGGGTCGATCATAAAGCCGATCGACGACACCTGCAGGCCGTGGTTCTCGAGCGGCTCCATGGTCTTGCCGTCGGCCGTCTCCGGGCGCCCGTTAATGCCGAGCATCATTGGTTGCGAGGGGCCGTAGATGTCGGCGTCGAGCACGCCGACGCTGGCGCCCTCGGCCGCCAGGGCCAGCGCCAGGTTGACCGCCGTGGTCGACTTGCCGACGCCGCCCTTGCCGGACGCGACCGCGATGATGTTCTTCACGTTCGGCATGATCTTGAGGCCGCGCTGAACCGAGTGCGAGATGATCTTGCTGTATACATTGACGCTGACCTTGCCCGCGCCCGGCAGCGCACGCACGGCGGCCTCGGCGGCGGCGCGGATCGCGTCGAACTGGCTTTTGGCCGGATAGCCGAGCTCGATGTCGAGCGCGACGTCAAAGCCGTCGACCTTGATGTTCTTGACCGATTTGGACGAAACGAAGTCCTTTTGGGTATTCGGGTCGATAACCGCCGCCAGCGCCGCCTTGACGTCTTCTGCTGTGATGCTCATGAAAATCTCCGTATGTAAGCCCCGAAGTCTAGCGCAAAATTGACCAATTATCAGCAAGGCAGGCCAAACCGCCGTGCCCGCCCCCTCCATCCACTGGTAAAATAACGCTTTTCACCTGTCAAAAAGCGCCTTTCGACCATGACCCGCAAGCTGTTCGTCACCACCGCCCTGCCATACGCCAACGCAGCCTTCCACATCGGCCACATGATGGAATACATCCAGGCCGATATTTGGGTCCGTTTCCAGCGAATGCAGCGCGACGAGGCGGGCTTGCGCCAGGTCCATTTCGTCTGCGCCGACGACACCCACGGCACGCCCATCATGATCGCGGCCGAAAAAGAGGGTCTCACGCCGCAGGAATTCGTCGCCAACATCGCCGCCGGGCGCCCGCAGTACCTCGACGGCTTCCACATCGCCTTCGACAACTGGCACTCGACCGATTCGCCCGAGAACGTGGAGCTGTCGCAGGGCATCTACCGAAAACTGCGCGAAACCGGCCTGATCGTCACCAAAACGGTCGACCGCTTCTTCGACCCGGTCAAGGGCATGTTTTTGGCCGACCGCAACATCAAGGGCGAATGCCCCAAATGCGGCGCCAAGGACCAGTACGGCGACAATTGCGAAGTGTGCGGCGCGGCCTACCAGCCGACCGAACTGGTCAATCCGTTCTCGGTCTTCACGGGCTCGACCCCGATCATGAAGCCGTCGGAGCAGTATTTCTTTGCCCTGTCGGACCCGCGCTGCTACACCTTCCTCAAGGAATGGCTCAACACGCCCGGCCGTTTGCAACCGGAAATGGTCAACAAGGTCTCCGAGTGGCTCGGCGAGGCCGGCGAAAAACTGGCCGACTGGGACATCTCGCGCGACGCGCCCTACTTTGGCATCCCGATCCCCGACGCGCCGAACAAGTTCTTTTATGTCTGGCTCGACGCCCCGGTCGGCTACCTGGCCAGCCTTAAAAACTATTGCGGCAAGAACGACATCGATTACGACGCCCTGCTGGCCGACCCCGCCACCGAGCAGGTGCACTTCATCGGCAAGGACATCGTTTCGTTCCACCTGTTGTTCTGGCCCGCGATGCTCAAGTTTGCCGGCCACCCGGTGATCGACAAGCTGACCGTGAGCGTGCACGGCCACCTGACCGTCAACAACGAGAAGATGAGCAAGTCGCGCGGCACCGGCATCTCGCCGCTGCGCTACCTGAACTTGGGCATGAACCCGGAATGGCTGCGTTATTACATCGCCTTCAAGCTCAATTCCAAGGTCGAGGACCTCGACTTTAACGGCGACGACTTCGTGGCGCGCGTCAACAGCGACCTGATCGGCAAATACGTCAACATCGCCAGCCGCTGCGCCGGCTTCATCGCCAAGCTGTTCGACGGCAAGCTGGCCGGCTCGCTGTCGCCGGCGGCGCACCAGTGGATCGCGCGCGCGCTGACGGTCGACGGCATGGAGCGCCAGGCCAACATTGCTGCCAATTTCGAGCACCGCGAATTTGGCAAGGCGCTGCGCGAGATCATGGAGATCGCCGACATCACCAACCAGTACGTCGACGAGAACAAGCCGTGGATTTTGGCCAAGGACGCCGACAAGCGCGCCGAACTGCACGACGTGTGCAGCACCGCGCTGATCCTGTTCCGCCAGCTCACGATCCTGCTCTCTCCAGTGTTGCCGCAGATTGCCGCCAAAGTGGGCGACATGCTCGGCGAGCAAGGTTTCGCCTGGAGCGACACGCACGGCGAGGCCGTCTACGCGACCATGCTCGGCCGCAGCATCGGCCCCTACGACCACCTGATGAAGCGCATCGACGCGACCATGGTCGAGGCGCTGTTTGACAAGCCCGCGCCGGTCGCGGTGCAGGTGGAGACGGCACCCGCGGCCGCGCCCGTGGCGCTCGACGCGCCGGCCGCCAACCCGGGCCTGGAGCCGCTCGCCGCCGAAATCAAGATCGACGACTTCGCCAAGATCGACCTGCGCATCGCCAAAATCGTCAACTGCGAGCACATCGCCGGCTCCGACAAGATGCTGCGCCTGACGCTCGACGTGGGCGAAGGCCGCCACCGCAATGTGTTCTCGGGCATCAAATCGGCCTACCAGCCCGAGCAACTGATCGGCAAGCTGACCGTGCTGGTGGCCAACCTGGCGCCGCGCAAGATGAAGTTTGGCGTCTCCGAAGGCATGGTGCTGTGCGCCTCGGCCTCCGACGAGAAAGCCGAGCCGGGCCTGTACCTGCTCGAGCCCTGGCCGGGTGCGGTGCCGGGCATGCGCATCGGCTAAACGGACGGGGTGCGCCTCGTCAAGGGCTCTCCCCGCACTGGACTTGACTGGCACTGACGGCGGTATAATGCCGCCTTCTGTGCCAGTATTACTTTTGGGCCAATAGAACAAAAACCGGCCCTTCCACTTACCTTTGAGCGACACCGACCCCATGACCGAACTGACTCAACTGACTCCACTGCGTCAAATCCCACAAGAGAATCTGTTTCGCAAAGGCGATGTATTCGTCCTGTTCGGCGAACTGTTCGGCCGCGGCTACGCCAACGGCCTGATCGACGAGGCGCGCGCCGCCGGCATGACCATCGTCGGCATCACGGTCGGCCGCCGCGACGAGAACCTCAAGCTGCGCGCGCTCGACGCCGAAGAACTGGCCGAAGCCGAAGCCAAGCTCGGCGGACGGATCATCAACGTGCCGCTCATGGCCGGCTTTGACCTCGACGCGCCCGAAGGCGAGCCGAACCCGACCGAAATGCTGTCGGGCCTGACGCTCAAGGGCTGGCAGGAAGACAAGCTCGACTGGGCCCAGATCGAGCGCTGCCGCGCCGCCGGCACCAAGCGCTTCGCCGAGTCGACCGCGCTCGCCATGGCCGAGATCGACAAACTGGTGCCCGACGGCGCCAATGTGTTCTTCGCCCACACGATGGCCGGCGGCATCCCGAAGGTCAAGGTATTCCTGGCGATTGCCAACCGCATCTACAAAGGCCGCGGCGAGCGCTTCATGTCCTCGCGCGCCCTGCTCGACAGCGACCTCGGCAAGCTCATTTTGATGAACTTCGACGAAGTCACCGCCAACACCTTGCAGCACTTGATCGACGGCAGCGCCGCCATCCGCGAGCGCGTGGCCCGCACCGGCGGCCAGGTGCGCTACAGCGCCTACGGCTACCACGGCACCGAGATTTTGATCGGCGGCGAGTACCTGTGGCAGAGCTACACCAATTACACCCAGGGCTACGCCAAGATGCGCCTCGAGAACGTGGCGCAGAAGGCGTGGGCGCAGGGCATCAAGGCGACCGTGTTCAATTGCCCCGAGATCCGCACCAACTCGTCCGACATTTTTGTTGGCGTCGAATTGTCGCTGTTCCCGCTGCTGCAGGCGCTCAAGCAAGAAGGCGGCGGCGCCTGGGCCCAGCAACAGTGGGACATCTGCCAGTCGTTGCTGGCCGAGGGCGTGGAACTGCAGTCGATCCTCGACATGATCGAGTCCTACAACGCCAACCCGACCAGCGCGACGTTCCGCAACTTCGAGGCGTGGCCGATGGACAATTCGCCGGAGCTGGCCGACATCATGATCGGCACCTCGGAGGAGATCACTAAGCTGCACCCGGACCGCAAGGCGCTGATCACCGACCACCTGAGCTCGCTGGTGCTCGAAAGCACGGGCCCGCTGATGTTCCGCGGCGTGAGCGACGCGGCCGGTCCGGTGCTCTGGCTCAACCACGACATCATCGCGCGCCAACTCAACAAGAACCACCCCTAGAAGGCAGCCCCAGCCCCCCAAGCGGGGCGTTTTACCCCGCGGACCGCGCGCACTGTAAAATAGCGTGGTCCGCCGCCTTATTTCATAACGGCAAGACCCTCCGCGCCCCGCGCGGCCCCTGCCACCCCAGTCAGAGCAAGACGAAAATGTTCAAACAATTCAAGCTGTACGAGTCCGAGCACACCCTGTTCATCAAGGAGCTCAAGGCCAAAAACCCTGGCATCGAAGCGGGCCAGCAAGCCGGCCGCGCGCTGCTGTGGGACAAGCCGGTCCTGACGCTGGCCGAGCAGGAACGCCTGCGCGAATCGGGCGTAAAGCAACAAGCCTACGTCTACCAGAACAAACTTTAAGCGACGGCGGGGCGCCACGCCAATGTTGCCCGACGAGGCGGTGCAGGAACAGGAAGCGGTTGCTGTGGCCGCTACCGGCGACGCCGCAACGCCCGCCGATGGGGTGGCCACCGCAGCCGTGGTCGACCCCGGCTTTGCCCGCCTGTACGGCGAGCCGCTGCTGCGCATGCCGACCGACCTGTACATCCCGCCGGACGCGCTAGAAATCTTCCTCGACGCCTTCGAAGGCCCGCTCGACCTGCTGCTCTACCTGATCCGCAGGCAAAACTTCAACATCCTCGACATACCGATGGCGCAGGTCACCCTGCAATACCTGAAGTATGTCGACCAAATCCGCCTGCACAACCTCGAACTGGCCGCCGAATACCTGCTCATGGCGGCCATGCTTATCGAGATCAAGTCGCGCATGCTGCTGCCGCAGCGCAAATCCGACAACGACGACGCCACCGGCGACCCGCGCGCCGAGCTGGTGCGCCGCCTGCTCGAGTACGAGCAGATCAAGGTGGCCGCCTACGACCTGAACGCGGTGCCGCAGATCGACCGCGACTTCGTGCGGCCCGAGCTTTACATCGAGCAAAGCCTGGTGCCAAAGTGGCCAGAGGTCAACGCGGCCGACCTGCAAAACGCGTGGCTAGACGTGCTCAAGCGCGCCAAGCTGACCGAGCACCACCGCATCAGCCGCCAAGAGCTGTCGGTGCGCGAGCACATGTCGGCCATTTTGCGCCAGCTGCAAAGCAGCCGCTTCGTCGAGTTTGCCGATCTGTTTGAGGGCAACGCGCCGGTGCCGATCGTGGTGGTGCACTTCGTCGCGATGCTCGAGCTGGCCAAGGAAACCCTGATCGAAATCACCCAGGCCGAACCGTTTGCCCCCATTTACGTGCGCCTGGCCTATTCCCCGGCCTGAAGCACCCTGCCCCTTTTGACACCGTACTAGGACAGCCCCATGAAAATTATCTCGAACATCGACGAACTGCGCGACCAGCTCAGCGGACAACTGCGCACCGCCTTCGTCCCGACCATGGGCAACCTGCACGAAGGCCATTTGTCGCTGATGCGGCTGGCGCGCAAGCACGGCGACCCGGTGGTGGCCTCGATTTTTGTGAACCGCCTGCAGTTTGGGCCCAACGAGGACTTCGACAAATACCCGCGCACCTTCCAGGCCGACGTTGAAAAGCTCGAGAAGGAAGGCGTCTACGTCTTGTTTGCGCCGACCGAGAAGGACCTGTATCCGGAGCCGCAGGAGTTCCGCGTGCGCCCGCCCGACGACCTTGGCAACACGCTCGAGGGTGAGTTCCGGCCGGGGTTCTTTACGGGCGTGACGACCATCGTGCTCAAGCTGTTCTCGTGCGTGCAGCCGCGCGTGTCCGTGTTCGGCAAGAAGGATTACCAGCAGCTTATGATCATCCGTAACATGAGCCGCCAGTTTGCGCTGCCAACCGAGATCATCGCGGCCGAGACCTGGCGCGCCGAGGACGGGCTGGCGCTGTCGTCGCGCAATATGTATTTGAACGATGCGCAACGGGCCGAGGCGCCGGCGCTGTTTCAGTTGCTCAACCACGTGGCCGGTGAGGTGCGCGCGGGGCATCTCGATATCATGGGGCTTGAGCAGTCGGCGATGGCGCATCTGGCCGGGCGAGGATGGCAGCCGGATTATATTTCGGTGCGCCGGCGTATGGATTTGCAGTCGCCGACGGCGGCCGATCTGGCGGCCGGTGCGCCGTTGGTGGTGCTGGCTGCGGCTAAGCTGGGGACGACGCGTTTAATCGACAATCTCGAGATTTAGCGCTTGAGAAACAGTGTCGATCGAACTTAATTAGCAAAAATCCACATCGTTCTCGGGCTCGGCGCCCGGTCCGTCAAGGCGACCTCCGAGCCCGAGGACGATGTGTGTTTTTTGGAGGCAGCGATGCCGTCCTCAAAGCCGCCCACCACTCTACCGGCTCTGCCATCCAAATGCTGTCGCTCAGACCATCAGTTCTGACTTCATCGCCGTCGGCGTTCAAACAGTACCGTTCCTATATTGCCAGCAGCTACGCCTGCGTCTGCAACCGGCGCTAGTAGAGGTTTTGCCAACTATACCTCCAATTATCTCCCCTCAAATTTCCGTGACTGTTCAGCCGCTATGCGGC
>NZ_PXWF02000159.1 GCF_003011895.2 Massilia glaciei | reverse complement strand
ATGAGTCGGGGTCGCGGCGATATGCAGCCAGTGCAATTTCGACGCCACACGCAAGCCCGACTCGTCCGCGTGCAGGACCGGCGCCGCATGCAGCTGGGCCGCGATTGTATCGGCCGTACCCTGGAAGGCGGCGCTGGCCTCGGCCACCCAAGCGAGCAGCGTGCCCGTCGACGGCGTGATACCGTACAAATCGCCGAGCAGTTGGGCCGTGCGCGCGTACGGAAGCATTTGGCCATGGATCAAATGGACGGCGAGCGCCTTCACGTTCGGGCCATATTGCACCGTCTCCGTCACGGTGCCGGGGAAGGTGCTGACATGCACATGCCCGCAGCGACAGACCTGTTCCAGCACTTGGTGCTCGACAACCTCATACGGTGTAGCCGGAATATCGACAACTTGCCTGCGCGCCGCCACACGGGCCCCATCAGTCGGCAACTCGTGATGGCAATGATCGCATTGCGTCGGCAGTGGGTGG
>NZ_PXWF02000158.1 GCF_003011895.2 Massilia glaciei | reverse complement strand
TTAGTTTCTAATGACGACCGGCGGCTTCGGGGCGGAAGCCGCCGCTCATCGCCGCCTGCGTATTCCGCGCCAAACTGGACACCCATTCCACGGCAAACTGGACACCTGGTCCAGCGCAAACTGGACACTCATTCCACGGCAAACTGGACACCCAGTCCAGCGCAAACTGGACACCGGTTCCGCTCCAAACTGGACAGTTTGAAGCGGCCTGAGTAGGGCCAACGGCAAGGGGATAACTGTGGCAACCTGCCGGATTTTTATCCGGAGGGTTGCTTGACCAACAAAAGGTTATCCATGCGCAAAATCCATGAAGTACTGCGGCTGCATTTCGAGCAGGGCCGCTCCAAGCGGGAAATCGCCCGCATCATCAACGTTTCTCCCTCCACCGTATCCGACTACGTGGCCCGCGCCAAGCTGGCCGGACTGTCGCCGCCATTCCCGCCCGGCTGCGACGACGCTGTGCTGGAGCGCTTGCTGTTTCCACCGAGCGAGCCGTCGTCGGTGCAGCGGCCGGCGCCGGCTTGGCCAACCGTACACAAGGAACTGCGCCGCAAGGGCGTGACGCTGGAGTTGCTGTGGCAGGAATATAAGTCCGAGCAGCCGGAAGGTTTCCAGTACAGCGCGTTCTGCGAACACTACCGGCGCTGGCGCCAGCAACTGACCACGTCGATGCGGCAAACCCACACACCGGGCGAGCGCTTGTTCATCGATTACGCCGGCCAGACCGTTGACGTGACCGACGGCAGCACCGGCGAAATCCGCACCGCCCAGGTGTTCGTGGCCGTGCTGGGCGCCTCGAACTACACTTACATCGAGGCGACCTGGAGCCAGCAACTGCCGGACTGGATAGGCAGCCACGTTCGCGCGCTCGCGTTCTTCGGCGGCTGTACCGAGCTGTGGGTGCCCGATAACCTGCGAAGCGGCGTGTCGAAGGCCTCGCGCTACGAGCCGGACGTCAATCCCACCTACCACGACTTGGCCGAGCATTACGGCGTCGCGGTGCTGCCGGCGCGCGCCCGCCGGCCCAAGGATAAAGCCAAGGTCGAGAATGGCGTGCTGGTGGTCACACGTTGGGTGCTGGCGCGCCTGCGCCATCAGCGCTTCTTCAGCCTCAATGAATTGAACCGGTCACTGCGCACGCTGCTCGCCGACCTGAACCAGCGGCCATTCAAAAAGCTGCCCGGCTGCCGCGCCAGCGCCTTCGCCGAAATGGACCAGCCGGCGCTGCGTCCCTTGCCCCAAGTTGACTACGAGTACGCCGAATGGAAACTGGCACGTGTCGGTGTCGACTACCACGTCGAGGTCGATGGCCACTACTACTCGGTGCCGTGCCAGCACGCGCGCGCCCAAGTCAGGGTGCGCATGACGCGCACCACGGTCGAGGTGTTTCAACGGGGCCAGCGCATCGCCAGTCACGTCCAGTGCGCCTTCAAGGGCCGCCACACGACCGTTGCCGCGCACATGCCGCCGGCGCACCGCGAGGTAGCAGGTTGGAATGCGCAAACGCTCACCGCCCGTGCCGAAGCCGTGGGGCCGCGCTGCGCGGTGCTGGTGGAGCGGCTGCTGGGCCAGCGGCAGCATCCGCAGCAGGCATTCCGCAGCTGCCTGGGCGTGCTGTCGCTGGGACAAAAGTACGGTGGCGACCGGCTGGAGGCGGCCTGCGCCCGTGCGCTCAAGTACAGCGCCGTCAGCTGGAAGAGCGTCCAGGCCATCCTCAAGAATGGACTCGACCTGCAGCCGCAGGGCGCGCAACGCACGCTCGACCTGCCCGAGCACGAGAACCTACGTGGCGCGGCTTACTACCAATCGAACCAGATTCACTAAAACAGAATAAACGATATATACCGTTTATATTAATAACGTAGTGCGCCGCCAACCGGCGGCACACTACCCATGAAAGGATGACCGATGTTGAACCACCCGACCTACGACAAACTGACCCGCCTGAAGCTGTTTGGCATGGCGCGTGCCTTCGCCGAGCAAAGCGCGCTAGACCTGGACCACCTTGGTTTCGAAGAGCGGCTTGGCCTGCTGGTCGAACACGAAGTAAGCGAGCGCGATGGCAAGGCGCTGGCGTTGCGCCTGCAGCGTGCCAAGCTCAAGCCCAATACGGCCGCCGAGGACACCGACTACCGCCATGCGCGCGGACTCGACAAGGCGCTGTTTCAACGGCTGCTCGCTGGCCTGTGGCTGAAGGAAAAGCAGAACGTGCTGCTCACCGGCCCCACCGGCGTGGGCAAGACCTGGCTGGCCTGCGCGCTGGCGCACCAGGCTTGCCGCATGGGTCGCAGTGCGTATTATGTACGTCTGCCGCGCATGCTCGACGAGTTGGCCATTGGCCGCGCCGATGGCCGCTACATGAAGCTGCTCAAGCAACTGGCCAAGATAGACGTGCTCGTGATTGACGATTGGGGGCTTGCCGTGCTCGACGACGCGCACCGTCGCGACCTGCTGGAGGTGCTCGACGACCGTCACGGTGTTACGTCCGCCAATATTTG
>NZ_PXWF02000157.1 GCF_003011895.2 Massilia glaciei | reverse complement strand
TGGTCGACGACAACGTCGACGCCGCCGAGTCGCTCGCGGCGCTGCTCGAGACCATGGGGCACCGCACCCGGGTCGCGCTCGACGGCGTGCAGGGCTTCGAGCTGGCGCGCCGCCACCGGCCCGACCTGATCTTCCTCGACATCGGCCTGCCCGGCATGAACGGGCACGAGGTCGCGCGCGCGCTGCGCCAGATCCCCGAGATGGACGAGGTGGTGATCGTGGCGGTGACCGGGTGGGGCGAGCGCAGCGACCTTGAACTGAGCGTGCGGGCCGGCTTCGACCGGCACCTGACCAAACCGGTCGATTTCACGGCGCTCGAGCAGGTGCTCGCCGAGCTCCCCAGCCCCGGTGTGCGCGGATGAGGGCGCGGCGCGCGCTGGCGACCTCGTGCGGCACCCTGGTGGTCAACGACAAGGGCGAATTGCTGCTGTGCCATGTGACGCACACGGCCAAATGGGATATTCCGAAGGGCATGCAGGACCCGGGCGAGAGCACGCTCGAGGCCGCCATACGGGAATTGCGCGAGGAGGCCGGGATCGGGTTCGAACCCGCGCGCTTCGAGGACCTTGGCTGCTTCGACTACCGGCCCGACAAGCGCCTGCACCTGTACCGCGTTGCCGCGGGCGACGCGCTGGGCCGGCTTGGGGCGCTCGCTTGCACGAGCTTTTACCCGGACCCGCACACGGGCGTGCTCACGCCCGAGGTCGATGGCTACCGATGGGCGGCCCGCGGCGAGATCGCCAGGCTGTGCTGGCCGCGCATGGGGCAGCGCGTGTTGGCGCTGGACTGGTAGCGGCGCCAGCGACCTGTCGTGGCGGTCGCGCTGCGGCCGATGCCCCAGTCAACGCCGCAGTTGGAGCTCCAGTCAACGCTGCGGCCGGTGCCCCAGCCGGTGCGTCAGCCTCCGCCGCGGCCGGTGCCCCAGTCGGTGCGTCAGTCTACGCCGTGGCCGGCGCGCCAGTCACTTTTTGGACGACAGAAAGTCGGGCACGGCGCGGTCGATCGCCGGCTTGAGCTTTTTTGGGGCCGGCTCGGGAAGCGTCTCGGACAGCGCATCGGCTGCGGCCTGCTCGGTGCCCGACGCGGGTTCGGCCAGGTTGCCGGTGCGGCGGACCTGGGTCGAGGCCTGGTCGAGGCTCACCTCTTCGGCGACCATGTCTTCCCCTTCGTCCGCCTGCGGAAGCAGTCCTTCGGATTGCTGTGTTTTTTTGTCGCGCTTTGCCATGTCGTTCCCCCTTGAATAAGTTCAGCGAAATTTCGCGCCCCGCCGCGCCTTTTCCCCGGTCCGGGAACGATGTGCGGATGCTCTTCTTTCTGACAGCGATTGCGCTGGCAGGTTCTACCCATGGAGGCAAATTGCCTACTGTTTTCGCGGCGCCATTGCCAGCGACAAGTGGCGCGCTCGGCCCCTCGGCAACAGGCCCTCCCGCGGCCGATTTTCGCCGCTGCCGTTCTAGCGGAAAAGCATTCCTTCGGGCTACAATGCCGCCGTTTGCATTGTTTCGCTTGAGGACACATGGTTCAACGTTTGATTGCCCGCGCCGTCCTCGCGTGGGTGTTGTTGTCGGCCGGCGCGGCCCTGGCTGGCCAGTGCCACGAGCATTATGTCGATGGGCGGACGCCCCAGATCCGCAACCCCAAGTTGCAAGCGCACACGCAGGAGCTGTGCTATGGCGTGTTCGGGGTGATGCACTCGGGCCTGACGCGCACACCGCTGTGGTCGGCCGAACGCCTCGAGGTCGACAACATCGAGTCGGCGGCGACGCTCACGCGCAAAAATTCCTTCCATGCGGAGCCGAGACTGCCACCCTCGCAGCGCGCCGAATTGTCGGACTACGCGCGCAGCGGCTTCGACCGCGGGCACATGGCGCCGAACGGCAACATGCCGGACGAGGACGCCCAGCGCGAGAGCTTTTCGCTGGCCAATATGGTGCCCCAGGACGCCGATAACAACCGCCACATTTGGGCCTCGGTCGAGATGGCGGTGCGCAAGATGGCGCGCCTGGAGGGGCGCTTGTACGTTCTGACCGGACCCGCCTTCCTCGGGTCGCAGTTGCGCAAGGTGGGCAACGTGCTCGTGCCTAGCCATTTGTACAAAGTCGTTTATAGTCCGAGGCAGGGCAGGGGCGCGGCCTATTTTGTCGAAAACAACGCGGGGGCGCCGCTCCAGACGATGACGGTGGCGCAACTTGAAAGCAAAATCGGGATCAACCTGCTGCCCGCGCTCACCCTGAACGAGAAGCAGCAAATGGCGCGCCTGCCGCGCGCCAAACCGGCGCGCCGCGCGCGCCCCGCCTTTGAGGAGTTGCGATGAAAACCGAACCAGCGGCCTTCGTGCCGTATGCGAACGAGGCCGACGTGCTGCATGTCGGCAATTTGATGCTCGAGAACCGGCTCGACCGCATCACGCTCAGCGGCGACCTCGACCTGACCGCCGACCGGCCGGGCCTGGCCCGGGCGCGCCTGTTGCACCGCCTTCTCGGCGAGATCGTCGCCAGCCTCGAAGGGCAAGCCTTGCCCGACGCGCTGCCGGCGCCGGCCGTCAAGCTGGTCGACAATCCGTTCACCTGAGGGAGGGCTGAGAGGCTGAGATTAAATCGTTT
>NZ_PXWF02000156.1 GCF_003011895.2 Massilia glaciei | reverse complement strand
CCCGCCCGGCACGGTCCCGCCCGGCGCGGTTCCCTCGCAGCCGGCCGAGCCGCCCGGTACGCCGGCGGCCGACGGCGCCCTCACGCGCAAGCAGGACAACGACGCCGCCGCCTATATTCGCGGGCTGGCGCAGCTGCGCGGGCGCAACGCCGACTGGGCCGAGCGCGCCGTGCGCGAGGCCGCCAGCCTGTCGGCGTCCGACGCGCTCGAACTCGGTGTGATCGACCTCGTTGCCGACGACGTGGCGCGGCTCGCGGCGCGGCTCGACGGCAGGCGCGTCGTCGTGCTCGGCCAGGAGCGCGTGCTGCGGCTGGCCGGCGCGGCGCTGCGCGATGTGCGGCCCGACTGGCGCGCGCGCCTGCTGACGACGATCACCAACCCGAGCATCGCGCTGTTGCTCATGACGGTCGGCATCTACGGTCTCATCTTCGAATTCATGAGCCCGGGCGCGATCGTGCCAGGCGTGGTCGGCGCGATCTGCCTGTTGCTGGGGCTCTACGCCTTGCAATTGCTGCCCGTGAACTACGTCGGTCTCGCGCTCATCGTCCTGGGCATCGGCCTGATGGTCGCCGAGTCCTTTCTGCCCAGTTTCGGGCTCATTGGGCTGGGCGGCATCGTCGCCTTTGTCGTTGGCGCCCTGATGCTGGTCGACACCGAATTGCCCGGCTTCGGCATCCCGCCCGGCCTGGTCGGTGCGCTCGCGCTGGTCAGCTTCGCCGTCGTCGCCGGCACCGCCGGGGTGGCCTTGCGCACGCGCCGCCTGGGCGCCGTCAGCGGCGCAGGGCAGATGCTCGGCGCCAGCGCGACAGTGCTCGACAGCAGCGGGCGCGAAGGCTGGGCCGAGGTCGCCGGCGAAATCTGGCGCGTCTCGAGCGACCTCACCCTGCGCCGCGGGCAGACGGTGCGCATCGTCGCGCGTACCGGGCATCTGCTCCAGGTAACCCCCATCGACCCCGATAAAGGAGAATGACATGTTGTTCGACTTCGGTTTCGGCCTCGGCACCCTGGTGTTCATCGTGCTTTTGTTGCTCGCCTCGGCGATCCGCGTCCTGCGCGAGTACGAGCGCGGGGTCGTGTTCCAACTCGGCCGCTTTTGGGCGGTCAAGGGGCCGGGCCTGATCAGCCTCATTCCCGTGCTCCAGCAGATGGTGCGGGTCGACTTGCGCACCATCGTGCTCGACGTGCCCAAGCAGGACGTGATCTCGCGCGACAACGTCTCGGTCAAGGTCAACGCGGTGCTGTATTTCCGCGTCGTCGATCCGGAGCTCGCCATCATCCAGGTCGAAAACTTCATGGAGGCGACCAGCCAGCTGGCGCAGACGACCCTGCGCGCGGTGCTCGGCAAGCACGAGCTCGACGACATGCTCGCCGAACGCGAACGGCTCAACATCGACATCCAGAACGTGCTCGACGCGCAGACCGCCGCCTGGGGCATCAAGGTCGCCAATGTCGAGATCAAGCACGTCGACCTCGACGAGTCGATGGTGCGCGCGATCGCGCGCCAGGCCGAGGCCGAACGCGAGCGCCGGGCCAAGGTCATCCATGCCGAGGGCGAGATGCAGGCGTCCGAAAAACTGATGCAGGCGGCCCACGTGCTGGCGCAGCAGGACGGCGCGATGCAGCTGCGTTATATGCAAACACTGAGCATGATCGCCGGCGACAAGACGGCCACGATCGTGTTCCCGATGCCGATGGAACTGTTCGCCGGCCTCACGGGGGCCACGCGCAAGGCCTGAGAGGCTGGGAGTCTTTCGGGCGTGCCCTTTCAGTACGCCGGAACGCGCCCGCTCGTCGTTGCAAACGCTCGCCATGGCCAGGGCTATGGCTGTGCTTTGCGCCGCGATCGGCCGCCGTCTGGCGCGCTGCCCGGGCACGTCCGAAAAACTCTCAGCCTCTGACGCTTCCCGGGCGTGCGCGCAACAGTTTTCCCGCCGCACGTATATTGCGCCAAAGATTCCTCTTTCCGGGTACAGTTCTTATTCGATTGGCAAATGTGCGTGGAGAAGAATATGAAATGGGAAGGCGGACGCGAAAGCGACAATGTGGAGGACCGCCGCGGTAGCGGCGGCGGCGGGTTCGGCGGCAAGTCGATAGGGATCGGCACGATCGTCATCGCGCTCGTCGGCTCCTACATTTTCGGCGTGAGCCCGTCCACGGTGCTCGAGGTGATCGGCGGCGGTGGCGCCGGGGAGCAGCAGCAGGGCCCGGCCGGACCGCCGATCAACGACCGCGACTCCAAGTTCGTCAAGACCGTGCTGGCCGACACCGAGGACGCCTGGGGCGCCTTGTTCCGCGCGCAGGGGGCGACCTACCAGCCGCCGACGCTGACCCTGTTCAGCGACCGCACGCCGACCGCCTGCGGCACCGGGCAAAGCGCGAGCGGCCCGTTCTACTGCCCCGGCGACCAGAAGGTCTACATCGACCTGTCCTTCTTCCGCCTCATGAAGGAGCGCTTCAACGTGGCTGGCGATTTCGCGCAGGCGTATGTGATCGCGCACGAGGTCGGCCACCACGTCCAGCATCTGATGGGCACCTCGCAAAAAATGCAAGAGGTGCGGCGCCAGGGCTCGGAATCGCAGGTCAACGCGATGTCGGTGCGCATGGAATTGCAGGCCGACTGCTACGCGGGCGTGTGGGCCTTCCACACCAACCAAAAACGCCAGATCCTCGAGGGCGGCGACGTCGAGGCCGCGCTCAAGGCGGCCACGGCGATCGGCGACGACGCTCTGCAGCGCCAGGGCGGCGGCGCTGTCGTGCCCGACTCGTTCACCCACGGCACCTCCGAACAGCGCGCGCGCTGGTTCAGCAAGGGGCTCGAGAACGGCAAGGTCGAAGGTTGCAACACCTTCGATACGCGCAATTTGTAGGCGCTGTCCGGGCACGAAATGAAAAGGG
>NZ_PXWF02000155.1 GCF_003011895.2 Massilia glaciei | reverse complement strand
GGGAATTTACCGTGTCCTGCTTCCTTTGACGTTTGACACCACACCCGGCAGGTGCAACAATCAAAAACAAGTGGCGGACGGGGCGGCAAATGAAGTTGATGCGATTTTTGAGCAAGATGGCACTGCCTGGCGTGCTGGTACTTGGCTGCGCCGCCACTGCGGCCCATGCGCATTCCCCGGCCGAAGGCGCGCCGCTGTTGCTCGTCAATGCCCCATATCCACCTTACGTCAACCCGCCCGGCGACCCGACGGGAGAGGGCATCGATGTCGAAATCGCGCGCGAAGCGTTGCGCCGCGGCGGCTACACGGTCGCGCTGCGCGTGGTGCCGTGGAAGCGCGCGCTAGCCATGCTCGAGCGCGGCGAGGCCGACTTCACCACCACCATCAGCCGCAGCGGCGATCGCAACCGCTACCTGGCCTGGAGCCCCGGCTACCGCAACTCGGTTCGCTATCGTTTCTATGGACGCAAGGGCGGCAAGGTTACATTGCGCAAATTGTCCGATCTTGACGGGCGCAACCTGGGCCTGACGGTGGGATTTTTCTATCCGCCGGCGATCACCGACCGGCTCGGTGTGTCGCTGCAAACCGGCGCGAGCGTGACCCAGACCGTGCGCATGCTCGACGCCGGGCGCGCCGACTTCATCGTGGTCAACGGCTTGGCCGGCGCCTGGGAGATCAAGCGCCTGGGCCTGGGGGAAAAGCTCGAATTGCAGCCGCTCGTCTTTGCCAGCGACAGTCCCACCTATATGGCTTTTTCGAAAGGGCGCGATCACGCGCTTCCGCTTGCGGCAATGAGCGCCGGACTGAAGAGCATGGAAAAAGACGGCAGCCTGGCGCGCATCGAAAAGAAGTATGCGCCGTAGATTGGCGGCCTTGTTCGTGCCCGTATCGCTCGCCATCGCGCTGGCCGCTTGCAAGCCGAAGACCGTGCCTGCGCCGCGAAGCACCATCTGCAATGATTTGGCCGAGCAAAAGGGGCGGGAAGCGTCCGCGGGCGCCGTTGGCGCGTCACGCCTTTATGACACCGTGGCCGGCACGCAAGTCGCCGTGCCAATGTCGGTGGGCGCGGCCGGGCCGCCCGACGAGCAGTGCAAGGTGGCCGGCATCAATCTGCAATTTTTTTGGCATGGCGCCGCAGATGGAAAATTGATGAGCCAGCAAGCCTGGGAACGCCAGCGCGCGCGCGCGACAGACGCGGTTGCCGGCCACAACGCCCGGCCTTCCGATCCCATGGTGGAGTTTTTTGGCTATTTCGTCCCGCCTTCGTCCGCCAAGCCCGGCGCCGAGCCGGACAAGTGGACATCCGCGAAGCCGCACCGCTTGCAGGGCCATCCGGAGCTTGTCGTCTATCCCGTCGCCGATTGGCCGGGCCCCGGATTCGGGACCGCCACGCTCGACGATCCCGGCTCGTGGCGTCCCCAATTCGAGTTTCGCGGTCTGCTCGACGGTTGGAAGCGTCCCGTATTTTTTTCATGCTCGGGTATCGGGCTGCGTTTTGCCGGGGAGGGCATCGTGGCGCTTGCCCATGAAATACCGGAAGGGATGACCTGCCTGGCCTATTTCTCCGTCTCGGAGACCAGCGGCGGGCATATCCGGGTCAGGGATCGGGCGTTTCTATCGCGCGGCGAGGCCATCATCAAAGCGGTGATCGCCGAAGTGAACTCGTACACGGTTCCCGCCAAATAGGACGTCATCGACGGCTTGCCAGCCGCCGCGCGCTCGAACGCACCATGCGCCCGCGCACCTTGCCGGCGTTTTCCGGCCCGCCGCCCGCTATGCATTTCTGAATAGCAAGGCCGATGGTGATGCAAAAATGGATGGCCCGTCGCGCGAACATCAACAAGCCCGCGCTCGGCGGGCCTGCGCGGCGCGGGCCGGCGCCTATTGCTTGACGACCTTGCCCTGCGTCATTACAAAGCCGACAATGCCGAGTTGGCCGACGTCTTGCAGGGGACTGCCCGCGACGGCGATGATGTCGGCGCTCTTGCCGGCCTCGATCGAGCCGGCGATGGCCGAAATGCCGAGCAGGTCGGCGGCGTTGACGGTGGCCGCCTTGATCGCCTCGGCTGGCGTCATGCCGAATTCGACCATCATCGCAAACTCCTTGGCGTTGTCGCCGTGCTTGGAAACGCCCGCGTCCGTGCCGAAGGCGATCTTGACCCCGCGCGCGTGCGCCAGCTTGAGCGACTTGCCGGTCACGCCCAGGCGCCACTGTATCTTCTTGAGCACGTCGGGCCGGTAGGCGTTGGGATCCTTGGCCAGGCGCGCGCGGTAACCGAGCACGGTCGAGAGCGTCGGCACATAGTAGGCGCCGGACTTGAGGAACAGTTTGACGCTGGCCTCGTCGAGCATGGTGCCGTGCTCGATCGAGTCGGCCCCGGCGGCCAGCGCGGCGTCGACCCCGTCGTTGCCGTGGGCGTGCACGGCGACCTTTTTGCCGTACATGTGGGCCGTGTCGATCACCGCCTTGATCTCGTCGTCGAACATTTGCTTGCCGAGGCCGACGCCGATTTTGCTGTTGACGCCGCCCGTGGTCGCCATCTTGATCACGTCGGCGCCGCGCCCGACCTGCAGCCGCACCGCGCGCCGGCAACTTTCGACGCTGTCGCAGACATTGGTGACGTCGGACTCCTTGCGCACCCAGTCGGCGGCGCCGTTGCGCCCGTCCATGTGGCCGGCGGTCGCCGAGATCGGGGTGCCGGCGTCGAGGATGCGCGGTCCCTGGACCCAACCTTTGGCGATGGCGTCGCGCAGCGACAGCGTGAAGCCGTCGCTGCCGTCGCCAAGGTTGCGCACCGTGGTGAAGCCGGCCTGCAAGGTCTTGTTGGCGTTCATGCCCGCCTCGTAGGCCCAGTCGGCCGGGTTGGTGCTCATCGCGGCGGCGCTCTGTTCGGCGCCGGCGCGGTCGGTGGTGAGGTGCACATGGCTGTCGATCAGGCCGGGCAGCACGAACTTCTGGCGCAAGTCGATCACCGTCGCGCCTGGATACTTGTCGGCGCCGACGAAACCGTCGAGCACGGCGCTGATGGTGCCGCCGTCGACGACGATGGTCGAGGCGCCGCGCGGGGGCTGGCCCGGACGGTCGAGCAGGGATCCGGCCTGGACCAGCGTGACCGCGGCCGCGCCTTGCGCGCAGAGGGCCAGGGCGGTTGTCAATACGGCTTGCTTAAATACGGTCATTGTTTATTCCTAGAAAGTAATGCCGCAGAGAGTAGCACGGCGCGCAGTGCTTGAACATCGAGCCGGAAAAAAGCCCGCGACGGGCGGGCTTTCTGCTCAAGGATGAAAGACGCGGCCGGCCCCCGTTGACGCCTATTTCCTCTTTGGGGCAACACGGGCGAAGCGCGCCCACTTGACCTCCCTGTCGAAGGAATTGATTTCGTTCCAGCCCGGTTCGTAGTCGCCATCCTTCAGTTCGGGCAGTTCGCGCTCGAGCATCTGCCTGAGCGCGGCGACCTCGCCGGTCTTGCTGCCGCTGAAAGGGCGCGTCACGAGCACGTTTTGCACGGCCAGCGCCTGCACGTTGTAGACGCCGATGTTCTTGTAGCTGAACGGGCGCACGCTGTAGGGGCTGCTGATCGGCACGTCGAAGTTGGCCAGGGTCAACCCGCTGCCCTGCGTCAGGCGGCTGACCTGTCCGTGCGGCCAGCCGGCGATCGTGAAGGCCGCGTAGGCATGGCCCGCGAGCACTTTTTTGAACGCGGCCTCGTCGCTGTCGACGTCGATGTAGCGCATGTTGTAGCCGAGCACCTTGTCGAGCTGGCGCACCATCAACTGGGCCGAACCGACCAGGGCGACCGGGGCGCCGCGCAACTCCGACATTTTCGCGATGCGGAAGGTCCGCGTATCACCCTTGAGCACACCGAATTTTTTCGGCCCTTCGAGGCTGAAGCCATTGGCGGAGGTGACGATGTGCAGGTAGTTGCTGTTGAGCGAAGCGACGACCAGCAGGCCGGCGACGCTGGCATCGCCTTCGGCCATTTTGGTCAGCGCGTCGATCGGCACGATGCCGACGTCGGCCTTTTTGACCGACAGCGTGGTCAGGTTGTCGAGTCCGCCATCGGTATGCACCTCGCACAGCGGCATCGCATGTTTCGACACCCTGAGCATGTCGGCGAACAGTTTCGAGTAGCCTTTTCCGGCCGGCCCGGTCGCCACTTTCAGGCCGTCGCAAGCGGCCGGCGGCGCGCCGTCCATTCTGGCCGCGTGCGCCGCCGGGATGGCCAGGGCGCAGATCAGTCCAATCAGCAAGTGGTTTTTCATGGTGTTTTTCCTTTTTTTGTTGTCAGGCTTACAGGTTGAAGTTCTTGCTTGACTGCTGGGCCGGGTCGTCGTGCCGGACCGGCGCGCTGTCGTCGGGACGGGGGGCGGCGAATATCGCCGCGAGCACCAAGAGCATGACGATCACCGTGCCGCCCCAGCGTATGACTCTCCAAAACATGTTCTACCTCCTTGCTTGGTCGTAGCTTGCGATCCGGATCGACGCCAGGTCGATCGACAAGCCGTCGTCGAACGACAGCTCCTTTGCGCTGCTTAGTTTCTCCGCCTCCATTTCAAGTTCCGAGAACACCTGGTTGAAATTGTCGCGCACGCTGTCGAAGGCCTCGTCGGCGAGCATCTGGTTGAGCAGTTCCTGGCCGCTGGTGGCGTTCAGGTTCTGGAGCGCCGCCTGGCCGGCCTGGCCGAACTTCCATTCGAACTTCTTGTCCTCCACGACATCATTGAGTTGCATCAGGGCCAATTCGGCGTTTTTGTGCTTGGCGACCAAGAGCGCGTGCGCTTCCTTCATGGCCTTGAGCGCGTTCTCCTGGCGCGAGGCGTCGTAGCCCGGTTTTTGGCGTTTGCGCTCTTCGATCATGTCGCCCATGCTCTTGATCTGGGCGCCGATCCCGACCACCGCCTGCTTGAATGACACCACGCGCTGGCGCTTTTGCAGCAGAAAGTTCTGCAACTGGTCGATCGGGTTGGCGCGCGCTTCGGCCTTGCGCGCCGCCAGCACCCGGTTTTCGAGCTTCTGCCCCAGCAGCGGCAAAGTCTGGAACAAGCCCACCCCGGCCGCGCCGATGAGTGCCAGCGCGAGCAGCCCGAGTCCGCCAGCCACCGCGCCCCAGACCAGCGGGGCGAGGGCGGCCAGCGCGCACACGCCGAATAGTGCCGCCGCGATACGCACGGCCCATACCCGTTGTGCCGCGCTTGAATGCTTCTGTGCATCGAAGTTGTTCACTTGTGTCTCCCGTCCGTTTAGAAGTTGTCGAAAATCAGTCGCCACCGCACCCGCCGCCGGCGTCGCCCGCGCCGCACCATGCTGTGCTGCCGGCACCGCATCCGCTGTCGTTTGCATGGGCTTTTTTGTGCACTACGCAGTACTCTTCAAGCGGGATCAGTCCGGCCTCGAGCAGCGCGACGGGCGCCAGCGCGCGCGGGAAGTGGGGCTTGCCCTGTTCGGCGCCGCTCGGGTCGATGCGCCGGAAACCGACTTGCCCCGTTGCTATCGAGTAAGCATATCCGCCCGGCATGCGCAGCATGCGATCAAGCGCAAACAAGCGAGGCAGTCCGGTCCCGGCCGCCGGCAATCCGTCGAACCTGCGCGCCATGACCAGGCGGTTGGCGAGCGCCTGGTCCATGCCCGGGCGCGTGGCGCCCGCTTCGGTGTGTGGGATGTTGCCGCCGAAGTGGCGGCGGCAGAAGTGGCCCTCGGTCGCGCGGGCGAAAAAAAAGGCATCCGATGGGATGCCTTTGAATTCGTGTCGCGCCGTGCGTTTCGAGCACGCGCACAAGGTGGGGGGATGTCCGACATTGCGCGCCGGTGGCGGGAATTCTCGCATGCCCGCCCGGCGCGGAAATTGTTGATGCCTCCAAGTAGTCTGCCGATCATACTGCCATCTCCTTTTTTGTTTTTATGGCGTCAATATATGACCGGAATATGACGGCTTGATGACAAAAAAGAAGCGCTAGCAAGTCCAGATAATTCACACTTGCATAGATGCAACACGATTATAATTATCGGGGGACTTCCGCTCACAAATGCTGTGTGCAACAAATTGAACCAGAGGATAGGCATGGCAGAGGTGACAAATTTGACGGCGTCTTCTGTCATCCTCGTGGTCGATGACACGAAGCATAATTTGACGCTGATGCGCGACCTGCTGGGGCCGTATTACACGGTCAAGCTGGCCGCCTCGGGCGCGGAAGGGCTCGACATCGCCAAAACCACGCCGCCCGACCTGATCTTGCTCGACATAATGATGCCGGGGATGGATGGGTACGAGGTTTGCCGGCAGCTCAAGGCCATGCCGGAGTGCAAAGACATCCCGGTGATATTCCTGACGGCGGCGACCGGCATGCAGAACGAGGAGATCGGCCTGGCGCTCGGCGCCGTCGACTACCTGACCAAGCCGATCAGCCGTTCGATCGTGCTCGCGCGCGTGCGCAGCCAGCTTGCGCTCAAGGCGACGCACGACGCGCTGCGTGCCCAGATCGAATTGTCGGAACAATCGAACCTGCGTGTGCAGAATCTGCTGTACAACATCTTCCCGATCGAAATCGCCGATGAGTTGTCATCCTCGGGCCAGGTGCTGCCCGTGCGGCACGAGTCGGCGTCGATCCTGTTCACCGACTTCAGCGGCTTCACACACATCGCGGCCACCATGCCGGCAAGCTACATGGTGTCGGAGCTCAACGAGATTTTCGCTGCGTTCGACGACATCTGCGACGAGCTCGGCGTCGAGAAAATCAAGACCATCGGCGACGCCTACATGGCGGCGGCGGGCCTGCCCAGGCCGTGCGCCGACCATGCGTCGCGCTGCGTGCGCGCGGGCTTGCGCATGCACCAGTTCCTCAACGAGCGCAACGTCGACGCTCCGTTCAAGTGGCCCCTGCGCGTCGGCATCCACACGGGGCCGGTCATCTCGGGCGTCGTCGGCAAGCGCAAGTTCGCCTTCGACGTCTGGGGCGACACCGTCAATGTCGCGTGCCGCATGGAGATGTCGGGCCAGATCGGTAAGGTCAACATCTCGGCCTACACCTACGACCAGGTCCGCGACGACTTCGATTGCGAGTACCGGGGCAAGGTCAACGCCAAGGGCAAGGGCTTGCTCGACATGTACTTTGTCAAGTCAGCCTCGAACTAGCGCGCGCAGCCAGCTTCCTCAAAAAATCCCGAGGTTATCGTCACGAACAGCTGATTGATTAATCAATGCGACAGTGTTGGCGCGCTGCCAAACGTTTCGCCGATCATGTTCCCGTGGCTCAAAACCAGTATCATCTGCACCTCACAACTAGGTTTGGAACGCGAGCATGGGAATTTTCGACTGGTTCAAGAAACCGCGCGTGTCGTTGGAGCAGCTATCCTACGACGTCGCCTATCAGATTTTCCCCCATCATACGCATCATAAGATGCCCGAGTTGCTCGCGATGGTGGCGTCCGATCCCGCGAACGTCGGCAAGGTTTTCTATTTCGCCGCGTGTGTGGGCAGGGCGATCCGCGGCCTCGACATCGACGCCGGCAAGTACCGGCTCCACCAGGTCGCACTCGACGCGACGCGCCGCTGCCTGGTGCTTGAATATCCGCAGCCGAAGCCGACGGGCGGTTCCGGCCAGTCCTTTTCGGACTCGATAAAGGCGATCCAGTCGGGCGAGATGGTCATCGCGCCTTTCTTCTCGGCGGCCATCATCGAGGAAGGCCGCGACGCCGTGCGCTTTTTCGTGCTCGGCCAGGCCTCGTTGGGCCCCGGCACCGTGCTCCGCTTCGTCGAGCGGGACGGCCAGAACCGGAACCTCGGTCCCGGTCCGGAACCACGCCTCGAGCTCTTCCTTCAGGCGCTCGCGCGCGATTTCTGACCACCGCGTCGGCAAGACCCGCCCGAAGTGGCTCCGCCGCTACGCGATCAGCGCGAGCGAATTGACCTCGCGCTGGTTGGCCGCGTGCTTGCGTATGATCATGTACATGATGCCGGCGATCGACATGCCGAACAGCACGATGATCACATCGAGGTTCATGTTGAGCGTGAGCATGAGGGCGTAGACGGCCAGCATGGTCAGGATCGACAGGTTCTCATTGAAGTTCTGCACCGCGATCGAGTGGCCCGCGCTCATGAGTATGTGGCCGCGATGCTGGAGCAGGGCGTTCATCGGCACCACGAAGAAGCCCGACACCCCGCCGATGATGATCAGCAGGGGATAGGCCACGTGCACCGAGGTGACCCACGGCATGACTGCCACGATGAGCCCCATAACGATGCCCAGCGGCAGCACCGTCAGCGAATTTTTGAGCGTGATCAGGCGCGCCGACAAGATCGCGCCGAGCGCCATGCCGATCGCGACCACGCCGAGCAGGCCGGTGGCGCTGTCGAACGGAATCTTGAGCGTCTTTTCGGCCCACTTGAGGACGATGAACTGCAAGGTCGCGCCCGCGCCCCAGAACAGGGTTGTGACCGCCAGCGAAATCTGGCCGAGCTTGTCGCGCCACAGGACGCTGACGCATTCGGCGAACTCGGCGATCAGTTTGCTCGGGCTGTGCTTCTGGTTCGGATAGCGCGCACCGGTGTCGGGAATGAACAGATTGAAGATCGACGCCAGCGCGTAGATGCCCATGGTGACGCTGAGCGCGGCCTGGGTCGGCGTTTCGATGCCCGTCGTCACGAATGGCGCGTCCAGCCCGAGCAGGAGCGCCGAGGCCTGGTCGCTGACCATGGCGCCGCCCATGACGGTGCCGAGGATGATCGACATCACGGTCAGGCCCTCGATCCAGGCATTGGCCGGCACCAGCTTTTCGGGCGGCAGCAATTCGGTCAGGATGCCGTACTTGGCGGGCGAATACACGGCCGCGCCGAAGCCGACCAAGCCATAGGCGAGCAGGGGGGGGACGCCGACGAACAGCATGCCGCAGCCGGTGATCTTGATCAGGTTGGCGACGAACATGACCCGCCCCTTGGGCATCGAGTCGGCGAAGGCGCCGACGAACGCGGCCAGCAGGATGTAAAACACGACGAACGATTGCTTGAGCATCGGCGACAGGAATTCCGAGCTGCCCATCCGGATGAGCATGTCGATTGCTACGAACAACAGGGCGTTATCTGCCAGCGAGGAGAAAAACTGCGCTGCCATGATTGTGTAGAATCCACGGTTCATCTAAATATGTCATAAAACGAGTCTGGCCCGCTTTATACCACGAAAGCATAGGCTTTCCCAAGCGCCAGAACGACAACCCGTAGGCTTCGGCGGTCAACGTGACGGCTTCCCCCGGCTGCTGCGCCCCTGGCCAAATGTTTCAGTTGGTAAAATGTCATTCCCGGCTATTGCGGCATGGCGCGGGACGCCCTACAATTGGCCGAGATGCTCTCCCATATTCCCGATGAACTGTTGATGCTGCGCTACGGCGAAGGGGACTTGCTCGCCTTTAAAGAACTGTACGCTCGCCACAGCGGCGGCTTGTACCGCTTCGTCGCGTGGCGCTCGCCGCGCGCCGAATGGGTCGACGAGATCGTCCAGGATAGCTGGGGCAATCTGCACCAGGCGCGCGCGCGCTACCGGCCCGACGCCAAGTTCCGCACCTTCCTTTACCAGATCGCCCGCAACCGCCTGTTGGACGTGTTGCGCCAGCACCAACTGGTGTTGGCCACCGACATGGGCGTCGATGTTGCCGGACAGGACGTGTTTGACGCCTATGCCGATGCGGCGCAAGATGTGCCGACACCCGAGGCCAGGCTTGAGGGCAAGCAACAGATCGCCGGCCTTCACGCCGCGCTCGCATCGCTGCCCAGCGAACAAAAGGAGGCCCTGATTCTGCAACAATTCGATGGCATGAGCCTGGATGAGATCTCGCTCGTGGTCGGCGCGCCGGCCGAGACGGTGAAAAGCCGTTTGCGTTACGCCATGCACAAGATGCGGCAGTGCCTGTCGCCGGCGCAACTGGCGCAGGGGGGGCGTCCATGAGCGACAAGCAATGGATCGACGACGCCGAGTTCGACGCCTTCCTCAAGGGGGAGCACGCGCTTTCCCACGAGCTCAAGTCGATGCCGCAGCCGCAGTCGCCGGCCGCGCTCGACGACGCGATCCTGCAGCGCGTGATGGCCGGGCTGGCCGGGGACGCGCGCGGCGCGCCGGCGGCAAACGATCCCGGCGAGCAAGTTCAGCCGAGGCTGACCAAGTCGTTCAGCGCGCGCTGGCGCGTGCCGGTCGCGCTCGCCGCGAGCGTGCTCTTCGCCGTGGTCGGGGTGCGCCAATGGGAGGGCGACCTGGCGCGGCAGGCGGCGACCGAGCAGGCGGCGACCGAGCAGGCGTTCGGGCAGGAGCCGGTCGAGGTCGCCGCGCCGCCGGCGCCGCCGCTTGCCGATGCGGCCGTCGGCGCGCCTGCCTCGGTCGAGGCGGCGCCATCGGTGCCGCGCGCCGCACCGAAAGAGCGCAGCGTCGTCGCCGCGCGCCCGTCCGCGTCCGCGCGCCCGCCGGTGCCCAAGGCTGCGGCGCCGGCGCCAGTGCCAGTGCCAGTGTTGGAACCAATGCCGGTGCCAATGCCGGCACCCATGCCTTCGCCAGCGCCGGCACCCATGCCTTCGCCAGCGCCGGCCCCGCCGCCGCCGGCCCCGGTCCAGGAGGTCGCGGCCGCCCCACCGCCGCCAAGTGCAGCGCGGGTCGAGGTGACGGGATCGCGCGTGCGGCGCTCGGACGCCGAAGCCGCATCGCCGGTCAGGGAGTTTTCGCGCCAAGAACCTGCTGCGCGCCGGCCACGGGATGCGGCAATGCCACCCTCGTATGATTGGGACAAGAAAGGCGAGGCCGCCACCAAGCCTTCGCTCCAGCCGTCAGCCGTTGCTTCCCCGCCCGCGAACGGACCCGCAAACCAATGGCTTGTCACGATTGATGGCTTGATCGAGTCGGGCGAGCACAGGCGTGCACTTGAGGAATGGACCAAGTTCCGCGCGGCCAACCCGTACCATCCCGTCAGCGACGCATTCCTTGCGCGTATCAAACGTCTTGAAGAGTGACCGCCCGCCGGTTCCGCAGATCGAAAAGTAAAAACCGATGAATCAAGCCGGCCGTCTCCACGCACTCGACAATCTGCGCGCAGTGATGATGTGGCTCGGTATTGTCCTGCACGTGGCAGTCAACCACGTGGCGCAATCGCCCCTGCCCTGGCGCGACGCCGACACGTCGCCGGTGGCCGGCCTGCTCATGATCTCGATCCACGCGTTCAGGATGCCGGTCTTTTTCATCCTGGCGGGCTACTTCGTCGCCTTGCTGGTCGAGCGCCGCGGCCTTGGCGGCATGGTGAAAAACCGCGTGCGCAGGATCGCTTTGCCCTTTGTGATTTTCTGGCCGGTGCTGCTCGTCATGATGGGCGCGCTCGTGATCGCCTTCAATCACCTGATGGCGCGCGGGACCATCGGGTTCGATCCCTCCCTGCTGCCGAAACACGGCTTTGGCAACGGCACGCCGCACACCATGCACATGTGGTTCCTGTATTACCTGTTCCTGTTTTGCCTGCTCAGCGCTTTGATCGGCGGCGCCGCGCAGCGGATGCCAGCCTGGTTCAAGGACGCCTTCGATGCCGCCATGCATGGTTCGGCGCGCAGCTGGTGGGGCGTCTTCGTGCTCACGGCGCCGCTGGCGCTCATCGGCGCGGCCTATCCGGGCGGCATGCTCGTGCTCGACGGCTCTTTCATTCCGAACCCGCCCGAACTGCTCCACAACGGGCTGTTCTTTGTGTTCGGATGGACCCTTCATCGTCACCAGGAAACGCTGTTGCCGCATTATTCCAAGCAATGTTGGTGGTATACGGCGGCCGGCGGCATCGTGTTCTTCTTTTCGCTCAAGTTGTTCAGTATGTTCGCCGTCGATCCGGGCCGGTTTCCCTATATGGACGCGTTGATGGCGTTCAACTACAACCTGGCGGGCTGGCTGCTCAGTTTCGGCATGATCGGCCTGTTCCTGCGCTATCTGCCCCGCCAGAACCGCCTGCTGCGCTATGTCTCGGAAAGTTCGTACTGGGTTTTCCTGGTGCACATGGTAGGGACCATCGGTTTTGGCGTATTGCTCTACAACGCTGCGCTAGGCGCGCCCGCCAAGATGGGGATCAACATCGCGCTCACGACGCTCGCCTGCCTGGGCAGCTATCATTTCTTCGTCCGCAACACGGTCGTCGGGGTCCTGCTCAACGGGCGGCGCCACACGGAAAGGGCCATGCCGGCGGCCGTGCCAGCTTGAACCCGGGCAAGCAAGCACATGCTTTTCTTGTTGCGTCGCAGCATTCTGCTATAGTGGCCTATCTGCCAACTCCCCGGAATGCCATGAAACGCGTGATCTTCAACCAAAAAGGCGGCGTCGGAAAATCGACCATCGCCGTCAATCTTGCCGCCATCGCCGCCCAGCAGGGCAAGCGCACCCTCCTGATCGACCTCGACCCGCAATGCAATTCGAGCCGCTACCTGCTCGGCGCCCAGGCCGCCGAGGTCGCGCCGACCATGGCGGCGTATTTCGAGCAGATGCTCAGCTTTGCCATCTTCGCCAAGCCGTCGTCAAGCTATGTGCACCCGACGCCGTTCGAGAACCTGTCGATCATGGTGGCCCATCCCGAGATCGGCGAGCTGCAATCGAAGCTCGAATCGCGCCACAAGATCTACAAGCTGCGCGACACGCTCAATGAGCTGTCGGACGACTTCGACGAGATCTTCGTCGACACCCCGCCGGCCTATAATTTCTTCACGCAATCGGCGCTGATCGCCGCCGACCGCTGCCTGATCCCATTCGACTGCGACGATTTTTCGCGCCAGGCTCTGTATACAGTGATGAACAATATCGCCGAGATCAAGGCCGACCACAACCCCGCGCTCGAAATCGAGGGCATCGTGGTCAACCAGTTCCAGCCGCGCGCGAACCTGCCCCAGCGCCTGGTCGACGAATTGATCGAGGAGGGCTTGCCGGTGCTGGCGAGCAAGCTGTCGAGTTCGATCCGGATCCGCGAGTCGCACGACCGCAACCTGCCGATGATCCATCTCGATGCGCGCCACAAGCTGAGCCTCGAACTGTTGGCCCTGTACCAGGAGATCGACGCCGCCTGATGTTGCCGGCGCCGCCGGTCAAGGCGCCGTGAGCAGGTCGGCGCGCGGGTGCTCCCATTGCGGCACGTTGCGCGGGCAGGGCTGGTCTTTGAAGCGGTCCAGCCGGATGGTCGAAAAATTGCCGTCGCCACCCGCGCCGAAGCGCGAGTCCCATGCGGTGTCGCCCTCGACGCGCGGGATGCGCGCGAAGCGCAGCCAGGCGTCGGCATGGCAGTTCGTGTTCCTGAGCGCGCGCAGCGCCCGCAGGGAACCGTGATGGTGCTTGGCAAAGGCGACAGCCACATTGGCGTCGGGGCCCAGCGGCGCGCGGCCGAAGCCGCCCGGGCAGGCGGCGGCCGGCAGCAGCGCCGGCGCAATGCTAAGCACACCCTCGCTCAGCGTATAGCTGCCCGCCGCCTCGTCGCTCTGGATCGAGGCGAAGCGCCAGCACAAGGGATTGCTGGGGAAGGCTGACAACGCCGAGTCGGCCACGCGGCTGCCAGCCTCGACCGCATGCAGGGCCTGCGCGAGCTGCCGCCTGGCCTCGCCCGTGGTGCCCCCCTGGAGCGCGATGAATCCCAGCGCGATCCCGAAGGCGCCGGCCAGCACGGCGCGCCCGCCGCCTTGGCCGCGCAACTGGCCCCATGCCACCGCCGCGGCGGCGAGCAGCAGGATCGCAAGCGAGACCGGGTGCAGGAAGCCGAGCCTGGCGAACAGCAGCGGCGCGCCTGTCAGCAACGCCAGCAGGGTGAATTTCACGAAGCGGTTTTGCAGGCGCAAGGCCAGCGGCACCCCGAACGCGACCCAGAACAGGGGCTCGATGATGAACACCATGTCGCCGTAGAACCAGCGCGAGTCGACCGGGTGGAACGGATGGATGCCGTAGGAATTGAGTGAGTCCATCAAGAGGTGCAGCAGGAAGCCGGCGCCCACGCTGAGCAACAAGCCCCGGCGCGCGGCCGCGCTGCCCCCTAGCAGGCGCCGCGCGCCCGGCCAGCACAGCCAGATGAGCGCGCACAGCAAGATCGCCTGCGGCACGGCGTAGAGCAGGGTGTGCGTGTGGCCGCGGTGGTGCAGCAGGTAGCCGAGCGGCGCGGGCAGCAGCGGCGTCAACACCAGGTCGAGGTCGGGGAAATTGCTTGCCGCCCAGGTGGAGGACAGCAGCAGGCGGCGCCGCACGCGCTGCAGGGCGGGGTCGGTTTCCTGCGGCAGGCTGTGGTGGATCAGTTCGCCGGCAGCGAGGCCGACCACGGAGTGGCTCAGATTATCCATGCCCGGATCTTACGGCATTTTGCCGCGATTGCTTGCCTGAAGCCCATCGTGCTCGCTTTGCAGATGAGAACGCGATATGCTGACGCCCAATCAAACTCGCCACCCTGCGGTGGCGAACGCAATCGGAACCCGTCAAGCCGCATGAGTATTGCCACCGAAACGCAACGCGCGCCTTCGCCCGATCCCGTCAAACGACGCCTGGTCGTGGCGATCGTGTTGTCGCTGCTGTTCCACGGTTTCCTGTTGATTTTGCAGTTCGGCATCCCCGGTCTGGGCGTGCCCGATCCGAGTCCGCCGTTGACCGTGCGCATCGCCAATGTGGCGACGCCGCCGGATCCGGCCAAGGCGGCCGCGCCGACGCCGGCCGCGGTTCCGATGCCCGCGCCGTTGCCCACGCCCGTTGCGCCACTTGCTCTGCCCGCGCCGGAGCCGACGCCGACGTCACCGGTCGCACCGGGCATGACCCTGGTCGATCCCGTCGTGCAGCCCGAACCGGTGCCGGCGCCGCCGCCGCGTCCGCCCGCGCGCAAGAAAAAGGCGCGCCAGTCGAAGCGCGTCAGCACCCCGTTGCAGGCCCACGAACTGGCCGAGCCGTCGACCCGCGTGATCGCCCAAAACGAGGTGATCAACGACGATTTCGTGGTGCCGGTGGCGCAGCCGGAAGAGGCGCTCGAGAAGTCGCTCGATCCGCAGGATGCGCAGCTCGGCACCGACGAGGGGGCCGACTCCGCCAGTGCCGTTGCCGACGAGCAGGAACGGGCCGAGGCGGCGCGCGCCGAGGACTTGGCGCAAGCGAAGCTGCGCGAGGAAGAGGAACGCAAGTTGCTCGAGGCCCGGGCCGCCGACGCGGAGCGCGTGCAACAGCTCGCCGCGGCGCAGGCACAGCGCGAGACAGAGGCGCGCGAAGTGCGCGATCGGCAGGCTGCCATCGAGCGCGCCGAGGCCGACACCAAGCTGGCCGAGCAGGCGGCGGCCGAACGGATCGCCGAGAAACAGATCGCCGAGAAACAGATCGCCGCGCAACAAGCTGCCGAACTGCAGGCCGAGCGGATGCGCCGGGAGACGAGCCTGCGGGTGCAGGCGGAGCAACAAGAACGCGAGGAGCAGCAACGCAAGGAGCGCCAGCTCGCGCATGAGGCGGACGCGCGCAAGCTGGCAGTGGAAGACGCGGCGCGCCAAGCCTCCCTGCGCCAACAGCGCGAGGCACTGGCGGCAAAGCAGCAGGCCGACGAATCGGCGGCCCGGCAAAAGGCCGATCAGTTGGCGGCCCAACAACTGGCCGAACAACAAGCGGCGCAACAGGCGGCGCAACAAGCGGCGCAACAAGCGGCGCAACAAGCGCCGCAACAGGCGGCCCAAAAACTCGCGCAGCAAGAGGCGGCCCAAAAACTCGCGCAGCAAGAGGCCGCCCAAAAACTTGCGCAGCAAGAGGCCGCGCAAAAGCTGGCGCAAGCGGCCGAGCAGGCCGCGCAGCAACAGGCCGCGCAAAAGGCGGCGCAGCAAAAAGCCGACCAGCTCGCCGCGCAGCGCGAGCAGGAGCGCGGCACCGCCGCCGGCCGCGGTGCCGGCCGCGCCGCCAGCGACGGCCCCTTGGGCAGCCCGGACGGGTCGGGCAACAAGGCGGTGGTGCCGAACGATTTCTTCAGCAGCGCGGCCGCCAACCGCGCGCGCCAGCTCCCGCGCGGGCTCGACATCCTGACCGGCGCGCCCCCGCGCGCGGGCGGCAACGACGAGCGCGGAGGGCGCCGCGCCTACGTCGGCGCCGGCGAACGCGACGTGTCGCTGCGCATGTATGCCGAAAGCTGGCGCCACAAGATCGAACGCAACGGCGCCCTCAACTACCGGCAGTCCTCGCAAAACCCGGTCGCCGGCGAGGCGCTCGTGAGCGTGGCGATCCGCAGCGACGGCAGCGTCGAGGACATCACGCTGGTGCGCTCGACCGGGCGCGCCGACATGGATGCGGCCGTGATCCGCATCGTGCGCGTGAACGCGCGCTACTCCGCGTTTCCATCAAACATTTCCAGTCGCTACGACGTGATCGAGCTGCGCCGCGTCTGGCGCTTCGACGAGACGCTCACGCTGATCGAGGAAGTGCGCTAAGGACTCATAACACAATAAATTGGACTTTTTAGCTGGCCGAAGCCGGCGCACTGCGGCGTTGCCGGCCGCTTGCAGTGCTCGCACTGCGGCGCGACAGGCGCCTTGCATTGCATCCGGCTGCGGCCGCTAAAAATCCAACTTATTGTCTTACGAGCCCTAAGCAGGTTTCCGCGTCGATTCAATTCGCCGCGTTCGTGCCCGTCCGCAATGCAACCCCGGCCTGCGCTTGTGCCGCGCCGGGGTGGGGCGCCTACCCATTTGATGTGTGGCAAACCCCGGCCCGTTGGGCTCAACTACCCTGATCAGGCAGCCAGTCGGAGGGCCGTGACACGCCCCTTCGCTGGACGTTGCGACGATCTGTTCGAACCGGGTGGACGCCATGAAACTATCAACTTCAAACACCGCACGCGCCATCGCCGCGCCGCACCGCTGGTGCGCCCTGGCGGCGGTGCTGGCCCTGGCGGCCTGCGCCTCGGGTAATCCGGTGGGCGCGGTCGACATCTCCGCCAGCGCCCCCGAGGTCGCCGGTCCGCCCACGCAGCTCATCACCGACGAGCTCATCCGGGCCGAAAAAATTGAGCGCGCCAAGCGCTCCGAACAGAACATCGGCCATCTGGTCGTGCCCAACCCGCCGCCGTACACGATCGACAGCGGCGACGTGCTCTCGATCGTGGTCTGGGACCACCCCGAGCTCGCCGGCGCGGTCGCGCCGCCGGCCACCGGCGAGGCGCTGGCCCAGCCCGGCGTGGCCGGATTGCCGGCCGCCGGCTTCGTGGTCGACCACGAGGGGCGGGTGCAGTTCCCGTTCGCCGGCGACATCAAACTGGCCGGCCTGACCGAGGAGCAGGCGCGCCAACTGCTCGCCGGCAAACTGTCCAAGTACATCAACCAGCCCAAGGTGACGCTGCGGGTGCAGGCCTACCGCAGCAAGCGCATCTATGTCGACGGCGAGGTCAAGACCCCGGGCCTGCAGGCCATCAACGACATTCCCATGACCTTGCTCGAGGCCATCAACCGCGCCGGCGGCCTGCTGCCGACGGCCGACCAGAGCCAGATCGCGCTCGACCGTGGCGACCGGCGCTACACCATCGACATGCGCGAACTGGTGCAAAAGCGCGTCAGCCCCGGCAACATCATGCTGCTGCACGGCGACGTCGTGCGCGTCCATTCGCGCGACGAGGGCAAGGTGTTCGTCTCGGGCGAGGTGGTCACGCCGAAGGCGCTGACCATGCACAACGGGCGCCTCACGCTCAACGAGGCGCTCGGCGAATCGGGCGGCATCAGTCCGCTCACGGGCGACGCGCGCCAGGTCTACATCGTGCGCAAGCGGCCCGACGGGGTGCGCGTCTACCAGCTCGACGCGCGGCGCCCGGGCGCGCTCGCCATGGCCGAACAGTTCGAGCTCTATCCGCGCGACCTGGTCTATGTGGCTGCCTCGCCGCTGGCCAACTGGCACCGCAAGCTGAGCATGTTGTTCCCGGGCGCGCTGACCTCGGCGGTCGGGGTCGCCCGGCCCTGAACTTTTAACGCAACAGCGGGGCGGCCGGTCCTGCGGGTCCGCGCGCCCCATCCGCGCCCCCCGTTGGCGGCCGCGGAGCCAACCGGAGCCACACTGCCATGAACCAGCGCGCCAACCAGCATCCTGTCGCCCACCTGCCGCACGGCCTGCCCGTGTCCGGCCACCTGGTCGAGCCGCGCGCGCCCGAGCAGGCGCCGGGCGCGCACGAGATCGACCTCAAGGCGTGGTTCAACATCCTGCTCGAGAACCGCTGGCTGATCGCCTCCGTGACCGTGTTCGTCACGCTGCTCGCGCTGGTCTACGCGCTCGTGGCCCAGCCCGTGTACCAGGCCAACATGGTGATCCACGTCGAGGAGGAGAGCCCGAACGCGTCCAAAAACATCCTCAGCGAGGCGTCGGCGCTGTTCGAGACCAAAAAGGCGGCGATCGCCGAAATCGAACTGCTGCGCTCGCGCATGGTCATCTCGCACGCGGTCGACAACCTGCGCCTGTACATCGACGTGCAGCCCAAGTATTTCCCGATTGTCGGCTTCTGGTTCGCCGGCCGCGGCACGGCGCGCCTGTCCACGCCCGGCATCTTCGGCCACTTCGGCTATGTGTGGGGGGCCGAGCGCGCCGACGTCTCGATCTTCGAGGTGCCCGAGGCCTGGCACAACCGGGTGTTCCTGGTCACGGCGCTGGGCAAGGACCGCTACCGCGTGACCGACAGCAGCGGCCGCTTCAAGCTCGACGGCAAGGTCGGGGTCCTGCTGCGCGCGAGCACCCGCGCCGGCAATGTCGAATTGCAGGTCGACCGCCTCGCCGCCAACGAGGGCGCCCAGTTCCGCCTGCGCCGCACCTCGCGCCTGGGCGCGATCGAGGCGATCCAGCGGGGCCTGCTCATTTCCGAGCAGGGCAAGCAGTCGGGCGTGATCGAGGTCAAGCTGCAGGGCGCCGACGCGCAGCGGGTCAACAGCGTGCTGGCCGAGATCGGGCGCGAATACATGCGCCAGAACCTGGCGCGCAAGACCGAGGAGGCCGAGAAATCGCTCGCCTTCCTGAACCAGCAACTGCCCATCCTCAAGCAAAAGCTCGACCAGTCCGAGGAGCGCTACAACCAGTTCCGCAACACCCACAGCACCATCGACCTGCGCGAGGAGGCCCGCATCAGCCTGCAGCAGGCGGCCGAGGCGCGCACCCGGCGCATCGAGCTGATCCAGAAAAAAAGCGAGCTGCTGGCCCATTTCACCAACGACCATCCGATCGTCCAGGGCGTGAACCGGCAACGGCTCGAGGCCGAGGCCGACATCGAGGACGTGGCGCGGCGCATCAAGGCCTTGCCGGTGCTCGAGCAGGACGAGGCGCGCCTGACGCGCGAAATCAAGGTCAACACCGACTTGTATACGGCGCTGTCGACCACGGCGCAGCAACTGCGCCTGATCTCGGTGGGGCGCGTGAGCAATGTGCGCTTGATCGACGCGCCGATGGCGCCCGAGACGCCGCTCAAGCCGAACCGCCCGCTCATCGTCGTGCTCGCCGCGCTGTCGGGCGTGTTCCTCGGCGCGCTGCTCGCGTTCGCGCGCCAGGCCATGAGCGGGGGCATCGACGACCCCGAAAAAATCGAACGCATGCTCGGCGCGCGCGTGGTCTACGCCTCGATCCCGCACAGCGCCAACCAGGACCGGCTGGTGCGCCAGGCCCGGCGCAACGAGGGGCGCATGCCGCTGCTGGCGCTGGTCAAGCCCGAGGACGTGGCGATCGAAAGCCTGCGCAGCTTCCGCGCGGCGCTGCAGTACTCGATGCCCCACTTCAGGAACAACATCGTCATGCTCACCGGGCCGGCGGGCAACCTGGGCAAATCGTTCGTGTCGGCCAACCTGGCGGCCGTGATTGCGGCCAGCGGCAAGCGCGTGCTTCTCATCGACGCCGATCTTCGCAACGGCAATCTGCACCGCTATTTTGGGGTGAGCCGCGAGCAGGGCCTGTCGAAGGCGATCGCGGGCATGCTGCCGCTCGAACACATCATCCACCGCGGCGTGGCCGACAACCTCGATTTCATCCCGACCGGGGGGCTGCCGCAAAACCGCGCCGAGGTGCTGCTGCACCTGAACCTCGAAAGCCTGCTCGAAACGGTGAGCGGCAACTACGACCTGGTGCTGGTCGATTCGGCGCCGCTGCTGGCCGTGGCCGACGCGCTCATCATCGGGGTGCACGCGGGCGCCGTGTTCATCGTCGCGCGCGCCGGCGTGACCACCGAGGGCGAAATCAACGAATCGATCAAGCGGCTCAACCATGCCGGCATTTCGCCGCAGGGCCTGTTGTTCAATGACCTCGCGCTGCGCCTGGGCGGCTACGGCTATCCGTATGGTTATGGGGCGGAGCGCCAGCTCGGCTATGCGGGCTGAGTATATTGGAGGGATATAAATCTGGATCCACCGTCATTGAACGGATCCATATGGCAAATAGCTTGCTTTAAACTAAACGTGGTCAGACTTGGGAGGTGCCCCGGAATAAATTGATCAGTCCGCTTAAATAATTTTCTGAAGTGCATAATTGAACGTAGTCATTAATGCACCAAGAAAATTTATTTTCGAAAATGTTGAACCTAATCATTTGATTTAGCTCAAACCTTGCTCATTCATCCCGAAAGAGCGAGGAACTATTCATGATTAAGTTTGCCAATTTTGCAGCCGAAAAACGTGCGGGCGCATTGCTTTGCAGCAGCGCAGCGGTATTGTTGTCGGGATGCGGCGGCAGCGCGGTAGATAACGCACAGCCAATGCCTGCAAACCAGGCGCCGCAATTCGCGGCCATTGCCTACAACGGTCTCGTGGCGCCCGCCGACATCTATGTGTCGGCCACCGGCTCCGACACCAATGCCGGCACGCAGCTTGCGCCATTTAAAACCATCCTGAAGGCCTCGCAAGTGGCCAATCCGGGCGTCACCATCAGGGTATTGCCGGGCACCTATGCCGGCGGATTCAAGACTTTAACAAGCGGCACGGCCGAGGCCCGCATTCGCTATGTGTCGACGACCAAGCGCGGCGCCAAGATCGTGCCTCCAGCGAGCTCGACGAGCCCAACCGCGTGGGACAACCGCGGCAGCTATGTCGACATCGACGATTTCGAGGTGAACGGCACTGCCGTACAAAGCGGAACAAAATGGGCCAACGGCATCTACACGGCGGGTTCCTTCAACGCCATCAGGGGCAACTATGTCCACCATATCGCCAAGACCGTGACGTGCGCGGGCGGGGGCGGCGGCATCGGATCGGACAGCTACTACAAGGGCGCGCACAACGATGTCCTTGGCAATATCGTGCATGACGTCGGGCCGGCCGGCTGCGCCTATTTCCTGGGCATCTACGTCAACTCCGCCGGTGGAAAGGTCAGCAACAACCTGGTCTATAACATCAGCAACGTCGGCATCCGGCTGGCGCGCGACGCCAACCGCGCGATCGTGTCCAACAACACCGTGTTCAACACCTACACGGGGGTGCTGGTCAGCGGCGGCAACGGCTACCAGAGCGCCGTGGCCAACGACTACACCCGCGTGACCAACAACATCCTTTACGACAACGTCAAGCATGGCGTGCAGGAGTCGGGCCTGACGGGCACGCACAATGTGTACGGCTTCAACCTGATCTACCGGAACGGCAGCTATCCGTTCTTGCTCAACAATGGCTTGCGGGCGGTCGCCACGGTCGCGGCCGAGCCGCAGTTCATCAACTACCTGAAGGCGGGCGGGGGCGACTACCATATCGCCAACACCTCGCCGGCGGTCGGACAGGCCATGGCGCAGGATGCGCCGGCAACCGACCTCGACGGTGTTGCGCGCAATGCGACGGTGGGCTTCGACATCGGCGCCTACCAGCACACGGGAACCGCGCCAGCGCCAGCGCCGGCTCCAGCCCCGGCGCCGGCTCCAGCCCCGGCGCCTGCTCCAGCCCCGGCCCCTGCTCCAGCCCCGGCCCCTGCTCCAGCCCCGGCGCCGGCTCCCGCGCCCGCGCCCGTGCCCGCGCCCGCACCGGCTCCTGCACCGGCACCGGCACCATCGCCGACCCCGGCCACGACCTACCACCGCTACGTCTCGCCAACCGGTTCGGACACCAATCCGGGCACGGCGGCGGCGCCGTTCAAGACCATCACCCGGGCCGCGAGCGGCGCACAGCCGAGCACGACCATCCACGTCGCGGCGGGCACCTATCCGGGCGGCTTCAAGACCACGGTCAGTGGCACGGCCGCAGGACGCATCTACTACGTGTCGACGGTCAAGTGGGGCGCGCGCATCGTCCCGCCCTCCAGTTCAAGCAACAGCTATGCTTGGGATAACCGTGGCAACTATGTCGACATCGTCGGTTTCGACATTGATGGCACGACCTCGGGCGCGGGCACCAAATGGTTGCACGGCATCTACACGGGCGGCTCTTACGGCATGATCAAGAACAACCGCGTGCGCCAAATTGGCACCAAAGTCACTTGCACCAGCGCCGGCGGTTCGGCGATCGGCGTCGACAGCTACTACCGCGGCGTCAAGACCGATGTGATCGGCAACCTCGTGCATGACATCGGCCCTGCCGGCTGCCGCTACATCCAGGGCATCTACATCAGCACCTCGGGCAGCGTGAAGAACAATGTCGTGTACCGCGTGGCCGAGGCCGCGATCCACTTGTGGCACGATGCGACCAATGTCATCATCACCAACAACACGGTCTCGAACTCGCACACGGGCATCATTGTTGGCGGCGGTGACTTCTACCACACCTCGGGCGGCGCCAATTACACCCATGTGCACAACAACATCGTGTACGACAATGTGTACGGTATCTCGGAGCAGGGCAAGACCGGTACCAGCAACACCTACCGCAACAACCTGGTGTACCAGAACTCGAGCTACAACTTCAGCCTGAAAAACGGTCTGACCCACAGCGGCACGGTCAGCGCTGCACCGCAGTTCGTCAGCTACACCCGCACCGGGACGCCAAACTTCCATCTCAACAGCATCTCGCCGGCGATCGCGAAGGGCACCTCGACGGACGCGCCTGCCACCGACTTCGACGGCAAGCTGCGTTCGACCACCCCTGGCATCGATATCGGGGCGTTCGAGTACTAATCGGCAGCAAGTAGCAAGCATCAAGTAGCAGGTAGCAAGCAGCAGCAAGCAGCAAGCAGCAAGCAGCAAGCAGCAAGCAGCAAGCAGCAAGCAGCAAGCAGCAAGCCGCAAGCCGCAAGCAGCCGCAAGCAGCCGCAAGCAGCAGCAAGCAGCAAGCAGGACCCGGCCGGGCGGCACGCATGCGTGTCGCCCGGCTTTCTTTTGCCGCCACGTTTTAGACCGCCAAGCCTGAAACCTTCACGGTTGAGACCAACACGCTCGGGGCCGACAGCTTGGTCTGCCAGCTTGGGCCGACAGCTTGGGCTGCCAGCCCGGGCCGCCCGCTCAGGATCCGGCCGGCATCGAACTGCCCTGCGCGCCCTTGTTTTTTGCCTGCAGCAGGCGGGCCTTGACCAGACGGCGCACCCGCGGCGTGTGGGCTTCGAAGGCAAGGTAGAACAGGTAGGCGAAGGCGACGATCCCGGCGAGCACACCGGCGTAGATCAGTGCGCTGGCCGGATCGGCGGGCGCGAGTCGCCTGGTGCCGAACCATGCGAGGCCGTAATAGGTCAGCAGGCCGATCACAGGCACATGGACCACGTACAGTGTGAACGAGAAGTCGGAGAAAAAGTTGGCGCCCTTTTTGACGCGCGCTAACAACCTGCTCGAGCTGTCGGCCTTGAATTGCATGCTCGAAAGCAGCATCAAGAACACGATGCTTAAGATCATGTCTTGGACGAACGAGGCGGGCACGAGGTCGTCGTTGCTGCCCTTGACCCTGTAGTAGAGCGAGAGCATGGCCAGCACCGCGAACACGAGCACGCGCAGCGTGTTCGAACAGTCGATCTTGATGCGCGAGAAGGCCGTGCCCAGCAGCCAGACGGCCAGGTAGATCAGGATGGGGAAGGTGACGAACGCGGCCGCGAGCGCGAACGCGGCTGCCGCCAGAGCGCGTTTGCCGCGCGCCTTGCTGGTGAAACCGATGAGCAAAAGCGGAAACATCAGGTAGTACCAGCTCTCGTTGGCGAGGCTCCACAGCACGTAGTTGCCGCCGAAGTTGGGCACGGCGATCGTTTGCAGGCCGAACAGGTTGCCCGCAAAACTGAGCAGTGAATACGCGCCGGCCGAGCCGAGGTCGGGCCGGCCCGGGTCGACCGTGTTCGTGACCATGCCGATCAGGACGATCAGGCCGAAGGTGGGGATGAGCACCGTCCACAGCCGCGTGACCCGGTCGACCGCATACAATTTGAGCGCGTCGGGCTGGCCGATTTTATTGAGCAGGCTGCCGCCGACGAGCCAGCCGCTGATGAGGAAAAACACCACGACGGCCTGGTGCGCGAAGCCGGTCGCCAGCGCCAGCACCTGGTACCACAGCGACGGGTCGGCCACGGTTTTAAAGCCCGGGAATATTTCGGCCCGGAGGTGGGCGGCAGCCACTTGCAGCGCGGCCAGGCCGCGCAGCAGGGAGATGAGCAGGCTGTGCATGCTGTCCTGCTCGAGCGCGCTGTGTTTGAGCAGGGTAAATTTGGCGACTTTGTGGGTGTTCACGTTGGCTCCAGGTTGAAACGGCGCGAAGCGGCACGGCACGGTGGCTGTCGGACCTGGGAGTCTGTCGGACTTAGGATCCCTAAGACCGACAGCCTCCTAGCGCACCAGCGCGGCCAGGGTGCTGCCGATGATGCGCAGGTCGGTCCAGAACGTGCGTTCGCGCACGTAGCGCACGTAGTAGTCGAGCTTGGCGGGCAGGATGATCTCGCGGTAGGCCAGCTCGGGGTCGCGCGCGCGCCCGAGGATGGCGTTTTCGTCCTTGTAGCGGATCGAGGCCCAGTCGGTGATGCCGGGCGCGACCGACAACACGATCGCGCGCACGCCCGCCGGATAGCAGGCCACGTAGCGCGGCACCTCGGGGCGCGGCCCGACCAGGCTCATCTCGCCGCGCAGCACGTTGATCAACTGCGGCAGTTCGTCGAGCTTGTAGTGGCGCAGGAAGGCGCCGACCCGCGTGATGCGGCGGTCGGGGCCGACCGTGAGTTGGCCGGCCCCCTCGCTGTCTTGCGCCATGGTGCGGAACTTGTAGATGTTGAAGAGTGCGCCGGCGCGCCCCACGCGCTGCTGGCGGAACATGACCGGCCCGCGCGAGTCGAGCCGGATCGCCAGCGCGGCGACCAGCAGCAGCGGCGCCAGCAGCAGCAGGCCGGCCAGCGCGCAGGCGAGGTCGAACAATCGCTTGCTCATGACAGCAGCGCCTGCATGGCGTCGATCACGCGCTGCTGGTCGGCGTCGCCCATCTTGGTGTAGAGCGGCAGCGTCAGCATCGCCTGGTAGCTCGCCTCGGCCACCGGAAACTGGGCCGGCGCGAGCGCGTAGCTGTCGCGCCAGAACGGGTGCCTGTGCAGCGGGATGAAATGGACGCTGGTGCCGATCCCGCGCTCGGACAGTTTTGCGATCAGCTCGTCGCGCCCGAGCCGCGCCTGCGCCGTCAGGCGCACCACGTACAGGTGCCAGGCGTGGCTGGCGCCGGGTCCGGGGGCCGCCGGCAGGCGCAGCGGCAGGTCTGCCAGCGCGCGCGAATAGGTCTGCGCGAGCGCCTGGCGGCGCGCGAAGAATCGGTCGATCTTGCGCAGCTGCTGGATGCCGATCGCGGCGGCGATGTCGGTCAGGTTGTACTTGAAACCGGGCGCGACGACCTCGTAGAACCAGGCCGGGGTGCGCGAGACGTAGCGCGCGAACGCGTCCTGGCTGATGCCGTGCAGGCGCATGAGGCGGATGCGCGCGGCCAGCTGAGGGTCGCGCGTGACGACCATGCCGCCCTCGCCGGTGGTCATGGTCTTGTTGGCGTAAAAGCTGAACACGGTGATCACGCTCGCGAGCGTGCCCACCAGCGCGCCCTTGTAGGCGGTCGGGAAGGCGTGCGCGGCGTCTTCGACCACGTGCAGATTGTGCCGGGCGGCCAGCGCCAGCAGCGGGTCCATGTCGCAGGCCAGGCCGGCGAAGTGGACCGGGATGATCGCCTTGGTGCGCGCCGTGATGGCCGCCGCGACCGCGGCCACGTCGATGTTGAGGGTGTCGGGGGCGACGTCGACCAGCACCGGATGCCCGCCCAGGTAGCGCACCACTTCGGCCGTGGCGGTGAAGGTCAGGGTCGGCACGATGACCTCGTCGCCGGGGCCGATCCCGAGCGCCTCGAGCGCCAGGTGCAGGCCGGCCGTGGCCGAGTTGACCGCGATGGCCTCGAGTCCGCCGCCGAGGTAGGCGGCGAAATCGGCCTCGAAGCGCTTGCTGCGCGGCCCGGTCGTGATCCAGCCCGAGCGCAGGCAATCGAGCACCTCGGCGACTTCCTCGTCGCCGAGGTCGGGCACGGCGAACGGCAGGAACGGCGCCTCGGCCACCACGGCGGCCGCGCCGCTTGCGCCGCTTGCCCCGGCCGCGACGGCCGCGCCGCCGGCGGGCGTTCCGAACGTGACGCTCGCGCTGCCTGCGCTTTCGCTCTTCGCTGTGCTTTCTCCCGTGCTTTCTACTGTGATCGCCGCGGCCTCTCCCAGCACTGTTGCGCTGGCGGCGCTTGGCGCGCTTGTTGCGCTTGCCCCGATCGCCCCGATCGCGGCGTTTGCGGCGATCGCTGCGCTTGCGGCGTTTGCTGCGGGCGAGCCGGTTTGCGGTGTGTCGATGTCTGCGGCCATGGCGGTTCCTTGGTGGCTGCGCTTTAGGCGCAGGGTGAATCAGGACGTGGGCTGGGGAGCGCTCGGTCGGGCGGCGCGGGCGTCATTGGGAGGCCTCGAGGAAGCGTTGTCCGAGCACCTCGTAGCTCAGGTTGGCCAGCACGAAGTCGCGGCCGCGCTGGCCCATGGCCGCGCGCGCCGGCGCCGGCAGGGCCGCCAGCGCGCGCAGTCCGCCGGCGAGCGCGGGCGCGTCCTCGGGCGCCACCGTCAGGCCGCACCCGGCCTCGGCGACCGGGTCGTTGCCCGCCTCGACCGCGTGCAGCACGGGGCGCGCGGCCATCATGTAGTCGATCAGCTTGTTGGGCGAGATGCCGAAGCGGTACAGCGGTTGGCGCTTCCAGCCGATGTAGGCGGCGTCGAAGGCGGCCAACAGGGCCGGCACGTCCGTCTTGGGCACCGGGTCGAAGAAGTGGATGTTGCCAAGCTGCTCGGCCCGGGCGCGCTGCTGCAGGCGCGCCTTGTCGGGGCCGCCTCCGACGAGCACGATGGCGAGCGGCTCGCCGCGCATCAGGCGCGCCGCGTCGAGCAGGGTGTCGAGCGCGTTGGCGACCCCGTGGGTGCCGGCGTAGCCGAGCACGAACAGGCCGCGCGCGCGCAGCGCGTCGATCGGGGCGCAGCACGGCGGGCGCGTGGCCAGCGCCTGCGCCAGCCATTCGGCCGGATCAATGCCATTGGGCACGATGTGCAGCTTGTGCTCGGCCATGCCGTGCGCCTCGAGGTGGGCGCGCACCTTGGGCAGGATCGAGACGACCGCGTCGGCGTTGCGGCAGGCGTAGTTTTCGGCCGCCTGCAGCAGCATGATGAACGGGTGCCATTTGGAAAAACCGCCCAGCTCCATCGGCGACAGCGGCCACAGGTCGTGCACCTCGAACAGCAGGCGCCCCCCGGCCAGGCGCGCGATGCGGTGCGCCGGCCAGATGTCGGCCGGGTAGGTGCTCGAGGCGATCACGAGATCGGGCGCGAAGCCGGCCGCGAGCGCGCGCGCCTCGCGCAGCAGGCGCAGCACGAAGGCGCCCATGTTGCGCACCCGGCCCACGCCGTTGCCGCGGTAGGCGGGGGTGGCGAACCAGGTGTATTCGATGCCGTCGATGGTCTCGTCGAGGCGCGCGCGGCCCAGCAGGCGCGGCGCCTCGGCCCGGATGTGCGACTGGTCGGAGGCGAGGATGCGCACCCGGTGGCCGAGCCGGGTCCACTCGCGCGCCAGGTAGTAGGGGCGGTATTCCATGCCGTGGCGCAGCGAGCCGGCGTAGTGGTTGATGAGCAGGATGTTCATGGGGGAGTCTCACCACGCCAGTTGTTCGCGCAGCCGGCGCACGTTGCAGCGCGTGCTTTCGCGCCAGTTGGTTTCCCATTGCACCGGATGGGTCAGCAGGCAGATGCGCGCGTGGCGCCCGAGCGCCGACTGCGGGCTGAACGGGTGGAAATAGACGGGATGGGGCCGGTCGCTGATGTAGGCGTCGAAATGGTTCAACAGCGCCGCGTCGTAGGTCTCCCAGGCGATGCCACAGCGCGCCCGCAGGGCGTGGTCGTTGAGGATTTCGTGGTTGAACACCTGGAGCCGGCGGTTGACGAAGTCGCCATGGCTGGCCACGGTCGGCATCGAACGGCCGAGCCGGCTTTCGATCCAGGTGTAGTTCTCGAGGAAGCGTTTGCGGATTTCCGGCAGGCGCCGGCGCACCTCGACGGGGTCGTGCAGGTGGTGCTCCTTGGCGAAATCGGCGACCTCTTCGTAGTGGTAGCTGGCCTCGCCGCCGGCCGCCTCGATCTCGCGCATGAGGCCGAAGTCGAGCGTCGACAGGCGGAAGTAGTAGCTCGCGGCGACCCCGTGCTTTTGCTCGAGCGCGAACATCTTGGCGGCCGTGCGCAGGTCGCTGTCGATGTCGTGCCGGTGCACCAGGCAGCGCCCGGGCGCGGCGCCGTCCGCGCCCGCCGCGACCGCGGCGCCGAAGGCGCGCACCGACAACTGGCGGTAACCCTCGTCGTTGGCGCGCGCGAGCAGGCGCCCGTAGCCGGCCAGGCGCGAGGGCATGAGGTAGTCGCTGTAGAGGCGGTTGAGGACGGTGTTCATTGGAGCGTGTACTTGGCGCGGTAGGGCGCGAAGCCGAGGATTTTTTTAAACTGCTGCAAGCCCGGCTGGGCCCCGAAAAACGTGTCGTACATGATGTAGTCGACGCTGCGCTCGTCGATCAGCTTGCAAATGATCTCGACGAGCATGAGGTGCATGACGCCGTCGTTGTTGCGGTACCCCATGAGCTGGGAGAAGGCGCCGAAATTGCCGTAGTGCCCGTAATTGCAATAGGCGCGCAGCTGGCCCCCGTTGTCGAGCACGCCGTAGTAGCGGAAGTTGTCGATCGGGGAGAAGCGGTCGGTTCTTTCGAGGTACTGCGCATCCATCGGGCGGCCCTGGCGCGTGTCGACCGAGGTGTTGATCGCGTGGATGTCGTCGATGTAGTCGTTGCGGTCGATCTCGACGAAGCGGTAGCCGCGCGCCTTGGCGCGCCTGGCATGGTGGCCGCCGAGGTTCTTGCCCTTGATGCTGTCGAGATACTGCTCGCCCGACGTGAACCGGCCCAGTTCGATCAGGGCCGCGCCCAGCGTCTTGTTGCCGATGATCTTGTATTTCGGGTGGCGCTTGGTGAAATAGCGGAACGCCGGCTCGATGTTTTGCGGGTTGATGTGCTTGTGGAATTGCAGCCGCGCGACGGGCAATCGCGCGATTTGCACGAGCAGGGCATAGGGGCGGCGGAGCAGGTTCATGGTCATTGGCGGCGTGGCGTGTCGGTCCATCTCAGTGCATTGAGTAGCGGGCACGGTGCGGTTTGAAACCGATCCGTCGTTTAAAGTCCTGCAAGCCCGGCTGGGCCCCCAGATAGGTGTCGTACATGAAGTAGTCGAGCCCCCCGTCGTCGATCAGGCGGCAAATGATTTCAACCAGCAGGTAATGCATGACGCCGTCGCCGTTTTTATATCCAAGCAATTGGTCGGTCGATGCGAAATTCCCCAAAACAAGGTAATTGCAATAAGCGACCAGCCGGCCCTCCCGGTCCAGCGCGCCGATGCAGACGGCGCCGTCTTGCTCGGGGTAATCTGTTTTTTTTATAAGATAGGTTTCGTCCATGGGGCGCCCCTGCCGGATCGCGGTCGAGGTGTTTATCGCGTGAATCTCGTCGATGAAATCGTTGCGGTTAATCTTTTTGATCGTGTATCCGCGCGACTTCGCGCGCTTGCGGTGGAAGGCGCCGTAATCGCGTTGTTTCACTGTATCGAGATACACATCGCTCGTTTTGAATTGGCTCAAATCGACCAGTGCGATGCCGAGCGTTTTGTTGCTTATGAATTTAAAACGCGCATGCGGCTTGGTGAATGTCGAATAAGTGTTGTTGATAAGATCGGGATTTATTTGTTTCTTGAAACGCAGGCGGGCCAGCGGCAATTGCGCGACCGTGAGGCCGAGCTTTAGCAGGCGTATTAATTCGCGGGGATTAAAGAGCGTCATAAAAGGAGATCAGTTTGCTTGACTGGCATTGCCAGTTGTATTCGGCGGTGACGGCACGCCGGCCGTTTTGACCCATGCGCTCGGCGACGCCCGGATTGGCGATGAAGTAATCGATGGCGGCCGCGATCGCCCGCGGGTCGGCCGGGTCGACGCACACGCCGCAGCCGCTGTGCTCGATGATGGCGCGCCACACGGGGAAATCGGAGGCGATCACGGGGATCCCGGCGGCCATGTACTCGAACATTTTGACGGGCAGGGCGTCGAGGTAGTTGACCACCGGATGGAGCGTGACGAGGCCGGCGACCGAGGCGGCCATGACGGTGCCGACGCCGTCGCGGTCGAGGTGGCCGAGCGCGTCGATGCGCACCCAGCCCGGATGGGCGTGCATTTCGGACTCGAGCGCGGACTCGGAAAAGGCGCCGGCCAGGGCCAACCGGGTGGGCGAGCGCAGCAGCGTGCAGGCCCCGAGCAGCTCGCGGATGCCGCGGATGGCCGCGATGCTGCCGACATAGCAGACCTGCGGCGATTTTGCGCTCCAGGGGGCGGCCGCGTCGAATTCGCCGATGACAGGGAAGTTGTTGATGTCGACCGTGCGTGCGTTGATGGGCAGGAACTTGTCGCGGATGAAGGGCGTGGCGGCGACGATGCCGTCGAAGCGGCAACAGGCGTAGCGCTCGAACACCGAGAAGCTGCTGGCGGCGACCTGGCGCGACCAGCGCCCCAGATACGGCTTGGCCAGCAACTGGCTCGGGACGTCCTCGTGGGCGTCGAAGACGACCTTTTTGCCCAGGCGCTTGAGTTTGAGGCCGGTGGGGATGAGCTCGGGGTCGTGCAGGTGGTAGACCTCGGCGTCGAGCGCGAGCGCCTGGTCGAACACCCTGCGGGTGGTCCGGAGCATGCGGTTGACGCGCCCGTGCAGGCGCCCGACGTCGACGATGCGCACGCCGTCGCGTTCGGCGTCGCCGCCGTCGTCGGCGACCACGAGCGTTACCTCATGACCGTGGGCCGCCAGGCTGCGACACTGTTTGACGAAAATCCGGGTGTCGTAGCGGGGGTGGGCCGAAGTCAGGTGCGCTATCCGGTACATATTTCCTTCCAAGCCTGTATTTAGAATAAGCCCCGAGCGTTGCGCCGATCATCATGTCGGTGAAGTAATGCGAGGTGAACAAGAGCAGCAGCGTGCTGCAGGTCAAACCGAACACCAATAGGAAATCGCCCGAGGTCTGGTGCTGGAAATATCCTTTCAACACCAGACCGATGGTCGGAATGATTAATACCGCGAGTAAAAAAAAGAAACCGAATATGCCGAGGTCGACCCATGCTGAGAAAACATTGTGGGCATAATGCCCCGGCGCGTAACTGCCATAGTCGCCCCAGATCGGATTCGCGGCAATCGTCTGCATTCCGAGGACATTTAAATGATGCCGTTTGTTCGCTGAGCTCGATTGCGAAAGGTCAAATAATTCGAGCATGCGGTTGTCGGGCAGCGCGGATAATAGCGCCTCGATATTAATGTTGATGGCCGCCAGAAATAAAATGAACAACACCACCGCGCCCATTTTATATTTCGAATAATAAAGTTCGATTATCGGGATCAGGAACAGCATGGCGACGAATTCGCTGCGCGCGGTGTTGAGAAACAGGGTCGGCGCGCCGAGCAGATAGAGCAGCGCGCGCCAGCGCAGCGCGCGCGTGTAGGGGATGAACACCATGAAGGTGACCAGGTAGGAGCGCGAGAAACCCTGGTAGGTGGCCAGGCTTTGCGGGTCGCGCGCGACGCCGAGCGCGCCCAGGTAGAACACGCCGTCGACCGAATAGGTGAACACCACGGCGGACATGCCTAGCAGGCACGCGAGCAGCGCGCGGCGGATCGCCGGGGCGTCGAAATCGGCGATCCTGAAGATGACGAACAGCATGACCATGAACAGCACGCCGAGCAGGTGGTTGTTGACGATCGCCGGATTGGCGCCGGCGCCGGCGTTGGCGGCCACCACGGCCAGAAAATAGGCCAGGAAAAGGCCGAAGAACACATCGCTCTTGTGCAGGAAGTTGGGCACGAATTTGAGCTTGTAGCCGTAGATGAAGCATAGCGGCGGGGCGAACACGAGCGCGACGATGGCGAAGAATCCGCCAAGAAACGCGCCGCTCAGGCCGAGGCCGAGCGCCGTGTGGTAGAAGAAGAACCCCGGGAACAGCAGGGTGAAGGCTGCCGTGGCCCAGGCCTGTTCGCCGCGCAGGGTGCCGGGCGCGCGCGCGGCGGTGTCGGGCATGGCGTTCACGCGGGCGCCATCTTGTTTTGCGAGCACTGCCACGACATGCGCAGGTACACGAGGTAGAGCAGCGAATAGCCGAGCGCGTAGTGGCCCACGCTCTGGCGCAGGGTGCCGGGCGCGACGAACACGGCGAGCGTCATGGCGAACAGCGCGCATTGCCAGAGCAGTTCGATTTTTTGCTTGCCGGCGACAAAAAACACATAGCTCAAGGGGCTGGCGATGAAGTTGAGGAAGTACAGGGGCGCGAGGATCTGCGCCAGCTCGCCCGCCTCGCGCCACGCCGGTCCGAACACGGTGGCAAACAGCGCCGGCGAGAACAGCAGCAGCACCAGCGAGGGCGCCAGGCCGAGCAGGAACAGGGCCTTGAAGGTGTATTGGTAGGCCGCCTTGCAGTTGCCCAGGGTCTCGAAGTCGTGCACCGACTGGCGCTTGAACACCTCGAGCACGGAGGCGGCCAGCAGCGAGATCGGGGCGGCCAGCACGCGCTGGGTCAGCGCGAACAGGCCGGCGGCGAGCACGCCGTGGCGCGCGCCGATCAGGAGCAGTGGCAGTTGCCCGCACAGACCGTTGAGCAGATTGGACGGCAGCGCGAAGCGCCAGAATTTTTGATGCCTGACGAGGTAGGCGCGCTGCACCTGGTTGAGCACCAGACCCGGCGCCGCGCGCGGCGGCACCAGCAGCACGCGCGCGGCGAGCAACCCGCCGGCCAGGCCGACCAGGTGTCCGGCCAGCAGCGCCGCACCGCCCAGACTCGAAAACAGCATCGCCAGTTGCGCCAGCACGATGGTGGCGGCGGCCCAGACCTTGGCCTTGGCGGCCTTGCCGAAGGCGTTGCGCGAGGTGGCGTAGGCGAGCGTGGTTTGCATCGCCGCCGTGAGCCAGGCGCCGACCCCGATCGTGAGCAGGCCGAGCCAGGACATCTGCTGCAACAGCGCCACCCCGGCCAGGCGCCCGAGCAGGGTGCACGCGGTCACCAGCAGCGCGACCGCGGTGGCGCTGTAGAACACGACCTCGAAGCAGGTTTTCTGGGCCGGCGCGTCGTGGTCGAGGATCATCGCGGTCTCGAGGCGCAAGGTGGCGCCGATCGCGGTGACCGCGACCAGGCCGAACCAGACCCCGAACGCGCCCATCTCGGCCGGCGTGCACAGGCGCGTGATCAGCGGCGCGGCCAGCAGCGGCAGCGCCTGCGCCCCCAGCGAACCGGTCAGCACCGTCGCGACGTGGCGCCAGAATGCGGGCGCGGCCACGCTCATGGGCCTGCGGCGCCGGAACCGCCCAGTGAAGCGCAGACGCCGGCCGCGCCCATCGAAGCGCAGGCCGCCGCGCCCGGGGAAGCGGTGGCGCAGGCCGCGGCCAGTGAGGCGGTGGCGGCGGCCGCGGCCGGCCCCGGGCGCGCGCCGGCGCACGCCGCGAGCAGGGTTTCGGCCACGGTGAGCGCGTCGGCGGCGTCGAGGTGGGGCCCCATCGGCAGGCTGAGCACCCTGGCCGACATCGCCTGAGCCACCGGGCAGGGGTGCGCGCGGCACAGCGCGGCGTAGGCCGGCTGCAGGTGCATCGGCAGCGGATAGTGGACCGCGGTCGGGATGCCGGCCGCGGCAAGCTGGGCGGCGACCCGCTCGCGTTCGTCGACCAGCACCGTGTATTGCGCGAACACGCTGCTGCGGTCGGGGCGGCGCCCGACCGTGGGCAGGCGGCCGGCGAACAGGGCGTCGTAGCGTTCGCCGGCCCTGGCGCGCTGCGCCAGTTCCCAGTCGAAGCGCTCGAGCTTGGCCAGCACGATCGCGCACTGCAGCGTGTCCATGCGCCCGCCCACCCCGACCCGCGTGTGCACGTAGCGGCGCGACTGGCCGTGCACCCGGATCTCGCGCATCGCCGCGGCGAGCTCGTCGTCGCTGGTGAAGATGGCGCCGCCGTCGCCGTAGCAGCCGAGCGGTTTGCTCGGGAAAAAGCTGGTGCAGCCGATCGCCGACAGGTTGCAGCTGGCCTTGCCGCGGTAGCGCGCGCCGAAGCTTTGCGCCGCGTCCTCGATGACGGTCAGGCCGTGGCGCGCGGCGATCGCGTTGAACTCGTCCATGTCGGCCGGCTGGCCGTACAGCGAGACGGGCATGATGGCGCGGGTGGCCGGCGTGATGGCGGCCTCGGCGAGGGCGGGGTCGAGGTTGCAGGTGAACGGGTCGAGGTCGACGAACACCGGGCGGGCCCCGAGCAGCACGATCGCCTCGGCCGTGGCGATGAACGAGAACGGGGTCGTGATGACCTCGTCGCCTGGCTTGACGTCGAGCGCCATGAGCGAGATCAGCAGCGCCTCGGTGCCCGAAGACACCGTCACGCAGTGGCGCGCCCCGGTGTACGCGGCCAGCGCGGCCTCGAGCTCGGCCACCTCGGGCCCCATGATGTACTGGCCGTGCTCGAGCACGCCCTGGATGCGCGTGTTGATGGCCTCGCGCAGGTCGAGGTATTGGGCCTTGAGGTCGATGAATTGCATGGTGGCGTCCGTTTCTGTTTTTGTTAGAGGGGGTGGGGGGCCGTTCCGCCGGCGCGCAGCAGCGCGCACACGCCGCCGCGCAGCGCGTACAGGTCGCCCGTGTGCGGGCACGCGGCCTCGGCGTGGCCGGCCAGCGGCAGCGCGAGCCGCTCGCCGAAGCGGCTGATCCAGCCGATCTGGCGCGCCGGCACCCCCGCCATCAGGGCGAAGTCGGGCACGTCGCGCAGCACCACGGCGCCGGCGCCGATGAAGGCGTGGCGCCCGAGCGTGACCCCGCACACGATGGTGGCGTTGGCGCCTATGGTGGCGCCGCGCCGCACCAGGGTGTGCCGGTACTGGTCCTTACGCACCAGCGCCGCGCGCGGGTTGTGCACATTGGTGAACACCATGCTCGGGCCGCAGAACACCTCGTCCTCGATCGTCACGGCGTCGTACACGGACACGTTGTTTTGGATCTTGACGCGGTCGCCGATGCGCACCTCGTTGCCGATGAAGACGTTCTGGCCGAGCGAGCAGGCCGCGCCCACGCGCGCGCCCGCGCACACGTGGCTGAAGTGCCAGACCCGGGTGCCGGCGCCGAGCACGGCGCCCGGGTCGACGATGGCGCTGGGCTCGACGATGGCCCCGGGGTTGGCGCCGGCGCCCGGCGCGATGGTGGCGCCGGCCGCGGCGGCCGTGCGCGCGCCCAAGCCGGTGTCGGCGGCGATGGCGGCGCGGGTGGCTTCGGCGGAATCGGCGGAATCGGCGGTTGCGAGGTCGCGGTCCATGCTCAGTACTCCAGCGGCAGCGCGACGCGCTTGCCGTCGCGCGCCGACATGTAGGCCGCGACCAGCACCTCGAGCGACTTGAGCCCCTCGCGCCCGTCGGTTTCGGGTTCGGCCTCGCCGCGCAGCACCTTGATCACGTTGTCGTAGTAGAGCGGGTGGCCGAAGCCGTACACCGAGGTGGTCGCGTAGCTGGCCTCTTTGACGCGGCTGTCGTCGGGGTCGGGCTCGGCGAAGTCCCAGCGTTCGACCTCGTTGACGGCCACGCCGCCGATGCGCACCGTGCCCTTTTCGCCGAGGATCGTGATCGAGCCCTCGAGGTTGCGCGGATAGGTCAGCATGGTCACGTTCATGGAGCCGAGCGCGCCGTTGCGCCAGCGCAGGCTGAGCACCCCGGTGTCCTCGACCTCGATGTCGCGCGCCAGCGTGGCCGTGTAGGCCTGCAGGCTCTCGACCGGGCCGACGATCCAGTCGAGCAGGTCGACGTAGTGGCTGGCCTGGTTCATGAAGGCGCCGCCGTCGTACTCCCAGGTGCCGCGCCATTTGGCGCTGTTGTAGTAGGCGTCGGGCCGGGTCCAGAAGACGTTCAGGTTGACCATGTAGATGCGGCCGAAACGCTTTTTTTCGACCGCGTTCTTGAGCAGTTGCAGGGTCGCGTTGCGCCGGTTTTGCTTGACCACGAACATGCGCACGCCGGCCGCGTCGCAGGCGGCGACCATGCGCTTGCCGTCCTCCCAGCGCGTGGCCATGGGTTTTTCGGTGATCACGTGGCGCCCGGCGCGCGCGATCTGGATCGCCTGCTCCGAGTGCATGCCCGAGGGCGTGGCCACGATGACGGCGTCGGCCTCGGTCTCGGCCAGCATGCGCGCCAGGTCGTTGAACTGGCGCGCGCCGGTGCCGTCGGCCGCCACCGCGGCCGCGCGCGCGTCGATGTCGCACACGGCGACGAGCTCGCAGCGCCCGGCGTGCTGGGCGATGGCGCCGAAGTGGTTGGCCGCGATCCGGCCGCAGCCTACCAGGGCGAAGCGGATCTTGCGATCGGTCACGGCGGGGGCGAAGTTGCGCATGCTGTCTCCTTGTTGTCGGTCTTGTTCCAGGCCGGTTCCGGCCTTGTTCCAGGCTTGTTCGCAAAACGGGGACGGCCCCGGCCGCCGGTTCAAGCCTTGACCACGTTGGCCAGCGGCGACAGATAGACCCCGCGCGTGTCGATGATCAGGCGCGCGTTCTGGGCGATCTGGGCGTAGTCGAAGGCGCCGTGATTGGTCGCGATCAGGACCACGTCGTAGGACGCGATGCTGGCCGCGTCGAGCGCCACGCTCGAGAGCTCGAAGCGGTGCTCGCGCATGGCCGGGAACACCGGCACGTGCGGGTCGGAGTAGTCGACCTCGGCGCCCTTGGCGCGCAGGATCTCCATCAGTTCGACCGAGGGCGACTCGCGCATGTCCTCGACGTCTTTTTTGTAGGCGATGCCGAGCACCAGCACGCGGCTGCCCTTGACCGACTGCCGGCGCTCGTTGAGGGAGTCGGCCAGCTTGCCGATCACCCAGTGCGGCATGTCGGAGTTGATCTCGCCGGCCAGTTCGATGAAGCGCGTGTGCAGGCCGAATTGGCGCGCCTTCCAGGTCAGGTAGAACGGGTCGATCGGGATGCAGTGCCCGCCCAGGCCCGGGCCCGGATAGTAGGCTGTGAAGCCGAACGGCTTGGTGGCGGCGGCCCGGATCACCTCGTGGATGTCGATGTCCATCTTGTCGGCGATGATTTTCATTTCGTTGACCAGGCCGATGTTGACGGCGCGGTGGATGTTTTCGAGCAGCTTGGTCAGTTCGGCCGCGCGCGTCGAGCTGACCGGGACCACGCGGTCGATCGCCGGCCCGTACAGTGCCATGCCCGCCTGCAGGCAGGCGGCGGTGGTGCCGCCGCACACCTTGGGGATGGTGCGCGTGTCGAAGTTGGGGTTGCCCGGGTCTTCGCGCTCGGGCGAGAACACGAGGAACACGTCGCGGCCCACGGCCAAGCCGCGCGACTCGAGCCGCGGCCTGAGCTCCTCGTCGGTGGTGCCGGGGTAGGTGGTGCTCTCGAGCGAGAGGATCTGGCCGGCGCGCATGTGCGGCAGCAGCGCCTCGCTGGTGCCGAGCACGTAGCTCAGGTCGGGCTCGCGGTAGGCGTTGAGCGGGGTCGGCACGCAAATGATCAGGGCGTCGCACTCGCCGGCGCGCAGGAAGTCGGCGCTGGCCTCGAAGCCGGCCGCGCGCGCCCGCGCGATCTGTTCCGGCTTGATGTGCGCGATGTAGCTGCCCGCGCTGTTGAGTTTGGCCACCTTGGCCGGGTCGATGTCGATGCCGAGCACCTTGAAGCCGACCGCGGCGTAACGCAGCATCAGCGGCAGGCCGACGTAGCCGAGGCCGACGATGCCGATCACGGCGCTGCGGTCTTCGAGCCGCGAGATGAGTTGCATCAGGTGGTCGGGGGTATGTTGGTCACGCATGGCTTACCTTTTCTCGAGCATGAAAAAACCTGGCCCGGCGCGCGCCGGGGTGTGTGCGGTGTACGGTGAGCGGTGTACGGTGTAACGGATGTAACGGTGGCCTGGCGGGCCTTAGCTGCGGTACTCGATTTTTTGGACCGGCACCGGCAGCTTGGGGGCGGCCGGCTCGGGCCCGGGCGCGTCCGGCGCGGCGCGCGCGTTCTGCTGCGTGTAGTCGGCCACGATGGCCTTGACCATCGACTCGATCATGGGACGGTCGTTGGTGTCGCAGGCCATCATCAGGCAGGTGATGTAGGTGTCGAGGATGCCGGCCAGCAGGGCCGGCTCGCGCATGGTCTTGATGCGCGGGTGCTCGCTCGGGAAGGCCTCGCCGTCGGTGAGCAGTTCCTCGTTGAGCTTTTCGCCGGGGAACAGGCCGACGAATTTGATCTCGATGTCGCCGTCCGGGCGCTGCGCGGTTTTTTCGGTCAGGCCCGACAGCGCGATCATGGTGCGGGCCAGGTCGACGATGCGGATCGGCTCGCCCATGTCGAGCACGAACACGTCGCCGCCCTTGGCCATGGCGCCGGCCTGGATCACCAGTTGCGCGGCCTCGGAGATGAGCATGAAGTAGCGCGCCACCTCGGGATGGGTGATCGTGACCGGGCCGCCCTGGGCGATCTGGCGCTGGAACAGGGGGATCACTGAGCCGGACGAGCCGAGCACGTTGCCGAAGCGGACCATGCAGAAGGTGGTGCCGGCGGGCTGCTTGGCGGCTGCCTGGAAGATCAGTTCGGCGATGCGCTTGCTCGCGCCCATGATGTTGGACGGGCGCACCGCCTTGTCGCTCGAGATCAGCACGCAGGTGCCCACGCCGAAGCGCGCGGCCGCGTTGGCGATGCACTGGGCCCCGAGCACGTTGTTGCGCAGGCCCTCGACATAGTTGGCCTCGACCAGCGGCACATGCTTGTAGGCGGCCGCGTGGTAGACGGTGTCGATCGCCCCCTTCTGCATGATGCGTTCGACCAGGGCGCCGTTGCACACCGAGCCCAGGTGGGCCTCGATGCGCAGTTCGGGGGCGCGCGCGAGCAGCTCTTGGCGGACCGTGTAGAGGGCGAATTCGGAATGGTCGAGCAGGTGCAGGCGCAGCGGGCCGAGCGTGGCGATCTGGCGGCACAGCTCGCTGCCGATGGAGCCGCCCGCGCCCGTCACGAGCACCGTCTTGCCGCGCACGCAGCGGGCGAACAGGTCGGTGCGCGGCGGCACCGGCGCGCGCCCGAGCAGTTCTTCGAGCTTGAGCGTGCGCATGGCCAGCTCGGGCGCCTTGTCGGTGTCGTCGGCCAGGTCGAGCAGGCCGCTGAGGATGCGGGTGGTGATGCCGGCCTCGGTCATGCGCCGCGTGATCGAGCGCAGCCGCGCCGGCGACACCGACGGCACCGCGATGATGATCGAGCGGATCGCGAGGCTGTCGACCATTTCGCTGAGGCGGTCGGTGTGGAACACGCGCAGGCCGGCGATAGTGCGGGCGTTGAGGGCGCGTTTTTCGTCGAAGAAGCACACCGGCCGGTATTCGCGGCTGGCGCGCATGGTCAGGGCCAGTTGGGCGCCCGGTTCGCCGGCGCCGTAGATGGCCACCGTGTTGTCGGTCGCGGGGCGCTGGTTGGTGTGGTTGCGCAGGAAGTTGCGCACGCTGATGCGCGAGGCGACGACGTACGAAAACGCGACGAACCAGTAGATGGCCAGCGCGCTGCCGGGGAAGGAGCGCCCGTGCAGGGCCAGCAGGCCGGTGTAGACGCACAGCGAGGACAGCGCCAGCGCGATGCCGGTGACGGTGAGCAGGCGCTTGTCGATGAAGCGGATCACGGCGCGGTACAGGTCGGACATCGAGAACGCGGCGATGGTTGCCAGCGGCACCAGCACGAACGGGGCCGGGCCGTACTGCAGGGCCAGCGACAAGTCGCCGAGGCGCAGCAGCATGGCGACGAGGAAGCAGGCGGGCAGGGCGAACAGGTCGACCGTCACCATTAAGGCCATTTTGGCCAGCTTATGGATGGACACCATATCGGCACAGAATTGGCTCAGGAGGTTGATGTTTGGCGTCGACATGGCGGGATATGCAGCTAGGTTAGATAATCGGCATGGAATAACTGGCGTCGGGGTCGAATGGTGAAAAATGCGGTATATGTTTTTTCTGGGGATGTGTTTTTATTGTTTATGTTTATGCTTTGAAATAAGTTTTTAGGCTGCTTAGAGCGGCCCTGAAAATTTAAGTTTATTATCTGTGTTGTTGAGCGAATTTGGTTTGATTGCCATCAATTGTGGCGGCCTGGTTATTCTCATGGATATTAATTTTTCATAGAGAAATTATTTTAATTTCTGGCGAATGACATTTATTTACACACGTTATGTATGGCGGCAATAATTGGAACGTTTTTTCTGGTATATATTTTCTTGTTTATTGCTTCTTAAAAATAGTGATGAGATGAAAAAGTATATGGATCAGTAGCCATCGTTTGAGTCAGCGGTATCGCGACAGTTCCGCGATTGCGCACCGCGGTATCCGATCGGGCCAGCTTGCGGCAGCTCGCGCCGGCGGGTGGCGCCGGCGCTTTCGCTGATTGCGTGGTTTTATCGCCGCACTTGTTGACGCGGGTGGAACCGCGCGCGCGGTCGCTTAATAAGATGTATTCATGACAATGCGAAGGAGCCGCAATGCACGTCCTCGTCACGCTTGACCAGATCGCCGCGCTCGCGCCTTGCGTGCGCGTGGACTACAGCGACGCCTTCCGCGCGGGCCAGCCGCTGTTCGACCGCTACGCCATCTCGGCATCGCCGCTGCGGGTGGCCCACTTCATGGCGCAGGTGCTGCACGAGTCGGCCGCGTTGACACTGCAATACGAAAACCTCAATTACAGCGCCAAGCGCCTGCCGGTGGTCTGGCCCTCGCGCTTCCAGCCGAAAGGTCCGCTTGATCCCGCGCAATACGCGAACAATCCGCAGAAGCTGGCCAACGAGGTCTATGGCGGGCGCATGGGTAACGAGGGGCCCGACGACGGTTATCTGTTCCGCGGGCGCGGCCTGCTGCAGCTGACCGGCAAGGCTAATTACGCCCGCGCCACCGCGCAGCTGCGCGCGGCGTCGCCTTGCGTGCCCGATTTCTGCGCCGCGCCCGACGCCGTGCTCGAGCCCCCCTGGTGCCTGGCGGTGGCGGCCGCGGCCTGGCATGCGATGGAGTGCAACGCGCTAGCCGACGCCGACCGCCTCGCCGACATCACCAAGCGCATCAACGGCGGCACCGACGGCGTGCCCGCGGTGCGCACCTGGTTGCTGCGCACCAAGCGCAGCTGGGGCTAGCAGCCTGTCGTAGGATCGTCGTCTGCAAACGGCGCCGGACGGTCCAAGTTTCGCCGCTTTACCGGCCGCTAGTTCGCTATTGGCACAGCGAGATCGTCAAAATCCGTCCTCGTCCAGCCCTTTTTCCCGCTCCGACCCGCTGGGACCGACAGCCTCCTAGCGGCCTGGCGGCGCCGGCGGCCCGGCCCTGCAATTGTTGAAGGTGAAATTGGCGATCCGGGTGCGCCAGGTGAAACGGCCGGTCGTCGGAATGTATTGCTGGGTGTACCAGAAGGTGCAGTCGTCGACCGGATCGAGCGTCATCGCGCTCTGGTCGCCCCAGCGTCCGGCCGCGCCATGTTGCACCCCGGTGCCGTTGACGACCACCTCCTCGCGTTCGAGCCGTCCGGGCGCCTGCGTGCGCAGCCGTCCCGTGTAGCGCACCCCGGCCGGGGTGGCGCCGCCGGCGACGCTGTAGCCGAGCGCGATGTTGCCCATCCTGTCCATTGCGATGCTGCCCATCCAGCGGCTGTTCGCGTCGGGCGCGTGGGTGCCTTGCTGGTAGAGCGCGAGCGCGCCGGCCTCGTCGCGCAACTCGTACCAGCGCACGCCCACCGGGCCGTCCCTGGCGGCGCCGGGTTGCTGCACCGAATGGTTCACCACGAGCGAGGCGCGCTTGCCGAAGTTGCGGTAGGCCAGGCGCGGCATGAGGCGGTCGCCGAGCGCGCCCAGCCGTTCGGCGCCGGCCTGTTCGATGCAGGCCCCGCCCATGCTGCCGGGGCAGGCGATCGTGAACGGCGCGACCGGGATCCGGACCGGCGCGCCGAGCGTGTCGCGGGTGAAGGAGTGGCGCCACAGGATCAGATGCTCGCCGCGGCCGTCGGCGCCGAAGTCGAGCGCGATCAGGTAATTCGGGCTGTCCCTGGGCGGTGCGCCCGCGCCGTCGAGGTCGGCCGCGAGCGCGGGACCGAAGGCCGGCCCGAGGTCGCGGCAGCGCACCACCGCGCGCGCGCCCGCCAGCAGCGCGGCGCGCCCGAGCGCGCACACGCGCGCGCCGCGGTAGGCGTCGCCGGCGGGGTCGAACGTGACCAGGCTCAGGTAGTAGGCGTCGGGCCAGACCGCCAGCCGGAACGCCTCGCCCGCCAGCGCGGCCTGGCCGGCGCCGCGCAGCGCGAGCGCATAGCGCCAATAGCTACCCGTCGCGTCGGGCGAGCGCGACACGGCGATGCATTGGTAAAGGACGGCGCCGGCCCCGGCCGCCGTCTGGCTCACGATCCAGCGCCTGGCCGCCTTGTCGTATTGCACGATCGGACTGCCTTGCGCGCTGCGGCGGCAGGCTTCGGCGCCGGCGCTGCCGCCGAACGCGGCGAACACGGCATTGCTGTCGATCGGGCCGAGCAGCAGGGCGCCGTCGCGCTTGCGGTAGACCGCGATCTGGTCGTTGACCGCCTGCACATACTGGGTCTCGCCGACGGCGGCGTTGACGTTGGCCGGGGCCGCCGTCCCGGCGCCGACGCCGTCGAAGTTGAGCACGGTGCCGCCGGTGCTCACGCGCGGCATGCCCGGCACGGCGGGGTTGTCCGGCACGCCGTTGTGGCCTGCGTCGGCCGTCGGCGCCGCGAGTGCCGCGCGCGCGCGCGGTTCCGGTCGCACCATCCGCAGGTAAAACACGGCGCGCCGGGCGCGCGGCGCGGCGGCGCGCGCGCGCGTTGCCAGTTCGCTTAGCGGGGCGCTGGCCAGCGCGGGCGGCAGCACCGATTCGATGGCCCCCGGCTGCGGCTGCGCGCACGCGGCGCCGCCAGGCAAGGCCAACAGCAATGCTGCGAGGTGGTGCGTGGTTTTCATGCGGCTCTCCCGGATCCGGACCTGTCGGCGCCAAGCGGTCGATGGCCCTTGGAACGGGCACGCATGAAGCGTGCCCGGCCGCCTGCGGCTGCGGAGGCGGGACTTTGCCCGGCGCCCGCGCATGCCGCAATGTCAATTTTCCCGACATGCATAAATTCAGAGAATCAATTTTTTTGGCGAAGGTGCGGCACCGAACAGTGGTGCGGCGAAGTCCCAAATATGATGCAGTTGTGTGAGCAAAAAGGTGGACGGTGAAAGCCGCGAGGTAGTCGCTTTTCTCAACAGGTTAGCCGGTCGCCTCGAGTATCGGCACCAAATTATTGTCCAGGCGTGTGCCACATACGCTTGCCGGAATCAAGCTGGTAGCGGAGGTTAAAATGCCCGTATTTACCCACCCGACCAAGGACCAGGTGCGCGCCTATTTGCTGCGCCGTTCGCGCGATGCCGCGCCGCCGCCAAGCCCCAAAGACATCCGCCGCGAGCTCGGCTGGGCAATCGCCTCGTCCAAATCGAAATCGCTTCCAGTGCCGGCCTGAATCCCATGCGCGGCGCGCCCGGCGCCGCCATTTCCGCAACGCCACGCGCCGAACCGCGCCGCCCTCTGCCCGTCCGGGCTTTCCCAGTCCCACCAGTCTTCCTGACTTCCCGTCAATCCTTGCCTGGCCCGCCTGCGCGCACAAGTTGAAGAACAGACATCGTCAAGTCCTACACGGCGGCAATGCCTGGTCCTATAGGTGCGCGCTCCCGCCCGCCAGGATAATGCAGTGGAACCATACAAGGAGATTGTTATGACTAAACGTATCGGAAACAAGGACCAGGCCCAGCTTCGCAGCAAGGAAGAAAAATTGGCCAACAAGCGCGACAACATCGCCCGCGAGTCGGTCAAACGCGCCGTCGCCGCCAGCAAGTATCACAACCAGGTCAAGAAACAAGCACCGAAGCCGGCTGCTGGCTGAGCAAGAACGAAAAAGAAGAAGCCGCAGCGGTGACGCTGCGGCTTTTTTTTCGACGGATCCGCTTGTGCCGGCTGCGGCGGGAGGTTTCAAAGGACGGGCTAGAGGCGGATATCGTCCGCGTCGACCCATGCCACTTGGATGGCGCCGTCCTTGGTTTTTCCGAAGATTCCGACAGTTCCCGTGTCGCCCGACTTCAGGTCGCGGAATTGCCGTGCGTACGCCGCAGCCGGCATGTCGCCATCACGCTCGCGCCGCGTCATTGCCAGCACCTTCCGGTAACCTTCGCGCAGCTCCGGGGTGATGGCGATGCGGGCCGAGATCGGGGTCAGCGCACCGTATTGTTTGAGTGTAAATTCGTGTGCGATGGTCTTGAGTTCCGCCAGGTTGTAGGAAGACGCTTTGGGGCCGATGTCGGAGCGCCCGGCGTAAGCCGCGCCTGCAACGCCGACCAGTTTTCCTTGATCGAAGCGATACGCTTCGTTGACCACCAGCGCAAGCGGGTCGCTGAACTGGTCGTGGAAGCTGTTGTCAAGGCTCGCCTTGCGCACCGGCGCCGCGCCCACCGCATCGAGGAACGTGCGGCTGAGACTAAAATTGAAGAATGCGCGGCCAAGCAACTCGGCCACCAAGAGGCCGAGCGCAATCGGACTCGCTTGCGCGCGCGGCAACACGAGGACACTGCTCACTGCCAACGCGAGGCCGCCGACCGCCGGGCCGCCCCCCGCGCCTGGAAACGCCAGGCGCGGAGCGGCCAGCAGTGCGGTCGATTTCAAGACGAGACGTTTACTGGTATTCATGTCATTCTCCTTTTTAATTGCTGCAGCTTGGGGTGCTCAATTTCAGGGCGCTGGCGACGGCCAGCAAAATTGTCAGGCGAACAGCCGACAGCGAGGTGCTTTGGACGTCGGCCACGCTGATCCTTTCTTTTGCAAAACCTCCGCCGATGCCGAACGCAACACTGCCTGACCCTTGGCTGTTGTTCTGGTCCATTTGAAATTCCGCACTTGCGGTGGCCGTCGCAGTGATCGCGTACAAGGGCTCCGGCGCGGCCGCAGGTCCGTTCGATGGCGCCAGGCGTTGGACCGGCGACTCGATATTGACGGTGGCGGTGACCTGCCCTTTCGCCCGCGAGTGGCTGGCACCGCCACCGAGACTGGCGAGGCCGCGGCCGCCGCCGAAGCCGACCCCGCCATCCGAAGACGCCGTTTCGCGCGACGTCAACGGATCGAAGCCGACCAGGGTGCCGCTGACGACGAGGTTCGGCCTATGTTTCACCTTGAAATCTGCGGCCGACTCGTTCTGTTCCAGCTTGATGGGCATCAGACCGAGTTCGGCCAACACGGCGGCGGCATGGGTTTCGAAGTAGGGCTGGGGGTAGCCGCGAATGTACTGGCCGCCCGTCGCCTCGGAGGTGAAGCGGCCGACCACGACCATCATGCCCGCCAGGCGTTGGTTCTGGATCGCTTGGTGCAGGCAGCTTTGGAGCGTGCGCAGGAACGGCGGCGACGGCGCCGATGCGCGCATGTGCGGTGCCGCAGTTGCCGGAACCGCTTGCGTGCCGGCGCCTAGGCACAGCAGCAATGCCGTGCGTTTGCAGTTATGGATGATCGACATCGTCTTCCCCCTCTATTTTTTGATCGAAATAACAATCGGCGCGAACACCATGCTGCCCTTGCCCAGTGTGACGTTGCCCACCGCGTTGTCGCTGGCGCACGGCGGCGCGTTCATCGGCCGCACGGTGCCGTAGTGGCCGCAGGCTTCTGGCGTACCGTTGCGTGTCGCCCGCAACTGCTGGCGGGCCGCGAGCGCGTTGCCATATGCGCTTTGGCCCGGGCTTTTGACGGGGTCGGACGGGGTCAGCGTGGACGGCGGCGCGAAGTCGGGGACAGGGAGCGCCTGCGAGGCGGCCGTTGCGGCCGCGGCGCAGGTCACGGCCGCCACGCAAAACATGGCGGCCGGCTTCAATTGCAGCCCGCAGAGACGTTGCCGATGCGGGTCGAACCGGTGGCCGTCAAGTTCGACTGGTCGAGCTTGACATCGACATTGACGTTGGCCACCTTCGAGCCGCCGCACGCGGTGATGTTGCCGACCTCGATGTTGGCCTTGCCGAGCTCGGCCTGCATGCCGCGCATGACCATCGATGCCGTGCCCTGGCCGGAGATCGTCGTCAGGTTGCTGTTTTTGATGCTGACCTTTACCGAAGCGTCCTTGACCTCTCCGCGCGATGTCGACTGGGCCATCGCGATGCCGCCCGATGCGCCCGCTACCAGGAGTGCTACCAGTGCATTGGTGATTTTCGTTTTCATGGTGGTTCCTATGGTGACTGTTTGCAGTTTCGAGGGGATCGATCGGATCCATCGACCCGGTAAGCCAGCTTTCCTCGTCTTGAAGGAAAGAAGTCCATGTGGAAAAGTCTACCGGCGAAAATCGGGGGGGGGATTTATTTGTCGGGGCGGGAAGTTGTGCGCGTCCGCCGCAGACGCGGGCGCCGGTCCGACTGTCGATGCAAGTTGTTTGATGTCAATTGGATTCTGCGCGACGCGGCCGCCCGGCGGGGCGCCGGGCAGGGTGTTGGACGGCCGCCGATACGGCCGGGTCGCGGCGCTCGCCGCCACCCGGAGGACTAGTCTGCGAGGAACTGGCTTTGCAAATCCGGTGCGATCCAAATGTCGCGCGGCGTGCAACGCTCCAATTTGACCGAGCCGTGCTCCGGTGAAGGTCCCGATATGGTGCTGATTATCGGAACGCGCTCCCGGGAAACGACGTTCGACGAAGCCATTTCCTCCGCCAACACCTTCTCGGTGACCATTAAGGACGCCAAGATGCGGCGGACGGATACCCAAGTTTCTGTTTTGCAACAATTGTCGGCGTGAACGCGTGTCAAACCGAATGTCGAAAGTTTTTCCACCACGAGCTTGAGTTTGTCATGTGAAATCGTATTTTGTTTGTATTTCGCGACGCAACACAATAGCAGCAGGAAGCAGTTGTATTCTGTTTTTCTGCGGCTCAATTTATCCGACAACGGCGTGTTTCCGGTGTAGGCGACCAATTCGCCGCCGACAATCCTGACTGCAAAATTGAAATAGTGCTTGGTCGGGTAGGGCAGGTCGTAACCCACGAGCAAGTGCTTTTCCGGCTGGTAATTGGATTTGACCTTTTTTTTCTGTTGCATCATGTATTCGTCGAGCGCGGGATGGACCAGGTACTCCTTTGCATCATCGAACAGGTAGGGGCTCTCCGGCGTAATTGACATATCCACGGAGAAGGCTTGATATTTGTTCTTGCCGCCGTCATTCGACTTGACCGTCCCCAGCAAACCGTGCGCGATCAGATATTGCGACACCGGTAGGCGTGCGCGGTCGGAGCTCGGCATGGTGGCTTCGAGCGCATTGATCTCCGCGCCGGTGAGTCGGTTCGAGGTAATCTTCGCCAAAAATTCCATATTTTCGTCCTCCCAGAAGGGGACGCTGTACAGGAAAAAATTCTCCAGTCGTTCACATGTAGTCGCCTTGATCGTGTCGAAAGCCGTTTGTTCCAGACGCGCCGCTGGTGCCAATGTGTACAGCCGCTTCCCGAAATACATCAGGTCGCGCGGCGACATCAGACTATGCCGCAACAGCGCATGAAAGATCTGCTCCGGGTAGTCATCGCCATTGATCTTGAGCCTAGGGTGCGGCAACAGATTCGACCCGAAGAAAGCCTTGAGCGGGTTGCCGGCCTTTTCATGGGGGAAGCGCAACCTATCATCGGCGCACAACAGGATGTTTTGCTCGAAGATCGCCTGCAGATGCTCCGGGGTGTAGTCAAGGCGGAGCAGGGAATCCTCGAGCTGTGGGTCGATTTTAGCGCTGGCCTCCTGGCGGATCGACGTGTACACGTATAGGCTCGGGGCATGGAGCTTAAGCTCGGCAATCGCGGCGGCCAGGCCGTGCTGGGCCAAGGTCCAGACATTCGGATAGATGCGCGAGGCGGTCAGCGGCGTCTCGTCCGATTCGGATGCGGGGTCGGCCCTGCCGCCCAATTTGCGCTCCTGCTGCTCGGCCATGCGAAGGAATTCGTCCGGATTGTCGAAAAAAATGACCAAGTTACGCCCCCCCAAACGACTGCCGAGCGGGGTGAGCAAGTTGCTGCGGATTTTACCTATCCAGTTTTCCCTGATGTCTGGGTCGACTGCCATGACCCGTTCGAGGTGTGTGCTGATCAGTTGGGACAGCCCATCGACCGCCAGATGCTTTTCTTCCTCGAGGAAGAACTCTTTCCAAAACTCCTTCGATTCCTTCGATTCGCCCTTCCCATCGCGCCAAAGGTCCTCCGGGTCGACCAGCAGACGCATGGCGACGCTGGCAATGGCGATCATCCAGACCGTGCACCAGTCGCCGTCACGCCATATCGAATTGGCTTGGGCAAACGTATTCCAATCGGCGGCCAGGCTAAGTTTCTCAACCCAGTTGGTGCGCCCGCCGTGCGCAGCGGGAGGGTAGATCTTGGTGGTGGTGTTAGCGTGCTGCGCCTGGTGCATAAGTTGTGCTTTTGCCACCAAAATGTAGCTCTTGCCATAGCCCTTACGCGCAACCAGGATGCTTTTTTGATGCGCGAAGCGCGGCTCGAGGAAGTCTTTGATCTCGCTGTTGCCGATCGGCGCACATCGGCTCCAATCCCGCGCGTTCATATTGACCGAATTGATGATCCAAGGCTCGGGCGGGCGGAAATTTCTGGCGGGGCTGTCCATATTGGCATCCACATTCAAAGAACAAGGGAAACTTATAGTAGCACTACTTGTTAAGTATAAACATACATTTATTTTCGACCAACTTTATCGGCTGCCGTTAAGTAACTTGGTAGTTTTGATACAGAGATCGATTTATTTTATTGACATTAAAATTCCATAAGCGCAGAATCGGCTCTCCATAATTAATGCGCATCACGCAGCTGTCGCGCTAGATTTGGTAGTAATATTTCGCATCACCTAAACACGACCCCGGCAAACGGGGCAATCAAACGAGACGCATCCCACCCAATCTTGAACGCGCAAGCCGGCGCTGGACGAACACGTCCATGCCCTTGCCCGCGCCGGGGGCGGACAAGGGGGCGCGGAAAAAATCAGGAGACATGCAATGCAACTTCACCGACTTATGATCGTGGCGCTGATCGCCTTCGCCCTGCTGGGCAGCCCCGCCAGCAAGGCCGCGATCAACGCCAGCGGGCTCGGCGCCGATTACGACGCCACCAAAACCAACGTCACCTTCAAAATCTATTCGAGCCGCGCCAGCCGGATCGAGTTATTTCTATACAGCAGCGCCAGCGGCACCCAGGAAAAGGCCAGGCGCGTCATGACGCTGGGCACGGGCGGCGTCTGGAGCCTGACAATTCCCGTCGCCACCCTCGGCGGCTACGGGGTGACCGGCACCGTGTACTACGGCTACCGCGCCTGGGGCCCGAACTGGCCCTACAACGCGGGCTGGACCAAGGGCAGCGCGCTCGGCTTCGCCAGCGACGTCGATGCCGCCGGCAACCGCTTCAATCCGAACAAATTGCTGGTCGACCCGTATGCGCGCGAGCTCAGCCACGATCCGCTGACCCCCACCATGAGCAACGGCACCGTGTACGCCAGCGGCGCCCTGTACCGCAACCAGGACACCGGATCGGTCGCGCCGAAGGCGATCGTGATCGCCCCCGACACGGTGCTGACCGGCACCAAGCCGACGCGCGCGCTCAAGGACGACATTATTTACGAGGTGCACGTGCGCGGTCTGACCATGAACGACACCAGCATCGCCGCCGCCTACCGCGGCACCTACAAGGGCGCGGGCCTGAAGGCGGCCTACCTGGCCGGCCTGGGCGTGACGGCGGTCGAGTTCCTGCCGCTCCAGGAAACCCAGAACGACACCAACGAGCTGGTCCCGACCGACACTGCGGGCGACAATTATTGGGGCTACATGACGCTGGGCTTTTTCGCGCCGGACCGCCGCTACGCCTACGACAAGGCGCCGGGCGGCCCGACCAAGGAGTTCAAGGCCATGGTCAAGGCCTTCCACGACAAGGGCATCAAGGTGTTGATCGACGTGGTCTACAACCACACGGGCGAGGGCGGGGTGTGGAATCCGGCCGACAAGACCACCTACAACATCTATGGCATGCGCGGGCTCGACAACCCGACCTACTACTCGCTGACCGCCGACCGCCAGAGTTCGTGGGACAACACCGGCGTGGGCGGCAACTACAACACGCGCAATCTGGTCGCCCAGAACCTGATCGTCGACTCGCTCGCCTACTGGCGCAACACGCTCGGCGTCGACGGCTACCGCTACGACCTGGCCTCGGTGCTGGGCAACAGCTGCGAGCACGGCTGCTTCAACTACGACAAGCTCGATCCCAACACCGCGCTCAACCGCATCGTGCGCGAATTGCCCCCCAGGCCGGCCGCGGGCGGCACCGGCGCCGACCACGTGGCCGAGCCCTGGGCCATCGGCGGCAACTCCTACCAGGTCGGCAATTTTCCGGCCGGCTGGGCCGAATGGAACGGCTCCTACCGCGACACCATGCGACCGCTGCAAAACAGGCTCGGTTCGGTCGCCGTCACGCCGGGCCAGCTCGCCAGCCGGGTGGCCGGATCGAGCGACCTGTATGGCGACGACGGCCGCCGGCCGTGGCATTCGGTCAATTTCATCACCGCCCATGACGGCTTCACGCTCAAGGACCTGTACAGCTGCAACGGCAAGAACAACAACCAGCCCTGGCCGATGGGCCCGAGCGACGGCGGCGAAGACCACAATGTCAGCTGGGACCAGGGCGGCATCGCGGCGGACCAGCGCAAGGCCGCGCGCAACGGCATGGCCCTGATGATGTTGTCGGGCGGGGTGCCGATGATCGTCGGAGGCGACGAGGCGCTGCGCGGCATCAACTGCAACAACAATCCCTACAACCTCGATTCGAGCGCGAACTGGCTCGACTGGACCTGGAGCGCCGCGGAGAGCAACTTCCAGGCGTTCGCCAAGGGCATGATGACGTTCCGCAAGGCCCATCCCGCGCTGCGCCCGCTTAATTTTTATTCCGGCAGCGACAACAACGGCAATGTGATGGAGCAGTTGCGCTGGTTTAAACCCGACGGCGGCGTGGCCGACGGCGCCTACATGGGCAATGCCAACAACCACGCGCTGGCCTGGCGCATCGATGGCAGCGAGTTCGGCGACACGGCCTCGGCGATCTACGTGGCGCACAACGCATGGAGCGCGCAAGTGAACTTCACGTTGCCATGGCCGGGCACCGGCAAGAGCTGGTACCGCGTCACCGACACCTGCAACTGGGCCGAGGGCGCGACCCAGGTGCGCGCGCCCGGCCTCGAGGACGCGGTCGGCGGCGAGTCGACCGTCTACGGCGTGTGCGGACGCGGCACGCTGCTCCTGATCGCCAAGTAGGCACGTAAGCAAGCTGGTAATTAGGTAAAAGTAGGTAAACAAGCAAGTCAGGCGGGTGTGCCGACCGGCGCGCCCGCCTCACCCCGCATTGCCCTCCGCAAGGCGCCGAACGGCGCGTTTCACCGAATCGTTCGCCATTCGCCGGTTCCCATCGGCCACTGGCCGAAAACCGCTTCCGCCCCCGCCGCTCCCCCTGTATCTTCCATCTGTCCGTCAGATCGGCGGTAAGGTTGTAAGCGGCGCTGCGCGCGCCGCCGCTCGTAAATCGCGTTAATAGGAGGCATTGTGGGTACTGGTTCATCATATGCGTGGCGCAGGCAACTTTTGTGGGGCCTGCTGCTGGTCGGGTTGGGCGCGGCCATTTTTCTCCACATAATTGGATATTTGCACTTTTGGGACCTGTGGCATTACTGGCCGCTGGTGCTGGTCGTCATCGGCGTCAACAAGATGATCGGTTTCCCGACGGCGCGCCATTTTACCAGCGGGCTGTGGACGTTGTTTATCGGGGTCTGGCTGTTTTTCACGTTCGAAGGCCTGTTCGGCCTCACCCTGAAAAACAGCTGGCCCTTCGTGATCATCGCCTACGGCATCGGCATGATCCTCGAACCATTTATCAAAGCACGTTTCCCAGAAAATCCGGAGTCCGACCATGAAAACTGAAATCAACAAGAGCCTGCCTGGACAGGTAATGCTGGGCATCGCCGTCGTCGGCGTGGGGGTGTTGTACCTGCTCGATAATCTGGGCATCATCAGTTTCCGCAACGAGGTCGGGATCTTGCCGATCGCGCTGATCGTCTTCGGCGTGATCAAGCTGTTCGACACCAAAGCGCCGAACGGCTATCTGTTCGGCGCCGCGCTCATCGCGATCGGGGTCTTCCTGGTGCTCAGGAAGCTCGGCCTGCCTTACTTCAACCTGCGCTCGCTGTGGCCGCTCATTTTGATCGGACTTGGCGCCTCGGTCATCTACAAGGCGCTCAAGGGGCGCAGCCGGATCGCCACCGGCATGCCGGACGGTTCGGTGTCCGACGATTCGGTGATCGACGCCACCGCGATCCTGGGCGGCTTCGAACGGCGCATCACGACCCAAAATTTCCGCGGCGGCGAAGCGACGGCGATCATGGGTGGCTGCGAGCTCGATCTGCGCGAGGCCTCGATCGAGGGCGAAGCGGTGCTCAATGTGGTCGCGGTGCTGGGCGGCATCACGCTCAAGACGCCGCCCGACTGGACCGTCATCCTGCACGGCACCCCGATCCTCGGCGGCTTCGAGGAGAAAACGGCCAAGCCGCCCAATGCCAACAAGCGCCTGATCATCACCGGCTACGCCATCATGGGCGGTGTGGAAGTGCGCAACTGATGCAGGGGCCGTTCTCCACGCGCCGCGGCGCCGCCCTCTACCTGGCCGCCTCGCTGTTGCTCGGCCTGGTGATGGGCGCGCTCGTCGTGAACACGGTTGGCGCCGCGTGGAGCAACGGCCTGTTGTTCGCGATCCCGGTCACGCTGGTGTATTGCTTCGCGACCGGGTTTTCGGCCTATTATGTGTGCCGCGCCTACCCGCTGGCCGAAAAACCCCCGTTTTCGATCCTGACGGTGCTGTGTCTGAGCGCCGTGGTGTCGGCGGCCCTGTTGGCGGCCATCGGCCTGGCCTGGAACGGCCTGCTGCAGGCGGCCGAGGTGGCGTGGGCCGGGGTCGAGATCACGGCGCCGCTCAAAGCCATGATCTTCGGGCTCGGCGTGGTGTTGTACGGTTTGTCGGCCGCGGTGCACTACCTCGCCATCGAATTCGGCAAGGCGCGCCTGGCCGAACGGCGCGAGCTCGAGTCCAAGCTGCTCGCGCAGGAGGCCGAATTGCGCATGCTGCGCACCCAGATCGATCCGCATTTCCTGTTCAACAGCCTCAATTCGATCAGCGCGCTGACCGGGAGCAATCCGGCCGCCGCGCGCCAGATGACCTTGCAGTTGTCCGATTTTTTCCGCCTGAGCCTCGGGCTCGAGGCGCACACCAAGGTCACGCTAGAGGCCGAGTGCGCGCTGGCGCGCCATTTCCTGGCGATCGAAAAAGTGCGCTTCGGCTCCCGCCTGACGGTCGAACAAGACATCGCCGACGACGCCGGCCCCTGCCTGCTGCCGCCCCTCATTTTGCAGCCTTTGGTCGAGAACGCGGTCAAACATGGTATCGGCAACCTGGTCGCGGGCGGCGCGGTGCGCGTCGCCGCCAGGCGCACCGGGTCGGTGCTGCGGATCAGCGTCGAGAACGATGTCGACGACGACCAGCCTGGCGCGCCCGGCAACGGCATCGGCCTGGCGAACGTGCGCCAGCGCCTGGCCGCAGCCTACGGCCACGAGGCGAGCGTCGCCTGCGCGCTCGAAGATAAACTATATAGGGTCAGCATCACGCTGCCCGCCCAAACGACGGAGTCCTGAACCATGCGCGTCATTATCGTCGACGACGAGGAGCTGGCCCGCGCCGTGCTGCGCGAGTATCTGGGCAGCCATGCCGACATCAGTATCGTGGCCGAATGCGCCAACGGCTTCGAGGCCGTCAAGGCGATCGCCGAACTCGCCCCCGACCTGGTGTTCATCGATATCCAGATGCCCAAGCTGAACGGCTTCGAGGTGGTCGAACTGGCCGGGAGCAAGACGCGCTATGTGTTCGTGACCGCGTTCGACCAGTATGCGATCAAGGCGTTCGAGATCCACGCGGTCGACTACCTGCTCAAGCCGTTCAGCCAGCAACGGCTCGACGAGGCGCTCGCGCACGCGCGCACGCAACTGGGCAACGCCTCGGCGCTCGAGGCGGTGGTGCGCGCAACGGCGCTGCGCAACAAGCCGCTCGAACGGGTGCTGATCCGCGACGGCGCCAGGGTGCACGTGATCGCGGCCGCCAGCATCGCCTACATCGAGGCGCAGGACGACTATGTGCAGATCCGCTCGGACGGCAAATCGTATCTGAAGAACCAGCCGCTGTCGGAACTCGAAAGCCAGCTCGATCCCGCAGTGTTCCTGCGGATCCACCGCTCGTACCTGCTCAATATCGCCTGCATCCGGCGCATCGAGCCGAGCGGCAAGGACAGCCACACCGCCGTCCTGCTCGACGACACCCGCATTCCGATCAGCCGCAGCGGTTACCAGAAGGTCAAAAGCATCATCCAGTGACGCCGGGGTTATCGATATCGATATCGATGTCGAGCCTCCACCAGCGCGGCAGCAATTGGCGCACCTCGGGGCGGGCGAAGCGGTCGTCGATCAAATAGACCACGCCCACGTCCTGCCCGGTGCGGATCACGCGCCCGGCCGCCTGCACCACCTTCTGGATCCCCGGATACAGGTAGGTGTAGTCGTAGCCGGCGCCGAAACTGGCCTGCATGCGCTGCCGGACCTGCTCGTTGACGGCGTTGATCTGGGGCAGTCCGAGCGTGGCGATGAAGGCGCCGATCAAGCGCGCGCCGGGCAGGTCGATGCCTTCGCCGAAGGCGCCTCCGAGCACCGCGAAGCCGACCCCGCGGCCGTCGGGCGTGAAGCGCGCCAGGAACTGCGCGCGCCGCGCCTCGTCCATCGCGCGCTCCTGCCGGAACAGCGGCAGCGCCGGGTGGCGCGCCGCGCAGGTGGCGGCCACCTGTTCCAGGTAGTCGAAGCTGCTGAAAAAAGCGAGGTAGTTGCCCGGCTGCTTTGCGTACTGGCGCGCGATCAGGTCGGCGATCGGGGCCAGTGAATCGTCGCGGTGCTGGAAGCGGGTAGAGATATCCCTGACCACATGCACCGCCAGTTGCCCGGCGTCGAAGGGGGACTCGACGTCGATCCACACGGTATCAAGGGGCAGACCGAGCGAATCACTGTAGTAGTGCCACGGACTGAGCGTGGCCGAAAACAGGGCGCTCGCGTGCGCCGCCGCGAAGCGCGGCGCGAGGAAGGGCGCCGGCACGATGTTGCGGACGCACAGGCGCGAGCCGCCGCCCCCGGGGCGCGTGATGTCGAACAGGGAATGGGGGCCGAACGACTCGGCCAGCCGCGCCATCTGCAGCGCGTCGAAGTAGAAACGTTGGAGGGCAGGTTCCATCGGTGCGGGATTGGTGACCAAAAAATCGGTGATCGTGCTCGTCGCCCCCTGCAACTCGGCCAGCAGCCTGGCCGGCGGTTCCGGCAACACCTCGTACGCGGCGCCGCTTTCGCGTTCGAGCGCGCCCCAGGCGCGCGCCACGCGCGTTAGCGCCTTTTTGAGCGGCGCCGGCGCGCCGGCCCCGGCGGCGCGCAAGGCGTCGCGGTCCAGTTCGGCCGAATACATCTTGCGCGCGCGCGCGACCAGGTTGTGGGCCTCGTCGACCAGCACGCTCACGCGCCATTGCCTTGCCGCCGTCAGCGCGTACAGCATCGCGCCGCGGTCGAAGTAATAGTTGTAGTCGGCCACGACCAGATCGCTCCAGAGCGCCATTTCGCTGGCCAGGTAATACGGGCACACCTGGTGCGCGAGCGCGACCTCGCGCATCTGCCCGCGCGCGAACGCGCCCTGCGCCGCGACCGCCTCGCGCGCCGCGGGCAGGCGGTCGTAGAAGCCCCTGGCGAGCGGACAGGACTGGCCATGGCAGGCCTTGTCGGGATGCTCGCAGACCTTGTCGCGCGCGACCAGCTCGAGCACGCGCAGCGGCAAGCCCGGCGCGCTGTCGGCGATGGTGGCGAGGGCGTCGAGCGCGAGCTGGCGTCCGGGGGTCTTGGCGGCCAAAAAAAACACCTTGTCGAGGCCGTGGCGTGGCGCCGCCTTAAGCGTGGGAAACAGCGCGCCGACGGTCTTGCCGATCCCGGTCGGCGCCTGCGCGAGCACGCAGCGTCCGGCGCTGTTGGCCTTGAAAATGGTTTCGGCCAGCGCGCGCTGGCCCGGTTTGAACGCCGCGTGCGGAAAGGCGAGCGTGGCCAGCGCGGCGTCGCGCGCGCTGCGGTGGCGCGCCTCCTGTCCGGCCCAGGCCAGGAAGCGCTCGCACTGCTGCGCGAACAAGGCGGCCAGCGCCTCGGCGCGCCAGTGTTCGCGCAGCACGGTTTCGGTCTCGGCGCCGAGCTCGAAGTAGACCAGCGCGAGCTCGACTTCGGCCAGTCCGCGCGCCAGGCACAGCAGGTGGCCGTACACGCGCGCCTGCGCCCAGTGCAGCTGGCGCTGGTTGGCGGGCATCGCGGCCAGCTCGCCGCGGTGGGTTTTGACCTCCTCGAGCAGGTTTTGCAACGGGTCGTAGCCGTCGGCGCGCCCGCGCACCTGCAGCGCGCCATGCGCGGCCGACAGGCTCACCTCGCTCTCGTAGCCGGGGCCGCGCCGGCCGGCCACCAGCGCGTGGCCGGCGATGCCGTCGCGCGCGCTGGGCGAGGGGGTGAAGCGCAAGTCGAGGTCGCCTTCGCGGGCGGTGAATTCGCACAGGGCGCGCACGGCCACGACGTAGCTCAAGGGGCCGGCTCCGCCCATTGCAGGTAGCACACGGAGACCGGCATCTGGTGTTCGGCGCAATAGGCGAGCCAGCGCAACTGGTTGTCTTGCAGGCGGTCGCCCGGGCCCTTGACCTCGATCATGTGGTAGCGCCGCTCGGCCGGCCAGAACTGGATCAGGTCGGGAAAGCCGCTGCGGTTGGCCTTGATGTCGAGCAACATGCGCCCGAACCACTTTTTGAGGTGGGACGCGGGGATGCAGTCGAGCGCCATGTCGAGCAATTCCTGGCCGATGAAATCCCACGCCAGGAAGGGCGACTGAATGCCCTGCTTGGTCCGGAAATTGCGCGTGATGGTGGCGCGGTATTCGCCGCTGTCGAGCTGGTCGAGGCAGGCCCGGAACTGCGTCTCGCGTCGCGCGAAAAAGTCGGCGCTGTGCAGGTCGGCCGGACCGCGGTGGAACGGGTGGAAGAACGCGCCCGGTATCGCGCTGAAAATCGCGTCCCAGCTTAGCAGGCCGAACAGGGCGTTGATCAGGGTGTTCTCGACGTAAAACACGGGCGCTTCGGGGCTGGCCAGATGGTCGCGCACCACGCCCTCGACCCACCACGGCGGCGCCGGCATGGGCAGGGCCAGGTCGAAGCGCGGCACGCTGGCCGCCGGGCGCGGGCCCGCCCGGGCATGGCCCAGTTGGCGCATCAGGCGCGGGGCGATGCGCAGCAACTGCTGGTGCTCGGCGTCGCTCTCGGGATCGGCCTGGGCCTCGCGCAGCAGGGCGTAGGCGGGCCCGAACTCGCCGTTTTTTTCGAGCACGCGCACGGCGCGCGCGCGCGCCCCCGGAAAGCGGCACGCGGCGTATGCCTCGTAGGCCTTGCGCCAGTTCTGCTGGCGCTCGTAGCGGCGCGCGATCTCGAACAGGAGCCGCTCGCGCCGGCCGGCGAGCCATTCGTTGCCGGCGCTGGGGGCGGGCAGGTCGCGCAGCACCTCGTCGGCCGGCTCGTCGGCCAGGAAGCGTTCTTTGCAGCTGTGCAGGGCCAGGTAGTGGTCGATGTCGGCGCGCGAGCGAAAGCCGCGCGAGGACGCCGAAAACGCCACCTGCTCGTAGTTGTGGACGCCAAGGTCGGAGAGCACGAATTCGGTCCAGTCCTGGCGCAAGTTGCCGAAAAATATCAGCCGCAAACGGTCGCACAGGGGTTTGATGAGGATCGCGACGACGCTGTCGCCGGCGTCGCGGTACCAGTCGGAGAAAGGGCGCTCGTCGCCGAAGACGGGCAGCAGCGCGGCCAGCTGCTCGGATTTGCGCGCGTTTTTCTGGTGCGCGGCGAGCCCGAAAACGGTTCCGATCTCGGGCTTGGACAGGAGCTCGAACAATTGTTCGAGCGTCAGATGGGGATCGTTCTCGATCCAGCCGGTCGGCAGCAGGTGCAGGGCGGCCTCGCGCGCGCAGCCGATTTCGGCATAGTTTAGCTTGCTGGTGCGGAAGTATTTACCCTTGCGCATGACCATGCGCACGAGCAGGGCGCGCGACGGCCGCGGCAGGCCGGCAAAGCCGCGCATGAACGCGTGTTCTTGCTCTGTGAGCAAATCGGTGTAGCGCTCGCCGATCCAGTGCAGTACGCGCTCGAAATTGTCGAGGTAGTAAAACGGATTCTCAAGCTCTTTGATCATGGTGTCGCCCGACATCCCTGCTTGCCTCGCCGATTGATTTAACTGTGCTTTTGTACAGTATATCGCATTCGGATGGCAAACACCCGGCAAACCGGGCGACGCGGGGCGGGCGGTGCCTCAGTCTGTGGTTTTTCGCATCACGTGCAGCAGCTTGGCGGCGCGCGTGATGCATTTCTTGCCCGGCTCGTGGGCGCCGGGGCCGACGCAGGCCGGGCCGGCGTCGGCCCCGGGCGTGGCGGCGTGGCCGGGGTTGCCGCCGAACTCGATCAGGGCCGTGAGCAGGGCCACGTCGCTGTCGGTTTCGACCGGTTCCGGCGCCACCGTCGCCTTGCGTCTTTTGAAGCGGGGCGGGTGCGCCTTGGCCGTGCGCGACGCGCGCGCCGGCGCGAAGGCGGCAAGCTCGCGCGGGGCGGCCCGGGCCGGATTTGCCGGGGGGCGCGGCGCCGGCGCGATGGCGGCCAAGGCGACCGGCGCCATAACGC
>NZ_PXWF02000154.1 GCF_003011895.2 Massilia glaciei | reverse complement strand
AAATCTGAATTGAGAATTGCTGCATACAGCACGAATCAACGGCCCACGGCGGCGGCCGGATCCATCCAGGTGAACGCGAAACGCGTCAAGGCGGGGCGCAACGGCGGCCGTCGTGCCGGGGTGCTACCGGTCCGGCGCGCCGGGTTTGAGGCCGAGCTGCTTCATGGCCGCCGCCAGCCCGCGCGCGCTGCGGGCATAGCCGTCCCAGGGCGCGTTGCCGCGGTCGAGGCGGGTGTGCGCGTTGCGCACATGCCACTGGTCGCCCGACTTGACGCTCATCAGCTCGTCCCAGTCGAGCGGCACCGAGATGCCCAGCCCCGGGCGCGCTCTGGCCGACCAGGCGCTCACCGTGGTCGCGCCCTGGCCGTTGCGCAGATAGTCGATGAAGATCTTGCCGACCCGGTTGCGCGGCCCGCTTTTGAAGGCGAAGCGCTCGGGCAGCGTCGACGACAGGTGCCGCACGATGGCCTGCGAGAAATCCTTGACCGCGTCCCAGTCGAGCGCCGGCTTGAGCGGCACCACCACGTGCAGCCCCTTGCCGCCGCTGGTCTTGAGGAAGGACGGCAGGCCGAGCTCGTTCAGGAAGGCGTGCACCAGTTGCGCCGCCTCCTGCATGGCGCGCCATTCGACGCCGT
>NZ_PXWF02000153.1 GCF_003011895.2 Massilia glaciei | reverse complement strand
GTTGCGCCGCCTCCTGCATGGCGCGCCATTCGACGCCGTCGCCGGGGTCGAGGTCGAACACCATGCGGTTGGGCGTGTGGTAGGCCTTGGCGACGGCGTTCTGGGTGTGGAACTCGACCACGTTCCATTGCGCCTCCGACAAGATGCCACCCCCGGTGCCGATCTCGAGCATGGGCGGATGGCCGGGATCGAGCGCCGCGTCGAGCTGGCGCACGCCGGGCAGCTTGCCGACCTCGCTGTGCTTCTGGAAGAACAATTGCCCGCCGACGCCGGCCGGCGCCCGCACCAGCGACACGGGGCGCGCCTTCAGGTGCGGCATCATGAGCTCGGCGACGAGCGCGTAGTAGCGCACCAGCGCGATTTTGGTCGTGCCGCTGGCGGCGTCGATGACGCGGTCGCCATTGCTCACCTTGAACCCGGCCGGCAATTTTCCTTCGGGCGCGGGCGGCGCCGCCGCGCGCCCGGTCTTGGCGGGCGCGGGCGGGGGTGCGGGTGCCGCCGCGGTTTCGCGGCCGATCTGCCCGGGCCGCTTGTCGTCGCGCAGGCCCTGGAACACGGCGTGGCGGATCGCGCCGCTGTCGGTCCACTCGGCGAAGCTGACCTCGGCGACGAGCTCGGGCCGGACCCAGTGGTGCTTGCGTGCGGCCACGGCCTTCGGTGGGAACGGGCTTTGGTCGGTCTCGAGCGCGGCGAGGCGGCGCTTGAGATCGCGCAGTGTCGCCTCGTTGAAACCGGTGCCCACATTGCCGACGTACTCGAGCAGCCCGTCGCCGCCTTGGATTCCGAGCAACAAGGCGCCGATGCCGGTGCGCGCGCCTTGCGGATCGGTGTAGCCGCCGATCACGAACTCCTGGCGCTGACCGCACTTGAGCTTGATCCAGTGGGCCGAACGGCGGCTGACGTAGCGCGCGTCGCGACGCTTGCCGATCACACCCTCGAGCCCCATCTTGCAGGCCGCGGCGACGAGCTCGTGCGGATCGTGGCCGAACTCCTCGCTCAAGCGCACGTTCGCCGACGGCGTTTTCAGATTGCCGAGGGTGGACTCGAGCAAGGCGCGGCGCGCCTCGAGCGGCGCGCCGCGCAGGTCGAAGCCGTCGAAATACGGGATATCGAACAGGAAATAGACGATGTCGGCGCCGCTGGCGGTGTCGAACGCGCGCTGCAGCAAGCCGAAGTTGGGGCGCCCGTTCTCGTCGTGGACCACGATCTCGCCGTCGTACCAGCCGTCGGGCAGTTCCAGCGCGGCCAGGCTGGCGCGCAGCGGCGCGAGCTTGTGGGTCCAGTCGTTGCCGTTGCGCGTGAACAGCTTGACCTGCCCGCCCTCGATGCGCGCGAGCATGCGGTAGCCGTCGAACTTGATCTCGAAAATCCACTCCCCGGGCGCGGCCGGGGGCTGCTCGACAAGTGTGGCGAGCTCGGGCGACAAACTGGCGGGCAGGGCGGACTTGACGGCCTGCGCCGGCAGGGCGCCGGCGGCTCGCCCGGGCGCGGCCTTGGCTGGAACGGTGGGCGGCGGCGCCTGATCGGCCACGCTGTCGGGCAGTTGGTCGACGACGGAGAACTCGGCGGCGGCGCGGGCGAACTCGTCCTTTTCCTTGATCAGCAGCCAGGGCTCCTGCTTCGCGCCCCTGCCCTTCATGCGCACCAGCACCCACTTGCCGTGCATCTTAAGCCCATGCAGCACAAACTTAAGATTACCGTCCCGATATGCCTGATGCGGATCGTCGAGCGCCTGCCAGGTGCCCTTGTCCCAGACGATGACCTTGCCCGCGCCATACTCGCGCTCGGGGATGATGCCCTCGAAACTGGCGTAGGCGATCGGATGGTCCTCGACATGGACGGCCATGCGTTTGTCTTTGGGATCGTAACTGGGGCCCTTGGGCACGGCCCAGCTTTTCATGGTGCCGTCGAGTTCGAGCCGGAAATCGTAATGCAGGCGGCTGGCCCAGTGCTTCTGGATCACGAAAATGGGCGCGCCGACGGCGGCCTGGCCGCCCCCGGCCGGTTCGGAGGTGACGGAGAAATTGCGTTTGGCCTTATAGGGTTTGAGGGCGTCGGGCATGAAGGCGCTTCAGATTGGGCACGAGGCACGAGTCTAGAGCGGCCCGTCCCGACTGACTGTGCGCCATTTCACGGTGCGGCCGACATTTTTCGATCCACAAATAAGCGCCCGGAATGGATCGGCTTCCGATCAAGGAATAATTCACAATCGGGGTCAGACCCCGGTTACAAATTCTCGCCACACGTCCAGTAGAGCCCATAGGTGAGGAACCGGAAATGAACGAAAATTTTGTAACCGGGGTCTGACCC
>NZ_PXWF02000152.1 GCF_003011895.2 Massilia glaciei | reverse complement strand
TTGTTCGTTACTGCCTGCTGCTTGGTTGACGAAGCGTTGTGTTCGTCAGCAGCGAAGAGGTGAGATTATGCAGCATTCCGCATTGTTCGTCAAACTTCTTTTTTACCGTCACCGCCTTTTTCAGGCGGCCCCGACTCTCGTTAACTACTTGATTTCGTTAACCTTTTCATCGGGGAGGCGAACTATAGCAAACGCCCGTCAGGCTTGGCAAGGTTTTTTATTCGATGCTCTAAATCTCTCGTACAATTGCTTTGGCAGGATCGCAATATTGCCACCCTGAAATCTCACGTTTTTTCTACAGAGGCAAACCACATATGGACTTGCGACTCGCCCTTCACCACTTGGCCGCAAAGCACAACTTGGCGCCCGCCGATGCCAAGCGCCTCTTGCAGCTGGCGCAACTTGAAGTACCGCCGCAGGGCCACCTGCCAAAACTAGCCTTTGGCGTAGCGATCGCCGCCGCCGCCCTTGGTGGCCTCGGCATTGTCATCTGGGTCGCCGCCAACTGGGATTCGCTCGGGCGCACCGGCCGCTTCGTTTTGCTTGAGAGTTTTGTAGTGGTCATGTGCGTGGGGGCTTTGCTGCGCCCAGCTGCCAGGGCGGCGTTGAGTCTGTTGGCTTTCCTCGCGATCGGTGGCTTGTTCGCCTATTTCGGACAAACCTATCAGACCGGCGCCGACGCCTGGCAACTATTTGCACTCTGGGCTGTATTGAGCTTACCGCTTTGCCTGGCCGTGCGCAGCGATGTGCTGTGGGCGCCATGGGCCTTGGTGACCATGACTGCGATCTCGCTATGGGTGCATGCGCACACTGGTAATTCTTGGCGCATAGGATCGCCAGAACTCGGCGCGCATCTTTTGGCATGGGCCATGGCCCTGGCGCTGACATTCGCACTCAGTCCACTCCTGCAACAACATACAGGCGCAGGCCCCTGGGCACTACGCGCCGCGCTGATTTTGGCAATCATGATTGTCGTTGCCCCTGCGCTGATGGGACTGTTTTCACGCGACATCGCGCCCCAATACTGGCTCGGCTTGGCAGCACTAGCGGGAGCGGCGGCCTGTTTTTCGTCTCCAAAGCTGTTCGACGTTTTCGGCCTCAGCGCGGTCGGCCTCGCACTTGATATTTTGCTCGTCAGCGGCGTCGCCCACCTGGTATTCGATGGGTCATCGGGCGACCATATTGGCGCCTTGCTGTTGGTAGGGCTTTTCGCCGCTGGCTTGCTTGCGGCAACAGTAAGCGTGATCATGCGGCTCGCGCGCAACCATGAAACGACAGGAGTGACGGCATGAGCGACCTCGCTATTGACCAGATGGTACTCGATGCCAAAGCTGCCGGCATCTTGCCTGCGTCTGCAACCCGCCCCGAGCATGAAGCACGTCCGTGGCCGGTCATATTGCTGACTGGCTTAGGTGCGTGGCTCGCCGCAATCCCGTTGATCATGGTGGTCGCCACGCTGTTCAGCGACTTCATCAACAAAGGACTCGCTCCCTATATCGTTGGGGGAGTGCTGCTAGCCGTGACGGTCATGATTTTGCGCGTGCGCGGCGTACCGCTTTTCCTTGAGCAATTGGCCGTCCCCGGAGTCCTGGTCGGCGGCGCCACGCTAGGCATGGGCCTGTTCCGCGACATGCCGAATCAGGCGGCATCGACCGCGCTCGCGCTATGCGCAGCCGTGCTCGCATGGTTGATACCCCGTCCATGGTTGCGCGTGTTGTTCGGAGCAGCGATGTGCGGGTTGGCCGTCTTCACCTTTATTCCAAACGCCTCGCGCGGAGTGGGGGGCGACAGTTTCGATTTCTGGCTGGCGTTACACCTATGCGTCGCCGTATGGCTCGGCGCCAAGTTCTTTCTGGACAACGGCAAGGGTGTGAGCATTGCCGAAACGCTCGAATCATTGTCGGTCGGGTGGATTCTGGTGGCGCTTGGCGGTTTGGCGGTCTGGTCCGGGATGACATTCCTGGTTGGCGCCAACGCCGGCTTTGGTGGTGGGAACGAATTGCACAACGCCAGCGGCAGCGCGCTGCCAATCAAGCCCTGGAATTTTGCCTCGCTCGCGCTGGCGGCCTGCGGCGTGGCGTGGCTAGGCTATCGTTGGCCGACGTTGCGGCAGACATGGAGTGCCGGTGTGGCCCTCGTGTTCGTCGCACTCGCGTGGCTCATGCCTGGCCTGGGCGCCGTCTTGCTGGTGCTTGCACTGTGCGTCACCGGCAAACGCTGGCGCCTGGCAGCGGCCGCCGCGGTTGCGGCAGCCTGGATAATCGGCGGTTTCTACTATCAACTTCAGTTTCCCCTCGCAACCAAGGCAATCCTGCTGACAGGCGCCGGCGCGGTGCTCGGCCTGCTTGCATGGCTTGCACTGCGCACGCAAGGTCACGCCGCGCTGCACGCGCAGGCAACGCCTGTCGCCACATCCCGCCGCACGCGGGTCGGCATTGCAGTCTGCTTGCTCGCAGTACTGATGGTGGCCAATGGGGCTATCTGGCAGAAAGAGGATCTGATTGCAAACGGCCGTCCGATCTACGTCGAGTTGGCGCCGGTGGACCCGCGTTCGCTCATGCAGGGCGACTATATGCGACTCAATTTCAATCTGCCGGTGGAAGTGCAAGCCGAAGAACGTTTCATGCGTCGCAAAGGCCGGCCGCATGTCGTCGCCAAAGTAGATGCACGCGGCGTGGCAACGGTTTCGCGCGTCGACGATGGTTCGCCGCTCGCATCGGACGAAATCCGCATCGAATTGACGTCGACACGCCAAGGATGGACGCTCGTCACCGATGCGTGGTACTTCAAGGAGGGCGAGGCGGAACGGTGGAGCCGGGCCAAGTACGGCGAATTCCGCGTCGCTTCCAATGGGCGCGCCTTGCTTGTTGGAATGCGCGGGCCGGCGCTAGAGCCTCTGAGAACTTATCCAGCACTATTCGAGGGCGCCCACATCGGGCGCTTTTCTCGGCAGCTACCGACAAATAAAACCAGGACTAAAAAAAACCCACCGGCGCTGAACGCGATCTTG
>NZ_PXWF02000151.1 GCF_003011895.2 Massilia glaciei | reverse complement strand
CGCTTAAGTCCGGTGGATTGGGGTCTGACCCCGGTTCTGATCCCGTAACCATCCTCATCGTACCGCTCGCCAATAATTCCGCTATCGGGGTCAGACCCCGGTTACGTAATCGGTCGTCAGCGCAACCTTTTCAATGTGGGGCACGGACCGCTGGCATAAGGAGCGGTGCGTGACGGCGCTGATTTTACCAACCATCTAGCGTTCACGTTTCGAAACCGGGGTCTGACCCCGTTTGGCGACCCCGGTTGGCGCACCAAAACGAGGTCATAACCTTCGCGCCTGTGGTGCTGCATTTCTTTCATGGGCGGGCCGGCCACGGGCGGCGGTAGACTTGTTCCCACACCAACACCGAGGATGCCACGATGCCAAAGTCTTTGATGAAACTGTTCGCCCTCTGCCTGGGCGCCGCCAGTCTGCCGGCCGCCGCCGACGTGGTCCAGGTCAACTCGTCGACCTGGTTCAAACGCAGCACGGCCGACTCGTCGACCCTCGCCGCCGCCGACAAATGCTGGGCCGCCTCGGGCAGCTTGCTGGGCGCGGGAGCCGCCAGCGCGATCGTGACGAACCACTACGCCGCAACGCTCGACAGTGCCATCGCCGGCTGCGGTTTCAGTTCCGGCTATTTTTACGCGCCCCATGTGGCGTGGGTGGCCGACCCGGTGGCCGCGCCAAGCCCGAATCCGGCCCATGCCTGGCAGTTCGGCAACCTGAGCGCCGCGCAAAAGGTCGACGACAACCTACTGAGCCCGCTCACCATCGCGTTTGGCGGACACAAGTTTTGGAAGAGCAACAATCCTGAGATTTTCAACGGCACCGGCTGGCTGATGCAAAACAGCCGTGTCGACCCGGTGCGCGGCGGCCAGGCCAACCCGTTGACCGGCTGCACGAGCGCCTATTTCTTCCACATCAACAAGACCGGAGGGACCGCCTACCTGCACCTGCTGGCCTCGAATCCCCAGGGCGCCGCGATCACGCTGGAGGCCAAGGGATCGGCCTACACCAACCTGACCAAGCCGCTGACGGGCAAGGCCACGGGCCAGAGCTATTTCGTCGCCAAAGACTGGCGCGATGCGACCTTTTCGACGAATTTCTCGAATCGCGCGGTCGGCGCGTCCCAGGTGACGGAGATCGCCAAGCTGAGCATGGCAAACAGCAATATGGCCGACGGCCGTTTCGAGGTGTGCGCGAGCGCCGGCATCTACCTTTACACGGTCATCACCACCACCGGCACCTTGAGTGACGCGGTCAACCGCACGCAGGGCGCGCCGGCGCCGGGGCAGATCTACTCGACCGGGCCGGGCACCTTCGGGCGCGAGGGCGGCGTCTACGCGAACTCACTCGTGGCCGGCGTGACCGAGGTGGTGCTGCCGGCGTCGAACGGGCAGCACATCGGCTTTTCGTTCAACACGACGTCCAAGAACAACGCCAGCCTCCAGGAGCAGACGGTCCCGTTCATCACGCGCCTGAGCGACTCGGCCGACCGCACCTACGGCAACTACGGGCACAAGTTCGACCCGACCCTGCGCCTGTTCAATACAACGGGATCGCCGCGCAATGTGCGCATCTCGTTCGCGTCCAGTTACACCGCCGCGACCAACACGCCGTCGTTCACGTTCAGCACGGCGGCCAGCTTCAACGGCGTCAAGTTCGACTTGTGGACCACGCCGACCCAGCCGCGGCAGGTGATCGGGACTTATACGGTCGGCGCTAACGCCCACTTCGACGCGCGCCTGACCTTGTTCGTCGCCGGCCTGGGCGTCACCAACCAGCAGTTGATCGTCGAGACCATCAATTAAGTGCGCCATGAATAGGACAGGGCGCCGTCTCGCCACCTTAACGATGCTGCTGTTGGTGTGCTGGGGGGGCGGCGGCTGCGCCAACAGCGTCGTCTGGCACAAAGCGGATGATCTCAACGCCGGCCTGCCGGCGGGGATAGAGGTTTTCCGCGGCACGGGCGATGGCCTGCGGGCGGTCTATGCGCGCTTCGAGGGGCGTAAGAACCCAGCGCTCGCGTGGCGGGTCGCTGTCGCGGGCGGGCAGGCCCTGACCCCGTTGGACTTTTCGCAAAGCATGGCGAAGCAACCCTACATCGTCGTCAACGGCGGCTATTTTGATAAGTCCAGCAGTATGAGCCTGGTGGTCAGCGACGGCGTGGTGCAGGCGCGCGGCATCAGCCAGATCAGCCGCGACGGCCAGCGGTTTTATCCGGCGCGCGCCACGTTCGGGCAGCTTTCCTCCGGCGCGGCCGAGGCGCGCTGGGTGAACGCGGCCGGGCGGCGGCCCCATTTGTACGCCTTCGACGCGCCTCCGAACGAGGGCGGGGCCGCGCCCACGGCTGCGCCGGCCGGCGGCGTGCTTTGGCACCCCGAAACGGCGATTGGCGGCGGGCCGATGCTGGTGTGGCGCGGCGTCAGGCAGGTCACGGCGGTTGAGGAGATGTTCGACGCGGCAAGCGGCGTCGGGGTGGCGCAGGCCGCGCCGCGCACGGCGGTGGCGACGCTCAAAGGCGGCGCGATGCTGATCATCGTGGTCGATGGCCGCAGCAGCCACAGTCGCGGCGTCACCCTCGACGAGCTGGCGGACATGCTCGTAGAACTCGGCGCCTGGGAGGCGGTCAATCTGGACGGCGGAGGTTCGAGCGCGATGGTGGTCAACGGGGTCGTGGCCAACCGCCCGAGCGACGCGGCCGGCATGCGCAAGGTGCGCTCGGTGCTGATGGTCACCGACAAATAGGTGTAGCGGCTCGCATTCCGAATCCGTCATGCTCGCATTCGACGCGGTTTTTGGCTCACAATCATTGCAAATGAAAAGGCGTTCCAATAGACGATTCTATGGTCTATCGTCAGATTTTCTTGTAATGAAAAAGCCCGCTTTCGCGGGCTTTTTCATTACAAGAAAATGGAACTAGTCGGTGTTCAACAGTGGATAGTCACGCCGCGTATTCGTTGGTGACCTCGCGGCCGCTTCCAGACGGGCGCGCAACTGGGAGGTCACGCGCGGGATGCCTTGCAGGGAAATGGTAAAAACACGCCCGACAGCCGCTGTCGAGTGCGCCGCTGGTCGGGTCGCGTTAGCGCTAGCGTTGACGGTTCTAGCCATGTCGTTCTCCAGAAGATATTTTTTCACTGGAATAGAATACCAGCTTTTGCCATGCCGCGCCCGGCGCCGAGTCCAGGGCTGTCGCACCAAAAGTCGT
>NZ_PXWF02000150.1 GCF_003011895.2 Massilia glaciei | reverse complement strand
GCGGGCCGGCTGGCATCGGCGCCACCGCCGCCGGCGCGCCGGGCCGGGGGCGCGCCGCGCCGTCGAGGGTGAACACGCTGACCACCTCGGCCAGCGCGCCGGCCTGCTCGTGCAGCGAGGACGCCGCCGCGGCGGTCTGTTCGACCAGCGAGGCGTTCTGTTCGGTGTCGCGGTCCATCTGCGCGATCGCGCTGTTGACTTGTTCGATGCCGGCGGTCTGCTGGCGGCTGGCGTCGGCGATCTCGGCCATGATGTCGGTCACGCGCCGCACGCTGGCCACGATCTCGCCCATGGTGGCGCCGGTCTGGTCGACCAGTTGCGAGCCGAGGCCGACCTGGGCCACCGATTCGCCGACCAGGTTCTTGATCTCCCTGGCCGCCGTCGAG
>NZ_PXWF02000015.1 GCF_003011895.2 Massilia glaciei | reverse complement strand
GCACTTGGTTCTTGAGAACGCCGTGTTTGGCAACCTCGAGCACGCCGAATTCCGCCACGCGCTGATGTGGAAGGTGTTCGGCATGTTCACCGGCGCCCCGGCGCGCGACTGGAATGGGGAAACCTTAAAACTCTACGGCGACCTGCAAAAAGCCGGACAAGTGAAGCAGGAGAACGAGGATGCCAAGCGTCCCATCAATACCAAGCCCAGCCATGCACTGGCGGCGTACACGGGCACTTATCGCCATCCGGCCTGGGGCGACGTGACGGTGGCGCTGGAGTCCGGCGCCTTGGTGTTGCGGATCGGGTCGGCGGCAAGCGGCATTGGCCGCCTCGAGCACTGGCACCACAATATATTCCGCGCCAGGATGGGCGTCGGTTATGAAGGCTGGGAAAAATTCGGCTTTCGCGCGGCGGCAAACGGCACCATCGATTCCCTTGCCATTTACGGCGACATTTACACGCGCGTGACGCCGGCCGGGCCGACGAAGATTTAAATTGCGTCCGGGGAGCCCCGACCACGCCGGCCAGGACACCAGGTCTCCCTTGGCCCGACAACAATTCTTCATGTGTCAGAATGTCGGACCAGACCACGTCGCGTGCCGGGCAGCACCCGTCGGTCTGAACATGGGGAAGCAGATGCAAAAATTGACTTCGGAACTAAACAGGCTGTATCTTGCGGCCGGAACTTTGTCGGCGGAAGTTCTCGCGCAGCGCATGCAGGGGCAGGCGAGCCCCGCCATCAGTCTTACTACCGACGACGGCTTGACACGTGCGATGGTCATCGCCTTCGACAAAATCGACGAAGGCGAAGGGGAGCAGCATTGGGAGCGCTTGTGTACGGTCGCGAATCGCCTGCAGACCGAGCTTGGATTTCCGGCGCCCGCGGTCAGCATTTCCGGCGCTAACGGCTATTGCCTTTGGTTGTCGTTGAAGACGCCCGCCCCGGCCACGCTGGTGCAACAATTCGTCGAACTGGTGCGCAAAACGTACGCACCGGAGATGGCGCTCCACGCCGATGCGACCAACACCCCGGTCGAACTGCCGCCTTGCCTGAATCAGCGTTCCGGGAAGTGGGCCGCTTTTATCAATCCGGGATTGGGCGCGTCCTTCGCCGAAGAATCAGGGCTGGAGATGGCGCCGCCGCTTGCAGGCCAAAGCGCTTTGTTGCTTGGGTTGGAAAGCATCAGCGACGCGCAGTTCAAGCAAGCCTTTGAAACGCTTCAGCAGTCGCAAGGCGCGGCGCCAATGGTTATCGCTCAGCCCAAGCCCGGCGCGCTGGCGCCGGACGGCTTGCTCCTGCGCGATGCCACGCTGGAGGATATTGTCAGCTTCCTGCATTCAAAAAATATCGAGCCGACATTCAGACATTTGATTCCAAAGCCGTGAAGTTAAGCGAAGAGCTGGAGGTGGAGGTGGAAGCCACCATACTCGCCGGCGGTGGCACCGCACGCCCGCCTATCAACTGCACCACCATCCACAACGCCACCAGCACGTAAAACAAGCGCGGCAGCCATGTCGAGATGTCGCTCTGGATCTGCGCCAGCGCCTCGGTCTCCATATCCGAATAGCGCTGCAGCATCTCTGGCAGCGATCCGCTTTCTTCGCCCGTATGGGCGAAAGCATGCAGCTTCCCCGTATCGCACAGGCGCAGCGCCGCGAGCGCCTCCGACAGCGTCGCGCCTGACTGCACCGCCGGCAGCAGCGAAGACAAATCCTCGCGCACGATCGCATTGTCGACAGTGGCGATTGCCACCGGGAGCGCCTCGAACAAGGGCAGCCCCGCTTGCAGCAGAAGCGCGAGGCTTTCGAGGAAATCGCGCGTACTGCGGCGAAGGTGCAGCCGGCCGATAAACGGAATGCGCAGCAGCGCGCCAGAGACGGCGTCGCGGACCGGCCCCGGTTCGCCCGACGCGTAGCGCGCGATGGCGCGGATCGCAATGGCGCTTACCACGCCCAGCACGATCAGCGGCAGTATCGATCGCGCCAGATAGCCGCCGAACGATATGGCACCTGAATACAGTAGCGGGATCGGCTGCACTAAAAGCGCAACCACCAAGGTCGCCGCGGGAAGCATCAAGCGCGAGCGCATCGACGCCTGCTGCGCGGCAGCCGTGGCGTAATGTTTTGTCAGGCGACGGTAAGTGGGCAAGGGACTGCCACCGCTCAATGCCGCCCGCAACAGGCGCGTTTCGAACAGGGTGAACAAGCCGCTGTTAGAGCCGGCGGTGGCGGGATCGACGCCACGCGCAAACAGGCGCCGGAAAGTGGCGACCCGCTCGCGCGCACCGGGCCCCAGTTCGAGCATGGAATAGGCTTTATCAGGCGGCAGGCCGGCTTGCTCCATGGTTGCCAGATGTAGAAACAATTGGGACCTGACGACGAGGGAAAGTGGGGTATATCGGCTCATAGCCCGATTGTGGCATATCGGCGCCGGCATTAAGCAACAGCGGCGGTATTTGTGGGGCGTTACGCCACACGCACCCAATCCATCAACCAATTCGGCTGCCAGCTCTTGCCGCCATCGAGCGAGGTGGCTTGCTGCCAACGGCAAGTCGTGGGGCTGATGTTGTCCCATACACCGCGCACCTGCATGGCTTGCTCGCCATCGAGGTCCTCCGATACAAAAACTCCCTGGCCGTCCTGGAAGTGGCCTTCAACCACCGGTGCCAACAGCGCACCGCTTTTTGCATTCACCCAAAAATCGGACCAGACCTGTTTTTCCTGATTCAGTAAGTGCAGGCCCATGCCGCTGAAATCGCGCGCCGGAATGCGCAGCTCTTCGATGCTCGCCGCGCCGTTCAAGATTGACCAGCAAGTGGCCTCGCCCTCGAACGCGTCCCATACGTCGGGATTGCTTGACTTGAGTTGGCGGTGCTGGATTTTCCAATCGCCGGATAGGAAATCAAAATCGCCCGCCTTGCCGGCGGGGTGCGCATTGTCGTTGAAGTTCGTGGGACGTGTCATATTGCTCTCCTGTGTCATATTGCTCTCCTGTTGGTTGATCGCAGCGCTAACGTCGCGCCGCTCTTTCTCATGCGCGAGCCGATATGGTATGGCGCGCCAGAGGAGCAGACAATCCGGGATCGAAGGTTTTGAGCCGCCATCGGCCGCACTTTTTAACGTTCTTCGCCAGATCGACCTTGAGTTTTGAATCCGGCGGCGATCGGCGCGCGATTGGGATCACCGCACGGACACCATTGCTTTAAAATAAAGCAATGCTGCCGTTTCGGAACAACCACCAACAAAGGTAATGACAATGCAATTACTGCTCGACGACGCCGGGATCGAATACGACTACGTTCAGATGGAGACCGCACTGCCGCCTTTGCTGTTCTTACACGGCGCGCTTGGAGTTCGCGGGCAGTTCGATGCCCTGCGAAAGCATTTCCCGGAGCGCTCGCAAATCGCCCTGGATTTCCCCTCCCATGGCGAGAGCCATGTCACCCATGGTGCGATAAACGGCGAGCGGCTCGCGCGCGCCGTCCTGGCCTTGTTGGACGCGCTGCAGATCGAGAAGGTCGACATCATCGGCCACAGCATGGGCGGTTATGCGGCACTCGTTCTGGCCCACCTCGCACCGGCGCGGGTGAACAGCATCGTCAACCTGGGCACAAAGTTTTACTGGAGCGAGGAGGCCATCGACAAGACCTCGAAGGAGCTCGATGGCGATCAACTGCGCGCCCGCTCACCACGCCATTACGAAGCGCTTGCGGCCTTGCACCCGGCCAGCGGAGTCGACCAAACACTGCGATTGACGCAAGGTCTGATCACCGACTTCGCCCGTTGGCAGCTGAGCGAGGAGATGGTGCGAGCCACCAAGGTGCCCATCTTGCTCAGCGCCGGAGATCGCGACAACCTCGTTCCGATGGCCGAGATCGTAAAGCTGTTCGATGCGCTCGAGTCCAAGCTCAACGCCGTCGCCATCCTTCCTAGCACACCGCATCCTTTGCAGCACTTGCCGCTTGACTGCTTTGAGCTGATCGTGCGGCGCTTTTGGGTGGCCGCCGTGCGGAAAACCCTGGCCTAGAACGCCCTGAAACGGCCTCGGTGCGCGTGGTTCGCTACGCCGGACGCTGCAGGGATGAATCGCCGGTCAATGCGAACGGCAGCGCCCTCGCCCACCGGTTCGACGACAGTGAAAACGTCAGCGCGCGAACCTGGTGATACCAGCCGGCCGGCACATACAGGAGATCACCGGGATTGACGATGCATTCGACCATCGATGCCTGGCGCGCAAGCGGAAACTTCTCGAAATCCGGCGCCTCGGGATCAAACGGGGAGCCGAACAGGATGGCATTGGCCTCGCTGGGATAGAGGAATTCATCGTGGTGGGGCGGCGCCAGGAAAATCCGTTTGGCGCCCCATACCTGCGCAAAAATATTGTCGTCATAATCGCAGTGCAGCGGCGTCACCGTTCCGGCCGGCCCGAGCCAAAAACGGGGCGGTCCCATTTTGCCAAAGTACGCGGGCCAGTAACACATCCGATTCAGTTCACGCAATTCCAGATTGCCCAGATAGGGGGGCAGCGCCTGCGTGGCAGTCGAGACCAGATCGAGATACTCGCCCATCGACATATCCTGCATCGCCCTGTCCGGCGCGAACGCCGTGTTGATATAGTCGCCGACCCGCGCGCGCACCTGCAGGTGGCTAAAGCGATCACGCAGCGTTTGCGGCGTGAGGTCCGACAGCGGCCAACGTTTGACAAGCCCGGTGACCACGAATGGCAGCCCCTGCGCGGCACGCCTGCGGAACGCTGCGGCATCGAGCATGCCCAGTCGCGGCACTTCTGAAACAACAGGCAGTCCGCGCGCGGCGCGCTTTATCGCTTCACGCATTTCATCGATAGAAGTGACGCCGCGAATCAGCGCATCCTTCCGCTCGCGCTCCCGCTTTTTGGCGCTGGCCTGCGCCGGCGACGCGGACTCGAACGCCTGCAACGGTGGCGGCAATCGCGGCGATACACGCGGCTGTGGCGGTAGCGGTTCTCGATCCAGTGGTTTTTTCTCTTTTGACATATACCCTCAGCATTCCACGCGGCCTTGCGGCGCTGGGCGAACGCCCCGCATTCCTACATATATCTGTCGTGTACGCCTACATCCAACTCGGGCGATCAACACTTAAGATGCGACTACCTGCTCATCCACATTTCGGAAAATTTAAAGTGTGGGCGTGGGGCGCGCGAGAAGCGCGCGCACTGATAGCAACCGCCAAGCTTAAGCAACCCGGCGACAATTCATGTATCCAAACCATAGGAGGTGCAACATGCGGAAAATGATTTTGATGGCGCTGGCGGGGTTTATCTGGCGAAAACTGCAAACACGTGTCTTAAGTAAAAAACTTGCGGGCAGGACCATGCGCCGTATGTAGGTGGCCATGAGCGCACCTCAACGGCTGGGCATGCGGCATGTCCAGCGGACTTTTCAGGACGCACGTATCCACATCGCGATGCCCGTTCATTGTCGCGCCCGCAATCTGGAAAGAATCCCCACAATGACATGTCAGTGCGCATCGGCGAAATGAACCCGCTCCGCGTCATTGGACAGCGGCCTCAGCATTGTCCAGGCCTCCGAACACACACTCCGCGCGCGCAAGATCCCAATGACCGTAGTCAAAGACCTCGCCGGCGCAAGTTCGGCTACTTGGTCCGAAACACGATGCGCGCTTTGCTCAGGTCATAGGGAGTCATCTCCACATTGACCTTATCGCCGGGAAGGATGCGGATGTAATTCTTGCGCATTTTCCCCGAGATGTGCCCCAGCACGATGTGTCCGTTCTCCAACTTTACCTTGAACGTTGCACTTGGGAGGTTCTCAATTACCTGCCCTACCATTTCAATTACGTCATCTTTCGCCATACATTCCTTTATCAAGCCGTCGGTGCGACGGTGAGTAATTATAGACGCTGCCGGTGCCTCCACCTCGAAATCACACAAATCCTAACAAATCAGCCCCCGCCGGGGGCCGACGCAGAGGACGAAACTGTGCAACAGCATCCGGCAAGTCCACGGGCCAGCGCCTGCCCAGTTGCGACGCCGGAAGTGGACGCTGCGCCGGTTCGCCGGAAAATTGTCATGGCTGAAGGGGCGTTTTAGAGCCCGCCCGCCACAACTGCTTGGGAATGCCGACCTTGCTGAAAAGGGCGGCGGCGAAGGTGGAGCCGAGCGCCGGTGCTGCCATGACGGCGACGTGAATTCGGGCGTTCGTGCATCTGGCTGTCGCGGCCGTAGGCACGCGTTTATACATCGGCTTTCCGCTATGGGGTATAAAAATACTCCTTCGGCATCAGACGAAACGCCCTGGTGAGGTTGGCATTGTCCAGCATGAAGATGGTGCGGGTCCGCAGCTTGGCGCGGCTCACTCCATCATGAAATTTTTTATCCGATTCCAACAACCGTTGAAAGCTTCCATCGGCGAAGGCATTGACCAATCCGGAATGAATAGCATCGTGCAGCCGCATGTTCCCCTTCCTGACGAAGAATAGCCTGGCGAACGGGTAATGCAAGGCCAGGTCCGGCTCAACGACGAGGTCCGGGCTCGCGCCCCTGTGCCGCTCCAACAGCGTAAATATTTCTTCCGCTCCCAGCGGAAAGAAGTCGATGCGCTTGGCATTGAGCAGCCGGAACAGCGGTTCAAATTCCGCCGTCCTGACATGGATGCCGGCGCCATTGAGGATTTTCGTATCGCCCCACCCGGGCCCTTGGCCCGCACGTTTATTCTTTAACGCCCCGAGGGTCCGAATCTTTGCAAAATCGCCAAGCTGTTCTTTATTTATCAGAAACAAGCGATAGCCGCTGAGCCCTCGGTCGATGGGGAAATTGACGGCCTTGTAGCGTGTTTCGAGTTCAGCGCTGGCGCCCGCATCCCATACCGAAATGACACCTTGCTCCAACATCGATCCGGCACGCTCCTGATTCATTTTCAACTTCGACACGGTGAGCGAATAGGGGATGCCGGACTTGGACAACGCGAGCTCCAGCACCTTGAATCCATAGTCATCCGCGGCGCGTTCGTCCATGCGGGGATAGATGACATGCAGCGTCGCCCAGGCCGGCGACGCATTCAGGCAAAAGCAGGCCACCACGCAGTTGAACAACCAGCGTAGCGGCGTACGTTTCGATATGAGACAGAACATGGCATCGCCTTGCGTAGGATGTGCTATCTGTTTTCCGGAAATGCCGTTCTTTAGCCAACGGTAAGCATAAGTGACGAAACCGGGAATAACAAGTATATTCATCCAGGCGATACTTGGCAGAGCGCGAGCAACGACTAGGCCAGATTCGACAGGGGCGGGCCGCTGAGGGCGAGCGCCATAATGAAGGGGACCAGCCGAAGGGGACCAGTTGAAGGGGACCAGCGCTGACCGCACCACAACTGAGAGGCTGAGAGTCTTTCGATCATGCCCGCCCATCACGCCAGAAAGCGCCAGTTCCTCGTTGCAAATGCTCGCCATAGCCCGCTATGGCTGTGCTTTGCGCCTCGATCTGCCGCTTTCTGGCGGGCTGCTCGGGCACGCTCGAAAAACTCTCAGCCTCTGACCGGAAATCCACGTTGTTTTGTGGGGGGCCTGCGCAAGGGCAGCGTTGAGGGCGATAACAAAAATAAGCGATCGCCGGCACTGGACAGACCGCACTCGAGCTTGATGACAAGCCTTTTATGTGATTTTCTGGAGGAGATGAACGATGAGCATCAACAAAAAAATAAAGTTGGCGGCCTTGCTGTGCGCCTTGGGCGCGACTGGCGTTTCATATGCGCAGGAGGACAAATCGGTGGAGGTGGTGCACTGGTGGACCTCCGGCGGCGAAGCGGCCGCGCTCAAGATACTGAAGGATGACGTCGTCAAGCGTGGATTCATCTGGAAGGATAGCGCGATCGCCGGCGGCGGCGAGCCGCCGCCGGCCAAGCTGCGCTCGCGTGCCGCGTCGGGCAATTCGCCCGACGCGATGCAGATGCTCGGCTTTACCATCACCGACTACGCCGAGGAAGGCTTGCTCGGAAACGTGGACGCGGTGGCCAACAAAGAAGGCTGGGACAAGGTGGTGCCCCTGCCGCTGCAAAAATTCTCCAAGCACAAGGGGAAGTGGGTGGCGGCGCCGGTCAACATCCACCGCACCAACTGGATCTGGGCCAACAAGGCCATCTTCGACGAACTCAAGCTGCCCGTGCCGAAGACCTTCGACGCGCTGGTCGCGCATGCCGAAAAGATCCGCAAGGCCGGCTACATTCCGCTCGCGCACGGCGGCCAGCCGTGGCAGGAAGCGATCATCTTCGACAGCGCCGTGATGTCGGCAGGTGGCCCCAAATTCTACAAGCAAGCCATGGTCGACCTCGATCCGGTGGCGCTGGGCAGCAAGACGATGGAACAGGCCTTCGCGCAGATGCAAAAGCTGCGCACGATGGTCGACCCGAATTTCCCGGGCCGCAATTGGAACGTGGCCACGTCGATGGTCTACCACAAGAAGGCCGCGATGCAGATCATGGGCGACTGGGCCAAGGGGGAATTTGCCAAAGGCAACATGAAGCCCAATGTCGATTACCTGTGCTTCCAGTATCCGGGCACCGATGGCACCTTCATCTTCATTGCCGACCAGTTTGCGATCTTGAAGGGAAGCGACAAACGGACGGAGGGCCAGGCCGAGTTCGCCAGCGCGGTGATGGACAAGGGCTTCCAGGAAAAGTTCAATATGGTCAAGGGTTCGGTGCCGGCGCGCACGGACGTGTCGATGGACCGGTTCGACGACTGCGGCAAAAAATCGATGTCCGACCTGAAGCAGGCTTTAAAGGCCGGCACCATGGTGGGCAGCTATGCCCAAGGGCATGCCATGCCGGGGCCGGTCAAGACGGCCGTGACGGATGTGGTGAGCAAGTTCTTCAACTCGGACAAATCGCCGGCCGAGGCGACCAAGCAATTGGTGGCCGCGGTTAAGAACAGCAAGTAGTAAGCGCGTTCGCGGCGCGACCGCGGCACGCCAAAAGCCGGCGTGCACGCGCGCTCCCCTGCTCAATGAAACAAATGCGAAAAGGCCGCCCGGGGGCGGCCTTTTCACATGTTGCTGACACTGGGAACCGGCCCTTGCAAAGGCCGGCCCGCAGACGGACGATGAATCGCCCGTCCCCGCCCCCTTAAGCGCCCAATGCCTGCACCGCCGCATTGAAGGTCGCGCTCGGGCGCATGACCGCCGTCACCTTGGCTTCGTCGAGCTTGTAGTAACCGCCCACGTCCACCGCCTTGCCCTGCACTTCGAGCATCTCGGCAACGATTTTTTGCTCATTGTCGGCCAGCGACTTGGCCAGCGGCGCGAAGTGCGCGGCCAATTCGGCATCGTCCGTCTGCGCGGCAAGTTCCTGCGCCCAGAACAGCGACAGGTAGAACTGGCTGCCCCGGTTGTCGAGTTCGCCGGTTTTCGGCGACGGCGACTTGCGCTTGTCGAGCAGCGAGCCGGTGGCCGCGTCGAGCGTGTTGGCCAGGACCGTGGCCTTCTTGTTGCCGGTCTTCAGTCCCATGTCTTCGAAGCTCACCGCCAGCGCCAAAAATTCGCCCAGTGAATCCCAGCGCAGGTGATTCTCCTCCACCAGCTGTTGCACGTGCTTGGGGGCCGAGCCGCCGGCGCCCGTTTCGTACATGCCGCCGCCGGCCATCAGCGGAACGATCGACAACATCTTGGCGCTGGTGCCCAGCTCCAGGATCGGGAACAGGTCGGTCAGGTAGTCGCGCAGGATGTTGCCGGTCACCGAGATGGTGTCGAGGCCGCGGCTGACGCGCTCGAGCGTGTAGCGCATGGCGCGCACTTGCGACATGATCCGGATTTCCAGGCCGTCCGTGTCGTGGTCTTTCAGGTAGGTGTTGACTTTCTTAATCAGCTCGTTTTCGTGCGGACGGTACGGGTCGAGCCAGAACACGGCAGGCATGCCCGAGTTGCGCGCGCGCGTGACGGCCAGCTTGACCCAGTCGCGGATCGGCGCATCCTTGACCTGGCACATGCGCCAGATGTCGCCCTGCTCGACGTTCTGGGTCAGCAGCACTTCGCCGCTGGCCAGGTCGGTGATGTTGGCGACGCCGTCTTCCGGCATTTCGAACGTCTTGTCGTGCGAGCCATATTCCTCGGCCTTCTGGGCCATCAGGCCCACGTTAGGCACCGTGCCCATGGTGCTCGGGTCGAACGCGCCATGCCATTTGCAAAAGTTGATGATTTCCTGGTAGATCCGGGCGAAGGTGCTCTCCGGGATGACCGCCTTGACTTCCTTGAGGCGTCCGTCGGCGCCGTACATCTTGCCCCCGGCGCGGATCATGGCCGGCATGGATGCGTCGACGATCACGTCGTTGGGCGAATGAAAGTTGGTGATGCCCTTGGCCGAATCGACCATGGCCAGCGCCGGGCGGTGTTCCTGGCAGGCGTGCAGGTCGCGCACGATTTCATCGCGCTGCGATGCCGGCAGGGTGGCGATCTTGCTGTGCAGGTCGGCCATGCCGTTGTTGACGTTCACGTCCAGGCTGTCGAACAGTTCCTGGTGCTTCTCGAACGCCTCCTTGTAGAACATGCGCACGCAGTGGCCGAAGACGATCGGGTGCGACACCTTCATCATGGTGGCCTTGACGTGCAGCGAGAACAGCACGCCGGTCTTGTGCGCGTCTTCGATCTGCGCCTCGTAGAACGCCAGCAGCGCCTTGCGGCTCATGAACATCGAATCGATGATCTCTCCGTCGAGCAGCGCGACCTTCTGTTTCAGGACGATCGTCTTGCCGCTCTTGGTGATCAGTTCCATCTTCACGTCGCGCGCGCCGCTGATGGTCATCGATTTTTCGCCATGGTAGAAGTCACCGCTGGTCATGTGGGACACGTGGGTGCGCGACGCCTGCGACCATTCACCCATCGAATGGGGGCTCTTCTTGGCCGCCTCTTTGACCGCGCGCGGGGCGCGGCGGTCGGAGTTTCCCTCACGCAGGACCGGATTCACGGACGAGCCGATGCAACTGCCGTAGCGCACCTTGATGGCCTTTTGCTCGTCGTTTTCGGGATCTTCCGGGTAGTCGGGAATGGCGTAGCCCTTGTCCTGCAGTTCCTTGATGGCCGCCCGCAACTGCGACACGGATGCGCTGATGTTCGGCAGCTTGATGATGTTCGCCTCGGGCCGCAGCGTCAGCTTGCCCAGTTCGATCATCGAGTCGGTCACGCGCTGCTCGGCGGTGAGATTTTCCGGGAAGGCGGCCAGGATGCGTGCCGCGACCGAAATGTCGCTCGCTTCGATGCGGATGCCGGCCGGCTTGGCGAACGCCGTGACAACCGGCAGGAAGGCGTGGGTCGCCAACAGCGGCGCCTCGTCAGTCAACGTGTAAATGATGGTTTGATCACTGCTCATGGGCTTTTGCTCGGTTCTGGCGAATGGATGATTCGCGATATTGGGAAAATATCCGGCCGCCCGTCTTGCGGTCGGCACGAAATCTTTGGGTCGGCCATTCGACCGCTCTGGACTGCAATGATATCGCAGAAAAGACAGTTGGGATTCACATCATGAAATTTCATTTCACGATACACGGAAGAAAGGGGCAGTTTGGCACAGTGGGGATCTGAGGGCGCTGCAAACCACGTCCAAACCGGAGGGGTCAAGACGCGCATGCTTTCGCAGCGCATCCCGTTTGGCGCCGAACATCTCTTCAACGTCCAGCAGATCGCCGATGCGACGCTCTACACGCTGCAAAAACTCGGTGCCCGCGACTACCTCGATTTCGCGGTGCTCGCGACCGATTTCGAGCTGCTGGCCAAGGCGATGAAGCAGCCGATGCCCACGCTGAAAACCGCCGCCGAGCTGACCGGCGACTTATTCACGGCGGCCAAGGGATGGCCGCAGGTGAAGAGCGATAATTGGGGGCGCGCGGTTTTCTAGGGCGGGTTTGCAAGTTCAACCGCAACGGCAGTGCGTCGAGCGCGCTGCTTGATGCTTGATGCTTGATGCTTGAGTATCTTGATCTCGTCTCGGTTGGCACGCAGGGTCCGTTGCGGCGTAAAACTAAGCTGCTCGCCGTTAGCGTATTTTTTTAACCCCGTTTGCCGAAACCGGCCGTTTAACTACGCATACAGGGTCGTCCCGCATCCTGACAACAGAGGAACGCCCCATGAAATGGGCACTGCCTATCCTTAAGTTCACGCGCAGAAAAACCTATATCGGATATTTATGACTCCACGCGCCTTCCTGTGCACACTTATTCTAATACTTGGTGCGCCTTCCACACATGCGATAGCGCCTCCAGCGCCGACCCATTACATCGTCGGCTTGGTCGCCCTGCCCAACGGCGAGTTGCTCTTGCAGCATTCGCACGGCATATTCCGCAAAGGTCCTGCGGAAACCACATGGAAGCATGTACTCAACGTAAGGGAAACCCGCCGCGTGATCGCCACTCGTAAAGAAGTCTACGCCGTTGCCTATGATGGGCTCTTTGTTTCGCTAGACCGAGGAGCAAGCTGGACGAAACGGGAACCGCATGAGCTTGAGTGGATCGGCGACGATGGCACGCTCCACGGTTGCTCACAACATGGCGAGGAAGCCAGCATCGACCAGGGTCGCACCTGGCATCCGCCCCGCGTGCGTCACCCCATTCCACGCACGCATCCCTTGTTCTGCAGGGCAACCACTTACTACCAAGCAGCAAATAAGCAGCATGAGTATGAGATCGGTCACAATGGCCGCCTGTATTACAGAAGCGGCGCTGGCGAGCGCTGGACTGAACGGCGGGTTCGGAAGCAGTTTTCAGCCAACGAATACCTCGGTCAATTGCATGTCGGCAGCAATGGCGTCGTCTACCTCAATACCATGATCATCCCGAAGGATGACAACTCGAACGCCCCGTCCGTACACAAGCTCTACATGAGCCGGGACCGAGGGCAACGCTGGGAACCGATCTCGGGAAACGCGTCGAAGATCAAGCCAGTCAATCTCCAGATGTGGGCGATCCGGAACAATACGCTGTTGATGACATGCGAAACCCGCCAACGCAACGAAAAACAACTGTGCGAGGCACTCGACAGCAACCCCAATCGCGTCGTCATCACGGCGGCCAAGGTTGACTCCTCGTCGCTGGTTGCAGGGCTTGACGGCGCGATCTATGGGTATCAACAGAACGAGGTAAAGCAGCTCGAACCCGATGGCAAAAGCTGGCGCGTGCTGGGGCTGAAGGGTGTGCCTGAATCGTTTGGGGAGCTCCGTAAATAGGGCTTTGCATGCGCCCCTGGAATCAATCAAGCGCCTGGAAACACACAGGGCTCAATTGCGCGCGATGCGCAATTGAGCCCTCGGGCGCCTGGCAAAGCGCGCTCGCTTACCAGATCGACACGCGGTCCTTCGGCGCCACGTACATCTTGTCGCCTTCCTTGATCCCGAACGCCTCGTGGAAGGCCGGATGGTTGATCACCGCGCCGCTGGCGCGGTACATGCCCGGCGAATGCGGACCGACCTTGAGCTGGTTGATCATCGCCTCATCCCGCATCTTGATGCGCCACACCTGCGCCCAGCCCATGAAGAAGCGCTGGTCGCCGGTGAGGCCATCGATCACCGGAGCCGGCTTGCCACCCAGCGAAATCTGGTACGCCTTGTGCGCGATGAAGATGCCGGAATTGTCGCCGATGTTCTCGCCCAGGCCCAGCTGGCCATTGACGTTATAGCCCGGCAATGGCGAATAGGCGCTGTACTGCTTGACCAGCATCTGGGTGCGCTCCTTGAACCTGGCGCGGTCTTGCGCAGTCCACCAGTCGCGCAGGTTGCCGTCGCCGTCGGACTGGCTGCCCGAGTCGTCGAAGCCGTGCCCGATTTCGTGGCCGATCACCGCGCCAATGGCGCCGTAGTTCACCGCGTCGTCGGCGCGCATGTCGAAATATGGCGGCTGCAGGATCGCGGCCGGGAACACGATCTCGTTCATGGTCGAGCTGTAGTAGGCGTTGACCGTTTGCGGCGTCATGCCCCACTCTTCGCGGTCGATCGGCTTGCCCAGCTTGGCCAGGCCGCGCTTGTAGTCGAAGGTGCTGGCGCGCATCATGTTGCCGACCAGGTCGTTCGGCTTGATGGCCAGGGTCGTATAGTCGCGCCATTTGTTCGGATAGCCGATCTTGGGCGTGAACTTGGCCAGCTTGGCCTGCGCTTCCTTCTTGGTCTCGGGCCCCATCCACTCGAGCGTCTCGATGCTCTGACGGTATGCTTCGACCAGGTTCTTTACCAGCGTGTCCATGCGCGCCTTGCGCTCGGCCGGGAAATGCTGGGTGACATACTGCTTGCCCACCGCTTCGCCCAGCGCGTCTTCGACACCGGCCACCGCCCGCTTCCACAGCGGCAGGTTCTGGGCGACGCCGTTGAGCGTGGTCCTGTAGAAAGCGAAGTTTTCGTCGACGAAAGGCTTCGACAGGTAGGGGGCATAGGCGCGCACCAGTTGCCATTCCAGGTAGGACTTGAGCGTCGCCAGCTCGGCTTGGTCGATGGCGCGGCTCATGCCGGTCATATAGGTTGGCTGGGCAACAATCACATAGTCGGCCTTGCCCATGCCGGCGGCGTCGGCCGCGGCCTTCCAGTCGAACCCGGGGGCCGTTTCGGCAAGCTTGGCGATGGTCATCTTGTTGTAGCGCTTGACGGGGTCGCGGTTTTCGACCCGGGACCATTGCACCTTGGCCAGTTCAGTCTCGAACGCCATGATGTCGGCGGCGGCCTTGGCCGCGTCCGCGCGGCCAACCATGCCGAGAATGGTTTCCATATGCTTGAGGTACTTGGCGCGGATATCGACCATGCGCGCCTCGTCCTTGAGGTAGTAATCGCGGTCGGGCAGGCCCAGTCCGCGCTGGCCGAGGTAGGCCGCATAGCGGGTCGATTCGCGCGCATCCTGGCCGACGCGCATGCCGAAAGGCGTCGCCACGCCGATCATCGACAGCCGCGACATCAGGGCCGGCAACGCTTTCTTGTCCTTCATGCCGCGGATCTTGGCCAGTTCGCCTGCCAGCGGCTTGTAGCCCAGCTGCGCGCGCTTGGCTTCATCCATATAGCTGGCGTACATGTCGCCGATCTTGCGTGCTTCCGGCCCCGCCTTCTTGTCGTCGCGGGCCGCTTCGATGATGGCGCGCACCTGTGGCTGGATAGCGTCGTTCACCATGGCGCCGGTGCCGTAGCTTGGCTTGTCTGCGGGAATCTCGGTCGTCTTGAGCCACTTGCCGTTCACGTAGCCGAAAAAGTCATCCTGGACCCGTACGGAGGGATCGACGTATTGCATCTCGATGCCCGAGGTGGGCGTGGCGGTGGCGAAGGCCGCCATCAGGCTGAGGGTCAGGGTGCTAAGCAAGTATCGTTTCACGGTAAGTCCTTTGGAGGCTGGATTTCAGACGGTAAAGACACAAAAAAAGCGGCTTGTGACCGCTGTAGACAAAGTTGGGAATGAACATCATGCGCCGGGCTGGCCGGTGGTGTCAACCCGCCGCCCGGCTTGTAACTACAACAGGGACGAACCGGTCGGCGTGGTCGTTGGTTTGGGTGTTGCCCACTAATGAGGCCCGACGCATTTGAGTTTCCCCCTCGTAGTCGATATAATCCGGGGGCTCTATTTCCTAGAAATAAGGCAACAGCCCGCGTGTTGGCGTCTGCATCCAGACACCTGCCTCCGTTTCGATCCTCACTGCCTGCGCCATGACGCGCGACCTTCCTCGTCCAAATTTCCATAGTTCCCAACTCATCCGCTGCCTTGCTGAGCTCGACCTGTTGGAAGGCGCCGAGCCGGCGGGTGACTTTGCGGACGAGCTGGGACAGTGGATGCACTTTACCGACGCGATCGCCCTATCGTCCGTGCTGGAGAGCGGCATGGCCAAGGTGCCGGCGCAGAGTCCGGCGCTGCGTGAAGCAACTGGCGCGCGCCTGGTTGCCGAATTCGAGCGGATACGCGCGTTCATGGTCAATTCGATCACGAAAAGCTGCGCGCCCACGGGCGGCAATACGGCCATCAAGCTACCGCTGCCGCTCGAGCCGGAGGTATCGTATGCACCCTACCGGCGCTTCTACGAAGCGCACCAGCGCGACATGGAGCTGAGCGTCGAGCCGCTGCGCGTGAACCTGCGCGCCGCGCTGGCCCAGGCCTCGCCCCGCCTCAGGAAGCTGGCCGAACTCGACGTCGTGATGGAAAAATTCTTGCGCGAGCGTGAAAGCCGGCTGCTGGCCAGGGTGCCGCGGCTACTGCAAAAACGCTTCGATGCCCAGTACGCCGCGCATCAGGAACAGCTCGCCGCAAGCGGCCAACCCGACAATCCAGCGTCCTGGATGCATCCCGGCGGCTGGCTGGCCCGCTTCTGCCAGACCCTGCAAACGCTGCTGCTGGCCGAAGCTGAACTGCGCTTGCAGCCAAGCGCAGGACTCCTGGAAGCATTCAATCAACAAAAAGACCATGAATAAACATCTGTTCAACCTTGCCTTCTTCACAGGCGCGTTCACGGTCATCTGGGTCGGCTTAGGCTTCATCGATTCCAGCGTCCTGGCACTGGCGATGACGGCGTTGATCTTCGCCGTGTATCTTGCCGGCGCCCTCGAGCTGCACCGCTTCCGGCAGGCAACGGCCAGCCTCACGATGGCCTTGCACGCGATCCCGGACGACCTCCCGGACTTGACCCGCCTATTGTCCGGCGTGGACGGTTCGCTGCAGCATCCCGTGCGCCTGCGTATCGAGGGCGAGCGTGCCGCCCTGCCCGGCCCTTCCCTGACGCCCTATCTGGTCGGCTTGCTGGTCATGCTGGGAATGCTCGGCACCTTCCTCGGGATGGTCGTCACATTCAAGGGAGCAGTCTTCACCCTGGAAAAAACTGCCGACCTGGAAGCGATGCGCTCGGCATTGGCAGTGCCGGTAAAGGGCCTCGGCCTCGCTTTCGGCACCTCGGTCGCCGGTGTGGCGGCCTCGGCGGTGCTGGGCCTGATGTCCGCGCTCTGCCGTCGCGAGCGGATGCAGGCGGGCCAGCTCCTCGATGCCAAGGCCGCCACTGTGCTGAGCTGCTTCTCGCATGCCCGTCAGCGCGAGCAAACTTTCCGGGCGCTGCAGTTGCAGTCCGAGGCCCTGCCGCAAGTGGTCGACAAGCTGCAGGCAATGATGCTGCAAATCGAAGCGATGAGCGGGCAGCTGAACCAACGCTTGCTCGCCAATCAAGAACAGTTCCACAGCAGTGCAAGCGAGGCTTACACGGCGCTCGCGCGTTCCGTCGACACATCGCTGCGTGAAAGCCTGGCAGGCAGCGCGCAGGCGGCCGGCGAGAGCATCAGGCCGGTATTCGAAGCGGCGATGCATGGCATCGCGCAGGAAGCGATAGCCATGCACGAGCGCACTGCCGGCACCGTGCAGCATCAGCTCGACGGCCTGGCCGATCGCTTCAGCGTCGCCACCGCCAGCGTCGCCGAGACCTGGAACGCCGCGCTCGACAGCCAGAAACACGCCAACCACAGCCTCGCCACCGACATGGGGCGTTCCCTGGAAGCGTTCAGCGCCTCGTTCGACCAACGCGCAGGCGCACTGGTCGCCACGGTCGGCGACGCGTACACCGGCCTGCAGGCCGGGCAGGCAGCGCAGGATGCGCAGCGCCAGCAGGCATGGACGCAGTCGCTGGAGGCAATGGCGGCAACGCTCAGTCGCGAATTGCAGGAAAGCGGCACCCAGATGCTCGCCCGGCAGCGGGAAATTTGCACCGCCGTCACGCACGCCGTGCAGGAACTTGCCAATCAAGTCCAGGCCGACGCGGACAAGTCGCGGGCCGACACCGCGCGCCTGGTCACCACGGCCGAAGACTTGATGCGCTCGCGAATCGCCGCCGAAGCGCAGTGGCTCGACCAGCACCGCGAGCGCATGGACCAGCTGGCCGGCCTGCTGCGGGCCGAACTGGGCGCGCTGCGCGAGCAGGAGGCCGCGCGTGGCGACGCGGCGGTGGCGCACCTGGGAGAACTGCAATCGGCCGTCACCACGCACCTGACAACGCTGGGCACCGCGCTGGAACAACCGATCACGCGTTTGATCGAAACCGCCGCCGAGGCCCCGCGCGCAGCCGCCGAAGTGATCGGCCAGCTGCGCCAGGAAATCTCCCACAGCGTGGCGCGCGACAATGCTCTGCTGGAAGAGCGCGGCCGCATCATGGAAACCCTGAATGGGCTGCTGGACGCCATCAACCATGCGTCGCACGAGCAGCGCACGGTGATCGACTCGCTGGTGGCCTCGTCGTCCGTGAAGCTCGATGCCGCCAGCACCGCGTTCTCCGCGAACATCGCCGGCGAGTCAGGCAAGCTTGCCGAGATTGCCGCCAACGTCACCAGCAGCGCGGTGGATGTGGCCAGCCTGGCGGACGCGTTTGGCGTGGCGGTGCACTCCTTCAATGTCGCGAATGAAAAACTCGGATCCAACCTCGACCGCATCGAGGTCGCACTCGACAAATCGATGACGCGCAGTGATGGGCAACTGGCCTACTACGTCGCACAGGCGCGCGAGATCATCGACCTCTCCATGAGTTCGCAAAAGTCGATCGTCGAAGAGTTGCGCCAGCTGCCTGCCATGCTGGCGGACGAAAGTAGATGATGGAGGAACTGGACGCATCCGAAGCCAGTGCGCCGGTCTGGGCGGTTTTTGGCGACCTGATGTCGGGCCTGCTGGGCGCATTCGTGCTGCTGCTGGTGGCGGTGGTTGGCCTGCAGATGGAGTTGACCACCAGCCTGCAGGAAGAAGTGAAGAAGCGGCAGGCCGAAGAACAGCGCCGCCTGACGCTCGAGAAAGCCTTGGCGGTTCCGCTGGCGAGCGGCCGCATCACCCTCAACAATGGCCGCATCGGCATTAGTGGCCAGGTACTGTTCGCCCAAAATTCGGACCAGTTGCAGCCGGATGGCCGTCAGTTGCTGAGCAGCTTGGTGGGACCGCTGCGCGCCTATCTCACCGCGCGCGACGAGATGTTGATGGTCAGTGGCTTTACCGACGACAAGGCGATCCGCAACGGTCCGTTTACGGATAACTGGGAACTGTCGGCACAGCGCGCGTTGACGGTCACGCGCACGCTGGTCGAGCAAGGGATGCCTTCGTCGATGGTGTTTGCCGCCGCATTCGGTTCCGAGCAGCCGGTGAAACCGAACACCGATGACGCCGCGCGCGCGCAGAACCGGCGGGTGGAGATGGCGCCGGTACCCAAGTCCGCTCCTGCCAAAGCGCCTTCCGATGCGTGACGTCGCTGTTCCGGCCTTGGATTCCGAGCAGACCGTGCCGCAATCGCGCCTTGATGCACTACTTGCAAGCATGAGGTCTCAGGGCGGCGAACGCTTCGATGCTGCAGGTTGGCACTATCTCGACACGTTGGCACGGCGCGCGGAGGTGCATGAAGGGAGCGTGCGGCGCATGCTGGAGGCCAAGCTCGAGCGGGCGGCGGCCTCATTTGCCGAGCGATTCGCGCAGGCGCGCGCCGCTGCGGCCGAGCTTCTTGCGACGACTTGCGAGAAGCATCCACAAGCGGCCGACGAGCTGCAGCGACTGTTTGCGGCCAGCGATTTCAAAGGGTTGCGGTATTTCCGGGCCACGCTGGATGCGCGCGAGCAATGCGCGGCATTGACTGGGCTGGTATCGCAACTCGAACCGGCCTTGGCCGGTGGTCCGGGGCATCCGCCCGCGCATCAAGCAACATCGAGGACAACCGTGGCCGGATCCCCAAACCTCGAACTGAAGACCGTCCGCGAATCACGCGCCACCTGGGCCAGGATGAGCGTCGACAAACAGCTGTCACTGGCCATCCAACAGGCCCCGAAAAATGCCGGCCCGATCAATTCCCACATGCTGATACTGCGCTCGCTGGCCATGATGCAGGAAATCTCGCCGGATTACCTGGGTCGCTTTGTGTCTTACGTTGATGCGCTGCTCTTGTTGGATCCGGGCGAAAAGGATGTGCCGGTCAAGCGGAAAAAAGCACCGCCTGCGAAGGCAGCCAAGTCGACTAAGGCGGCGAAAAAATGATGCGTGGACTTTGAGGGTTAGCTTAGCCTTGCAAGGGCCAGAGGGTCGGTGTGAGGCACCCGGGTTTCATGGACTATGCCAGCGAGATCTACCAGGATCTGCTGGCCGAGCATGGCTTCGGTTGAAGCATGAGCAGAAAGGGTAACTGCTGTGACAATGCCGTTGCTGAGCGCTTCTTCCTGAACCTCAGAATGGAGCGGGTTTGGCGGCGCCATTACGGCAATCACACCGGGGCCAGAAACGACGTCGCCGAAGTGAGGGCGGCCACGTTTCGACTATCAACAAATAGTCATTATTCTATCCCAACTCTTGGCCGATCCCGGCAAAGTGGCGCGCGCGATTCGCGGCATCGCGGCCTCCCGCTGATTCCCGCCGTTGTGTCGTTTGCCGGGACGACACCCCGGGCACCTGTCTGGCCCACCACCATCCTGATCGGGCCGATTTTGGATGCTCGCCGCCATCGTGCGCGCCGCCCTCTTCCATAGGGGGAATGAAGCGAAAATGGCCTGTCGCGCCCGGCCAACGCCTGTCTGCTGACACGCGACCGCCAGCACCACACGCCGTTCCTTGAGTAGACGCAATTTCCCCCAGGATTGCACATTCGACAATGAATATGCGGGCCTACAACAGCGGAGGAAATATGGCAAGCTATTAACTATTTTCTTGTTACTAAGTCTAATGGCGACGCAAATTAAAGGGGGATGGGCAGCATGTCATCAGAGAAGCCACTGCGCCTAATAACGTCGAGCAATTTCTCGCTTCCTCGCGGGCGCCGCACGTGTCGATGGCTCGACTGATTTGTAGCCTGACTACCCATGAGCGAAAACTGGTTATTTCATTCGTGAGAATGCTTTGTTGCCTGAAAAATAATTTATAACCGGCTCACATGGGCGCTCTGTGTGCTGGCGGCGCCTGCGGTGCACGGCGATTACTGCTACCCTTCGGCTATGAATTTAACCCCGCCCAGTTTTCGATCAGGTCCGGCATGAGCGACCTGGTGGTGGTCCGCCGTGCCGGCCTGTATTGCGTGCCGGGTCAGTTCTACATCGACCCGTGGCGCCCGGTCGAGCGTGCCGTGATCACGCATGGTCATGCCGACCACGCCCGCACCGGCCATCAGCATTACCTGGCGGCGGCGCCCGGCGCCGGCATCCTGCGCGCGCGCCTGGGCGCCATCACGCTCGAGGCCCTCGACTACGGCCAGACGGTGACCCACAACGGCGTGACGATTTCGCTGCATCCGGCCGGCCACGTCCTGGGCTCGGCCCAAGTGCGGCTGCAATACCGTGGCGAAGTCTGGGTCGCCTCGGGCGACTACAAGGTCGAGTCCGACGACACCTGCGCTGCCTTCGAGCCGGTGCGTTGCGACACCTTCATCACCGAGTCAACCTTCGGCATGCCGATCTACCGCTGGCAGCCGCAGGCGGTCATCTATGCCGAGATCAATGACTGGTGGCGCGCGAATGCGGCCAACGGGCGCAGCAGCGTGCTGTTCTGTTATTCATTCGGCAAGGCGCAGCGCATCCTGCACGGACTCGATCCGGACATCGGACCGATCATCTGTCACGGTGCGGCCGAACCATTGAACCGCGTCTATCGTGAACAGGGCGTGGCACTGCCGCGGACCCTGACGGCCGCCGCGGTGACCGACAAGGCGCTGCTGGGCCGGGCGCTGGTGATCGCGCCGCCGTCGGCTGCAGGCACACCGTGGATCAAGCGCTTCGGCGACTACAGTGATGCCTTTGCCAGTGGCTGGATGCAGGTGCGCGGTGCGCGCCGGCGCCGCAACGTCGATCGCGGTTTCGTCTTGTCGGACCATGCCGACTGGCCGGGCCTGATGCAGGCGATCAAGGACTCCGAAGCGAAGCGGGTCATCGTCACGCACGGCCAGATCCCGACCATGGTGCGCTGGCTGACGCAAAACGGGCTCGACGCCGGCGCCTTCGAGACCGAATACGGCGGCGACGACCAGCACGAGGATGTGGCACCAGCGCCACCAGCAGCGTCGTCGCCAGAGGCAGCAGCCACCGATGCGTGAATTTGCCCGCCTTTACGCCGCGCTCGACGGCACGACCTCGACCAACCGCAAGCTCGAGGCCATGCAAGATTATTTCCGTACGGCTCCAGCGGTCGACGCTGCCTGGGCCGTGTATTTTCTGGCGGGGGGCAAGCCGCGCCAGGCGGTGCCGACCCGGCTGCTGCGCGAGAGCGCGCTCAGTTGCAGCGGCATCGATGCCTGGCTGTTCGACGAGTGCTATCAGGCCGTCGGCGACCTGGCAGAAACCATTTCCCTGATCCTGCCACCGCCGCTCGAGTACGGTGCCAGCAGCGACATTGGCCTGGCCTGCTGGATGACCGAGCGCATAGCGCCGCTGCGTGGCGCGGCGCCCGAGGTGATCGCGGCGGCGCTGCCGCAATTCTGGAACATGCTGGCTGCGCCCGAGCGCTTCCTGCTGGTCAAGTTGATCGGTGGCGGCTTTAGGGTCGGGGTCTCGAAACTGCTGGTCACGCGCGCTCTGGGCGTGGTGGCCGATGTCGACAGTAAGCTCATCGCCCAACGTCTGCTGGGCTGGACTGATGGTAAGACGAGCCCAACCGCAGAGCGCTTTGCGCAACTGACGGCGCCACCGTCGGCGCAGGAGCACGCCAGCCGTGGCGGCCAGCCGTATCCATTCTTTCTGGCGCATCCATTGCAGGCCGAACCGGCGAGCCTGGGCGGGATCGGCCTGTGGCAGGCCGAATGGAAGTACGACGGCATCCGCGCTCAGCTGGTGCGGCGCGACGGCCAGTGCTGGCTCTGGTCGCGCGGCGAAGAGCTGATCAGCGAGCGCTTTCCGGAACTCGGTGCACTGGCCTTGCCCGATGGTGTCGTCATTGACGGCGAAATCCTGATCTGGAAAAACGCGGCGCCGGCTTCCTTTGCCGACTTACAAAAACGTATCGGCCGCAAGACCGTTTCAGTAAAACTGATGGCCGAGTTGCCGGCCGTGCTGGTGGCCTACGATCTGCTCGAATATCAAGGCGAGGATTTACGCGATAGGACGCAGGCGGCGCGGCGCGCGCTGCTCGAACAAGTCGTGGCCGAAGCCAATCTGCCGGTGCTCAAGCTTTCACCAGTGCTCGTGGCCGAGCACTGGGATGCGCTGGCGCTGCTGCGCGAAAGCGCCCGCGAGCGTGGCGTCGAAGGGATGATGCTCAAGGCCGTCATGGCCCAGTATGGCGTCGGCCGCACCAAGGATGTCGGCATCTGGTGGAAGTGGAAGCTCGACCCCTACAGCGTCGACGCCGTACTGATCTACGCCCAGAGCGGCCACGGCCGCCGAGCCTCGCTCTACTCGGATTACACGTTTGCGGTCTGGGACACGGACGCCGATGGCGTGCGCCGGCTGGTGCCGTTCACCAAGGCTTATTCGGGCTTGACCGATGCCGAGATCGTCGCCGTCGATGCCGTGATTCGCAAGTCCACGATCGAGAAATTCGGTCCGGTACGCAGCGTCAAGCCGAGCATGGTCTTCGAGATCGGCTTCGAGGGTATCGCCGCCTCGAGCCGGCACAAGGCCGGTGTGGCGGTGCGTTTTCCACGCATGCTGCGCCGGCGCGAGGACAAGACGGTCGAGGACGCCGATACGCTCGAGATGCTCAAGGGGTTATTGCCATGAAACCGAGGCGGCGCTCGCTGCGGGCCCAGATCAGCACCCCGGCCGCGGCAGCACCGGCACCGGTCGCTGCGGTGCCTGCCGTGCCGGCGGCCGAAATTGTTCCGGCGACTGATACCGCCGACGCCTGGTTCGCCGTGCGCGAGTGGAAGATCTTTCCGTTCCAGCGCGCGGTCTGGAAAGCTGCGCTGCAAGGCAAGTCTGGCTTGCTGCATGCGACCACCGGCTCCGGTAAAACCTACGCGGTCTGGTTCGCGGCGCTGCAGCGCGCCCAGCGCCTGCAAGCGCAGGAGAAAAAAGCCGGCGCTGGACTGCGCGTGCTGTGGATCACGCCGATGCGGGCGCTGGCCGCCGACACCGCGCGCGCGCTGCAGGGCCCGGTTGCTGACCTGATGCCGCACTGGAGCGTCGGCGTGCGCACCGGCGACACCTCGTCGGCCGAGCGGGCGCGCCAGACCCGGCTGCTGCCGGCGGTACTCATCACGACCCCGGAGAGCCTGTCGCTGCTGCTGTCGAAAGCTGACGCCGCGCTGCAATGCAAGGGGCTCGACATGGTGATCGTCGACGAGTGGCATGAACTGATCGGCAGCAAGCGTGGGGTCCAGACCCAGCTGGCGTTGGCGCGCCTGCGCCAATGGCGACCGGCACTGGTGGTGTGGGGCTTGTCGGCCACCCTGGGTAACTTGCGCCAGGCGCAGGATGCGCTCTTGGGCGTGGATGCCGGGGTGCTGGTCGAAGGCGGGGCGCGTAAAGAGATCGCGTTCGACACCCTGATCCCGGTCAACCCGGCGCGCTTTCCCTGGAGCGGCCATCTCGGCCTGCAGATGCTGCAGCCGGTAATAGACGAGATCGAACAGCACCAGAGCACGCTGGTGTTCACCAACACCCGCGCGCAGGCCGAGATCTGGTACCAGCAGATGCTGGCAGCGCGTCCCGACTGGGCCGGACTGATCGCGCTGCATCATGGCTCGCTCGACAAGTCGGTGCGCGAATGGGTTGAAGCCAGCCTCAAGCAGGGGCATTTAAAGGCCGTGATCTGCACCTCCAGCCTCGATCTGGGGGTCGACTTCCTGCCGGTCGAGCGGGTGCTGCAGATTGGTAGCGCCAAGGGCGTGGCGCGGCTGCTGCAACGCGCCGGGCGCAGCGGCCATGCGCCGGGACGGATTTCGCGCGTGACGCTGGTGCCGACCAATACGCTGGAGCTGCTCGAAGCAGCCGGCGCCCGCACGGCCATCGCTATGCGCCGCATCGAGTCGCGGGCGATTCCAAACCAGCCGCTCGATGTGCTGGTGCAGCACCTGGTGACGATTGCGCTCGGTGGCGGCTTTACGTCCGCGCCGCTGTACGCCGAAGTGCGCAGCGCCTGGTCCTACCGCGATCTGCGTCCGGACGAGTGGCAGTGGGCGCTGGACTTCGTGGCCCGTGGCGGCCAGAGCCTGACGGTGTATCCGGAGTACCGGCGCGTGCTAATGGATGCCGAAGGCGTCTACCGGGTGCCGGACGCAGCACTCGGCCGCCGGCACCGCATGAGCATCGGCACCATCGTCTCGGACGCTTCGGTGCAGGTGAAATATCTCTCTGGCGGGACCATTGGCACGGTTGAGGAATCGTTCATCTCACGCATGCAGAAGGGTGACCATTTCCTGTTTGGCGGACGCCGCCTGGAATTCGTCCGGCTGCATGAAATGAATGCCTACGTCAAGAGCGCCACTGGCAACAAGGGTACCGTGCCGCGCTGGCAGGGTGGCAAGATGCCGCTGTCGTCAGAGCTCGGGCACGCGGTCCTCGAGCGCCTCGGTGAAGCCGCCGCGGGCCGCTACCTTGGCGCCGAGATGCAGGCCGTTAAGCCCTTGCTGGAACTGCAGCAGCGCTGGTCCGGCCTGCCCACCGCACAGCGACTGGTGCTCGAGACCACCACCAGCCGTGAAGGCTGTCACCTGTTTGTCTATCCCTTTGCCGGACGGGCAGTACATGTCGGTCTGGCGTCGCTGATGGCCTACCGGCTGGCGCGGCGCACACCGACCACGTTTTCGATTGCGGTCAACGATTACGGCTTCGAGCTGCTGTCGCCCACGGCCATAGACTGGCAGGCGCTGCTGGCGCAGCCGACGCAGTCGACACAAACGGCACCGGATGGCAGCGACCTGCTGGCCACCGACGACCTGCTGGAAGATGTGCTGGCGAGCCTGAATGCGGGCGAGCTGTCGCAACGGCGCTTCAGGGAAATTGCCCGTATTGCCGGCCTGGTTTTCCAGGGCTTTCCGGGGCAACCGAAGAGCACGCGCCAGTTGCAGGCGTCGTCGGGTTTGTTTTTCGAGGTCTTTCGCCAGCATGATGCGGACAACCTGCTGCTGGGGCAGGCCAGGCGCGAAGTGCTGGAGCAGGAACTGGAAATCGGCCGCCTGCGCGACACACTGGTCGCCTTGCAAGGTCGCCAGCGGGCTTTTTATGTCACTGCCAGGGCGACGCCATTCGCGTTCCCGCTGATGATCGAGCGCCTGCGGGAAAAACTGAGCACCGAAAAACTCTCGGACCGGGTTGCGCGCATGGTGCGCGAACTCGAAAAAGCGGCGAGCATCTGAATCCGATGGAGATCATCTGCGCCAACGAAACCCTGCTGCTGGCGCAACGCGCCATGGTGTGGCCGGCGCAGCGCCTGCTGGTGGTGGCCGATATCCATTTCGGCAAGGCGGCGGCGTTTCGCGCGCTCGGCGTGCCGGTACCAGCGGGCACCACGACGCAGAATCTGGCCATGCTCGACGCCTTGATGGCGGCGCATACGATCGATCACATCTTGTTTCTGGGCGACTTCCTGCATGCAAAAACCTCGCATGCGGTGGCGACACTGGCCGCGATCACGGCCTGGCGCGGCCGCCATCGAGCCCTGCAGCTAACGCTGGTGCGGGGCAATCATGATGATCGCGCCGGCGATCCGCACCCCGGACTGGAGATCGCGGTGGTCGACGAGCCGCATGTGATCGGCCCGTTCGCGTTCTGTCATCATCCGCAACTAAGCGCGCTCGGCCACGTGGTGGCCGGTCACGTGCATCCGGTGCATCGGCTGGCCGCCGCCGGCGACACCGCACGCCTGCCGTGTTTCGTCATCGGCGAACATTGCTCGGTGCTGCCGTCGTTTGGCGCCTTCACCGGCGGTCATCCGGTCGAGCAAACTGTCGCTGAGCGCCTGTACGTCGTCGCCGGCGATCAGGTGTTCGCGGTGCCGGCGCCGGCGCCCGCAACATTGAACGGCAGACGCCGCAGGCGACTGTGAGAAATGCATTTCAAGCGCGTTTTGCGTGCGTGCGCTGATCGGTTTTGATCAACATCTGTTAAAAACATCAGCGGCGCCGCGCGCTTGCACGCGTGCTTTTTAAACGGCCAGCAACGATCACATAACGAATGAAATGGAGCATCATCATGCCGGCACAAGATTACAGAAGGATAGGAAATTCACTACGTCACATCCGCTTCCAGTTATGAGCAGGCTTTGCCACTAAAAGGGGCAGGCGCTGTGCCTGGCCAAGAGGAGAACTATGGATCCGAAAATCGAACATGCCGAGGCCGGGCAACTGTACCAAAAGGCAGGGGATCAACTGGCGCAATGATGCCGGGATGCGGCCCTGGCTGACCCCTATTTCGAAGACGCCACCAGAAGGGGCCATGCACGCGCCAAGTTGGACTTGGCAACTATGATGTCGTTTGGCGCAGGCGGCCCCAAAGATCCGGCACGCGCCAGGGGTTTGATGCTGAATGTTTTTGCTCCTGAAGGTCTTGAACCACTTGACTCCCTTGTGGAGCAACTGCACGCATACGCGGCCGATGGACTTGCCCTTGGAGAGGCTGACCGCGCCGAGCGAGCGGCTGAGAAGGCTGAACAAGCTGTCGAGCTACTGCGCTATGTATAAGACTAAGCGAGTCGCATTGCAGGCCAGCGTATGGCCGAGCTGGCCCGTTCGACTTAGGTTTTCAGAGACGGACGGCTGAAGTCGAACCCATGGGACGATATCAACCCGAGAAGGTTCAGTGGAAACGGCCAAGTTCGTTCTCCTCCAAGTTCGTCCTACCAGGAGGATTTAGTCGTTGCCCACCTCGAATCTCGATGATGCGGTGCGACAATAATCCCAAAGTGAGCCCAAAACTAGAAAACCCCTAAATATAGATGAGCTGAAAAAATGAGCCAGACGAAAAAAAACCCTTGAATTTCAAGGGTTTACTGTCTTTGGCGGAGAGATGGGGATTCGAACCCCAGATAGGGTATTAGCCTAGGGATGCGGGGATTTCAGGGGGACTGCGGGGTTCGCCTCCCTATGAGGACTTCCCGTACTTCCCGTCCAATCCCCTCCAAAATTCCACGAACAATTCCAAAAATTCCAAAGCCAGTTGGGCAATCGTTTAGTTAAAGCAAGTTCCTGGGTTCATTTCACGCGGGGTATACCAAACGATACCGTGCACTTCCTTGAGTATACGTACCTGCTCAGTCCAGATAAGGTGACACTGTTGAGGCCGACCGAAAACTGACC
>NZ_PXWF02000149.1 GCF_003011895.2 Massilia glaciei | reverse complement strand
TGGCCACGATCTCGCCCATGGTGGCGCCGGTCTGGTCGACCAGTTGCGAGCCGAGGCCGACCTGGGCCACCGATTCGCCGACCAGGTTCTTGATCTCCCTGGCCGCCGTCGAGGAGCGCTGCGCCAGGTTGCGCACCTCGGCCGCGACCACCGCGAAGCCGCTGCCCTGCTCGCCCGCGCGGGCCGCCTCGACCGCCGCGTTGAGCGCCAGGATGTTGGTCTGGAACGCGATCGCCTCGATCACCCCGATGATGTCGCCGATCCTGCGCGAGGAGGCGTTGATCGCGCCCATGGTGTCGACCACGCACGCCACCACCAGCGCGCCCTTGAGCGCCACCTCCGAGGCCGAGGCCGCCAGCGCCTTGGCCTGCTGCGCGTGCTCGGCGTTCTGCCTGGCGGTGCCCGTCAGTTACAGCATGGCGCCGGCGGTGCGCTCGAGCGCGCCGGCCTGGTGCTCGGTGCGGCGCGACAGGTCGCCGTTGCCGCGCGCGATCTCGACCGAGCCGGCCGCGATGTTGTCGGTGCCGGCGCGAACCTTGCCCACGATCCCCACCAGACTCGCGTTCATGTCGCGCAGCGCGCGCAGCAGCTGGCCGGTCTCGTCGCCCGCCTTGCTGTCGATCCGGCTGCTCAGGTCGCCCGCGGCGACGGTCTGGGCGACCCCGACCGCGCGCTGGAGCTGGTTCGACAGCGCGCGCGCGAGCACCAGCGCGAACGCGAGCGTGACGAGCAGGCCGAACACGCCGATCGCCGCGCCGCTGCGCATGGCGCTGACGGCGTCGCCGGTGGCGGCGTTGACGGTGCCGACGAAGCGCCGGTTGGCGGCCTCGCGGAAGGTGCCCAGCGCGCCGCGGTAGCTGTTCAGGCTCGCGCCCATGGCCGCCAGGCGCGCGGCGTCCGGGCTGCCGCTGTTTTTCGCCATCATCTCGGCGACCGCGCGCGCGTGCCCGTAGTAGGTGTCGAAGCCGGCGGCCAGGCGCAGCAGCGCGGCGCGTTCGCCGGCGTCGATCTTGCCGAGCCGGGCGTAGTTGGCGCGCACCCTGGCGGCGATCGCGTCGGCGCCCTGGAGCTGCTCGGCCTCGCCGGCGGCGGCGGCCGAATTGAGGATGTCGATGATCTTGTCGAGCGCGCCGACGTTCTCGGTGCTGGTCTCGAGCACGGGGAACTGGACGTCGCGCACGTCGGCGAGGCGCTCGTTGTTCTGTTTAAAGACGAGCGCGGTGGCGCCGAAATACAGCGCCATGCACAGCATTGCGATGCCCCGGGCGAACAGCACCTTCCATAGCAGCGGGACGCGGTGCAGCAAGGTCATCACGTCGGTTCCTCGGGGAGGGGGCGCTACGGCTGTATTGACAGCGGGCATTATTTGACATTCTAAGCCAGGGCCCGCCCGCTGAACATCCCAAAATGTAACAAAACGGCAAGTATTTTTGGATGGGATTTAACAAAGCGCGCGCGCGGACGCCGCCGGGCCCGGGGTGCGGCGCCAACGGCGCCGCAACGGGCGGGGGACGCCGGTGGACGCCACCTGCGGAGGGTGGCGGGCCGGCTGGCGCCGCCCGACGGCCGCTCAGAGGCTGAGAGTTTTTCGGACGTGCCCGAGCAGCGCGCCAGAAGGCGGCCGATGTAGGCGCAAAGCACAGCCATAGCTCGGGCTATGGCGAGCATTTGCAACGACGAGCGGGCGCCTTCCGGCGTGCTGAGCGGGCATGGTCGAAAGACTCTCAGCCTCTCAGGAGAGGTTGAAGCCGGCGGACAGGCTGTAGCCCTCGCCGTAGGCGCTGCGCAGCGGCAGGTCCTGGCCGAGCCCGGTGCGCGCCTTCTTGCGCAGGCGGTACACCAGCATGTCGACCCGGCGGCTGGCGTCGGGATCGTCGCCGCCCATGCCCGCCACGATCAACTGGCGCGGCACCGGGCGCGTGTTGATGGTGAGCAGATGCAGGAAGTTGCACTCTTTTTCGGTCAGGTCGATCACCGCGCCGGCCATCTCGAGCTGGCGCGCGCTGACCCGCAGCGTCCACTTGCTCGGCGCCGGCGCCGGCTCGGCCGGCCGCACACGGCGGTCGAGCGCCTCGATGTGGGCCGCCAGCTCGGGGAATTTGATCGGCTTGGTCAGGTAGTGGTCGGCGCCGAGGCGCAGGCCGAGGATGCGGCTGTCGAAGGCGACCCGGCCGGTCAGCACCAGCAGGCCGATCTCGGGATACAGCTGGCGCATCCGGGGAATCACGTTGAAGCCGTCCTCGTCGGGCAGGCCGAGGTCGAGCACGACCACCGCGGCGGGCAGGCGCGTGAGCGCGCCCCACATCTCGCCGGCCGTCGTGGCAAGCACCACATGGTGGCCGAGGTCCGTGAGGAAATCGGCCATGTCGGTGGCGTAGTCGCTATTGTCTTCGACGATCAGTATCTGCGTCATTTGTTTGAGTCACCGGGAGCGCTTGCGGCCCCGCTGCCTACCCTTGATTGTTAGTTATTTTACTTGGCCGAATTATTATGCCTGGTGCCAGCGGATGCAAGGCATTTCCCATCATTAATACGCACCGGCAACCAAATCCGGAATTCGGCGCCGCCCGCGTCGAGGTTGCGCATCGTCACAGTGCCGCCGTGCACCTCGAGCACCGAGCGCGCCAGGTACAGGCCCAGGCCGGAGCCGGGCTTGCCCACACTATTGCGCCCGCGGTAGCCCTTGTCAAAAATACTATTGGTTTCGTCGGGCGCCACGCCCGGGCCCGCGTCGCGCACCAGCAGTTCGATGCCGCCGTCGGCGGCGCCGCCGGCCAGCGCGAGCGGGCCGCCGGCGCCGTGCGCGACCGCGTTGTCGAGCAGTACCTGGAGCGCCAGGCGCAGGCCTTCGGGCTCGCAGCGCACCGCCAGCGGCAGCGGCAGCGCCCCGGCCTCGACGCTGACGGCGTGGCCGGC
>NZ_PXWF02000148.1 GCF_003011895.2 Massilia glaciei | reverse complement strand
AATGTCCACTCAGTAACAGACTTCTTCTTATAGCGACCGTTTCTGAAATACTCGTCAAAAAGAAGGTGGGGATCGGCCTCGTTAAGTTCCTTTAGGAAACGCCAGTCTGCGGCTTTTCGTAGTGTTTGCATGTCCTCCTCATTAATATGGCATCTACCCACGGCAATGTCGTATGCAAGCGCTTTCTGCGCATGCATACCATTTGTCATGATGGTCGAATGGTCGGTGGCGTGTGCGGTCACATTAGCGGCAAGGTTTTCCTTGATTTTATCGTTGCGCCATGATTTGTATTTATAGCTGGCTTTGCTCGGATCGTCTTCCTCGGTTACCTTTGCGTCAGGCGCATAGCGCCCATCGCGCTTGGCCTGCAGGCGCAGAAAGGCATGGTGTTCATACCTCAAGGCGGCCTCGCTATTCTTGTCGCCTTCCGCAGCATCGTTCCCCTTATTTCTGGCCGCCTCTGTGCCGCCGCTGACAACCGCGTTATCGCCAAAATAGGGATCGTCGACTTTTCGCTCTCTGTCCTTGTCCCGCGACTCGCCCGGCGCATCGTTACCCTGATCAAAATTTTTGCTCGATTTGCCAAAGCGTAGGGCTTCCGGCACAAATTCTTCTGGCAAATCAGGCGCCGTAAGCGGCGTTTTCCAATCGTTGGGTGGCAGGGCATTTATGCGAATACTAGCCAAATGCATAGTGACAATGGCAACAGGGGCGGTCAAAAAGGTCATCACTTTGCCGATAATGCGATCGTTCGTATCTAGCCCCTTACCTATCGAATATTGCGCTTTCTGCGACTCGGGAAACCAGAACCCCTGGCTGCCGGGCTTGAGCTTTCCGCCGTGGTGATTTGTCCAGAAGTCGTATTGGCCCTGCTTGCCCACCATGAAATCCTGTGCGAACACCCGTTGCGAAAACACGCCCTTGGCATTGGTGGCATCAATTTCATCCTGACTCATGCCGCGCCAGCCAATCCCCTGCACAGTGCTCGCGGAAATGACGTGGTCATGTGGGTTGAAGTACAGTGTCACGCGGCCATAGGTGGAGGGTGTGGTGCCATAGCCATGCCTTTTTCGATCGGACTTGGCATCGAAACCATGCGCTTCATTTTTCATCATCGTGTCGATGTATTCGGGACTCTGTTCCATCGGCGCCTGCTTGCGAACGATGTCGAAGAACGCGGCCAGGGTTTTGTTGCGGGCCTCCGAGGTCTGGCGCCCACCGTTGCCCTGGGCATCTTCCATGTGCCGCTCGGCCCATCCCTGTGTGAAGTTCTTCTTCACAAGGCTGTAGGGCGGATTGCATAGAACATAGTTGTCGGCTACGCACCGCCCCGTTTGCCCCTTTGAATCGGTCACCGCAGCCATCCGGTCCCCGAGAAAGGCGGCCGCCATGCCGATCATGTTGCCTTGGCTGTGACAGACAATCGTGATGGGGGCGTCAGCTTGCTTCTTTCTCACCGATTCAACAAGCTTGGCAAGCCGCAGCGCGGCCAGGACGTAATATGGACGTGGTGGGCAGGCATACACACTTCGGTCGTTTACGGGATTTAAGTGTTGGACGTGTAGCCAGAGAAACAGGTTGTCCAGTAGTCCCGCGCCCCACAGGTCTGGCAGAGACGTGCATCCATTGGCAAACGGACCGCCACCCCAGTAATTGTGCTCATTGAGATAGAGTCCCGCGCCATATTTTTTCAGTTCATCGCCACTGGCTTTGTAGCCCCAACGGAATTGGATCACTGGGGAAAAATTCGGCTCTGATTTTATGAATGTTTGAGCGTCCATTTCTGGATTAATGAAACCGTCTTCGGTCAATTCAGGAAGATACCGCGCCGGCCTCAACTGTCCACCCTCGGGCGTTGGGTGTTTCTTATGCTCATCCCGGCGCTTGAGGCGGTCGTTTAAACCACTGCACAGCCCCTCTTCACAAGCGGTGTACCACTCGCCGTCCGAATTTACGCCGTGGACGAAGATTACAATTCCGGGTAGCGGCATCTGCTGCACCACCTCGAGAGCCCTCTCGGGATCTACGCAAACAAGCGCCGAACCGACGCCCAGAATCGTGTTGCTCGGATCGCTAAATGGATTGGCGCCGCCGTCACAGGGCGGTGGCGGTGCGCCAGCGTTAATGTTTAGCATTGTTTTCTCACTCGGTTTGGCTGGTCGGATGGAAGTGCATCACTTGGGCGGGCGGTAGAAGATCGCCCTGATCTTTTGCAGTCGGTCGGAAACAATCTTTTCGCCCTTGCCGTCGCTGTCGCTGACTCCACTCAGCGGGCTGTCGCCGTCTCGCTCGACATACAGATTCACGCCTTCGACTGGCTTGCCATCGGTGGCGCGCACCAGTTGCGGAACGCGCCCAAAGTCGCCGGCGCCGAACGACGGCAATTCGGTGCTGGCGCTGGCGGGGCCATTCCAATGGTGCCCGTCGGTCTTGATGGTCATCGGCCCGGGGCCGCCGACTTCCACGTCCCCGCCCTTGAGCCGCAGGTACGCGCCGCCACTCACCATCAACGTGACTTCGTCTTCAGCCATGATGATCAGTCTGCGCCCGGCAGTAACCTTGACGTCCTTGGCCGAATCGATCTGCATATCGTCATGCTGGCTTTGCATCAGGAATTTGCCGTTGTGGGCGATCTGCGAAATCCCGTCCATGTGCGAGAAGAGCGAGATCCCTTTGCCGGCATTGAGAGTGAACCGCTCGCCGCTGGTCAACTGCATGTGCTGCATGGCTACCGTGTCGATGTTCACCCCGGCGTAGCTGACCAAGGTTTTGGGCGTGGTAAAGGCGAGGCCGGCCGGCGCGGTAACGCTTAAGGTCGGTTTGCCGCCTTGTCCTTCGGGCGCCGTGTTGCTTCCAATGGCGGCCGCGCTCACATCGTCCTTCAGTTCGGCCTGCGGAACGGGATCGATCGGCTGCGCCTTGTGCTCGGCGGCGTACTGGCCGAGCGATTTAAACAGGTCCAGGCAATCCTGCATCAAGGCTACATGCTCTTCGCTGCTGAGCTGGTCGCCGCTTGCATCAAGCCGTTTCCACGCGGAGATCAGTAGCGACTTTGCGGTGCGAATGGCGCCGCTGTCGTTGGATGCTAGTTCAAAGCCTTCGCCGCGCGGGTCTGCCCAGCCGTTGCGCCGCGGATGCGTCAGGTAGCCAAGGTTGAGCTGGCTGTGGCCGTGCTCGCTTTCCAACTGCGCGCTGATCTGCCCGGGCGTGTCGTCCAAGCGCAGCTGGTTGTAGCGGAACGCCTTGGCCTCCTTGCTCTTTATTCCCGACAGATGTTTGTCGCCCGGAAGCACGCTGGCGCGGCTGAAGGTGGGAG
>NZ_PXWF02000147.1 GCF_003011895.2 Massilia glaciei | reverse complement strand
CCGGCCGCCGCCGGCGCCGCCGTCCCGGCCTCCGGCGCCACCCCGAACATCGCGTCGAGTTCGGCCCGGCCGGGCCGGCGCGCGCCCATCGGCATCAGCGCCACGCCGCGCCGGAGCTGGCGCTCGATCGCGCGGCTGAGCTGGTGGTGCAGCGCCGCCGCGTCGATCGGCTTGGTCAGGAAGTCGTCCATGCCGCAGGCCAGGTAGCGCGCGCGGTCCTCCTCGCTGGCGTTGGCGGTGAGCGCGACGATCATCAGCTCGCGGTCGCGCACCAGGGCCCCGGGCGTGCCGCCGGCGCGGATCAGGCCGGTGGCGGTGGCGCCGTCCATCTGGGGCATGCGCCCGTCCATCAGGACCAGGTCGAAGCGCGAGTGCGCGCACGCGGCCACGGCGAGCGCGCCGTTGTCGGCGATCTGGACCAGGTGGCCGAGCTCCTCGAGCATCATGCGGATGATGATCTGGTTGGTCGGGAAGTCCTCGGCGCACAGCACCTTGAGCCGGTGGCTGTGGGCCTCGAGCGGCACGTGCGGCACCAGCGGCGGGGCCACGCCGGCGGACAGCGGCAGCACGAAGCTGAACACGCTGCCGGCGCCGGGCCGGCTCTCGACCTCGATCCGGCCGTCCATCAGCTCGACCAGTTGGCGGCAGATCGCCAGCCCCAGCCCGGTGCCGCCGTAGCGGCGCGTGGTGGTGCTGTCGGCCTGCTCGAATTGCTGGAACAACCGCTCGATCGCCCCGGGCGCGATGCCGATCCCGGTGTCGTGCACCGAGAAGCGGATCTGGTCCACGCCCGAGCCGGCGATCTGGTCGGCGGCGCGCCGCTCCACGCGCAGCGAGACCTCGCCCGCATTGGTGAACTTGAAGGCGTTGCCGACCAGGTTGACGAGCACCTGGCGCAGCCGCATCGGGTCGCCCACCACGAACTGCGGCAGGTCGCCCGCGAGCAGGATCGAGAAGCCCACGCTGTGGGCGGCGGCCTGCTCCTCGAACAGGCTGGCCACGTTCTCGACGGTGGCCGCGAGCGCGAAGTCGATGTTCTCGATGGTCAGCTTGCCGGCCTCGATCTTGGAGAAATCGAGCAGGTCGTTGATGATGGTGAGCAGCGACTGGGCGTTGGCCTGGCCGCGCTCGATCTGCTCGCGCGTGCCCTCGGCGAGCGTGGCGTCGCGCAGCGCGAAGCCGAGCATGCCGATCACGCCGGCCAGCGGGGTGCGCATCTCGTGGCTCATGTTGGCCAGGAACTCGGACTTCTGGCGCGTGGCGTCCTCGGCCTTGCGCTTGGCCAGGCGCAGCCGCTCGTCGTTCTCCTGCAGCGCGCGGTTGGCCAGCGCCAGCTCGTCCGTGTTGAGGCGCACCTGGCGCTCCTGCTCGACCAGCAGGGCCTGGGTCCGCTCGAGCTGCTGGTAGGCGCGCGCGTTGTCGAGCGCGACGGCGGCGTGGGTGGCGAGCGTTTGCAGCATGTCGAGGTGGACCCGGCGGTAGGCGTTGCGCTCGCCGCTTTGCACGCACATCACGCCGACCGCGCAATCGTTGACGATCAGCGGCACGTACAGCATCGACAGCGCCGCCGACGGCGGCGTGCCGTCGCTGCGCAGCACCGGCGCGCGCGTGTCGATGTAGTTGTCGAACTCGGCGTCGACGTCGTTGATGAACACCGGGCGCCGCTCGCCCACGCACCACACGGCCAGCTGGTTCGGGTCGTCCAGGCTGCGCGCGTAGCTCTCGATGCGCACCCCCTGGTCGATCGCGAACGGGAATTCGATCAGGCCGAGGTCCTCGCGGCACAAGCCGATGCCGAAGATGCGCGCGTCCATCAGGTGGTGCACGTGGCGGTAGGCGGTGTTCATGATGGTGTCCATGTCGAGCGTGGCCGTCATCTCGCGCCCGATCTCGGACAGGATCGAGATCTTGCGGTGGGCCAGCTCGACGTTCTCCTTCTGGCGCTCGAGCTCCTCCTTCTGGCGCTCGGACTCGAGGTGGCGCCGCTCGGCCTCGGCGCGCTGGCGCTCGGCGCCGATGCGCTGGGCCTCGAGCTCGACCTTTTGCAGCTCGAGCAGGTGGTTCTGCACCCCGATCTCGACCGTGCGCGACTGCACCTGCTGCTCGAGCAACTCCTTCTGGTCGCGCAGCCCGGACAGGCGCGCGCGGTAGGCGCAGTAGCCGAGCGCGAGCGAGAGCAGCACGAACAGGGTGCGGAACCACCAGCTCTTCCAGTAGGGCGGGAGGATCACGATCCGCAGCGGCGGCCCCGGCGCGCTCCAGACGCCGTCCTTGTTGGCCGCGCGCAGGCGGAACGTGTAGCTGCCCGGGTCGAGGTTGGTGTAGGTGGCGAAGCGGCGGCTCGCGTCGGTGGCGACCCAGTCGGCGTCGAAGCCATCGAGCTGGTACTCGAAGCTGTTGCGCTGGGGCGCGGCGAAATGCAGGGCCGCGAATTCGAGCGAGAACACCGAATCGGCGGCGTCGAGCGTGACCTGGGTGGCGCGCTCGATCGACCCCTTGAGCCGGCCCGGGTGGACCTGCTCGAACGGTTTGTTGAGCACCTGGAAGCCGGTGACCACCGGCCGCGGCGCGACCTGGTTGTCGCTGATGGCGGCCGGATTGAAGGCGGTGATGCCATTGAAGCCGCCGAAGTACAGGGTGCCGTCGGGACCGCGCATGGCCGCGCCGTCGAAATAGGCGCCCTCGATGGTGCCGTCGATGCCGCTGTAGTTGCGCCATTTCCCGGTGGCCGGGTCGAGCCGCGCGATGCCGGTGTTGGTGCTGACCCAGATCCGGCCGGCGTCGTCCTCGAGCGCGGCGGCGATGGCGTCGTCGGCCAGCCCACCCTTGGCGCTGGTGTAGCGGCGGAACACGGCCGTGCCATCGGCGCGCAGCGTCATGTAGTTGAGGCCGGCCGCGGTGCCCACCCACAGACCGCCGCGCCGGTCCTCGAGCACGTAGTGGACCTCGTCGTGCGACAGGCTGTTGGGGTCCTTGGGGTCGTGCCGGAAGTGGCGGAAGCGGCCGCTGGCGCGGTCGAGCAGGTCGAGCCCGTTGAAGGTGCCGATCCACAGGCGCCCCTTGCGGTCCTCGTGGATCGGGCGCACCATGTTGTCCGACAGGCTGGCCGGGTCGGCCCGGTCGTGGCGGAACGTCCTGACCGCGCGCGTGGCCGGGTCGAGCCGGTGCAGCCCGCCGCGGCTGGCGATCCAGACCATGCCGGCGCGGTCGACCAGCATGCCGCGCACGCTGTCGCCCTCGAGGTCGCCGGGCGCGAGCGAGAGGCGCTCGAAGCGTCCGCTGGCCTGGTCGAAGCTGGTCACGCCGTTGGTGCCGCCGACCCACAGCAGGCCGCGGCGGTCGCGCACCACGGCGCCGACCTCGCCCTCGGCCAGGCTGTTCCCGTCCTTCGGGTCGTGTTTGTACGAGGTCACCGCGGCGCTGGCCGGATCGATGAAATTGAGGCTGTTCGAGGCCGCCACCCAGAGCTTGCCGCCGCCGCCGTCGGCGATCCAGCGCACCTTGTTGTCGGGCAGGGTGTCGGAGACGTCGGCCTGTTTCACGATGCGCGCGAAGCCGCCGCTGGCCAGGTCCACGCGCGAGGCGCCCGCGTACCAGGTGCCGACCCAGAGGGTGCCGGTGCGGTCGCGGTACAGCGACGAGATCTGGTTGTCGGCCACGCTGTGCCGGTCGCTCGGCAGGTGCCGGTGGTTGACGAAGCGCCCGGCCCGGGGCTGCCAGCGGTACAGGCCGTCGGCGTGGGTGCCGACCCAGATGCCATGGTCGGGGTCCTGCAGCAGCACCTTGATCGAGACCGGCCCGATGCCCTCGGCCGGGCCGTAGTGGCGGCGCGCGCCCGGGCCGGCCGCGCCGCCGAGCGCCCACGACTCGAGCCCGGCGGCGCTGCCGATCCACAGGTTCTGGGCCGCGTCGACCATCAGCGCGCGCACCGCCTGGCGGCGCTTGGACGGGGCGCCGCCGCCCGCGTGGT
>NZ_PXWF02000146.1 GCF_003011895.2 Massilia glaciei | reverse complement strand
GGCCGGCGGCGCGGCGTGCATCGCGTCGGTGGACGGCAGGGGCGGCAGCGGGGCCAGCGCCGGCATCGACGGCAGCTTGGGCGGCGCCGGCGGCTGCGGCGCGGCGATCGCCCGCGGCGCCTGCGGGGGCTCGGGCGCGTGCGGTGCGTGAAGTGCCTCGGGCGCGTGCGGCGCGCGCAGTGCCTTCGGGGCGGGCTGCGGCGCCTTGCATTTGCCGTTCGCGGCGTCGCAGCTGGTGTTGTAGATGGTGGTGCTGGCGGCGCCGGCGCCGGCGGCCGGGCAGAGCAGGGCGAACATCAACAGCGAGATGGTTTTCATGGTGGTCCTCAGTGGTTTGATTTGGCGTGTGCCGCTTTTCGGTCTTGCATTTCAAGCCGATGGAACCAGTGTGCGAACCAAATGTGGAGAAACCGTGGGGGCCGCGCCCAAACCGCCGGGCGCTGGAAAAGGTGGGGGCGCGCCCAAACCGCCGGGCGCGGGAAAAACCGGGACGGGGACCGGGCCGCGCGCCCCGGCCGGCTAGGGCCGGACCTTGAGCAGCACCAGACCGTTGTTGGAGGCCACGACGATCGACCCCTTGTCGTTGATGGCCAGCGCCCGTATCAGGACCAGGCCGGGCGGCGCCGCGTGCAGGCGGGTGTTGAGGTCGACCGTGCCTTCGGCCAGCGTCCACGAGACCGCGTGTTGGACGCCGAGCGTTTGCGAGGAGCCGACCGCGGTGCCGTGCGCGTTGATCGCCAGCGCCTCCCCGAAGCTGGCGCCGGGGAGGATGACCGGGTGCATGGTCGCGCCGTCGTGGACGAAGCCGCGCTGGGCGTTGTCGAAGGCGGTCGAGATGCCGACCACGAAGCCGGCCTCGTTGATCTCGAAGCCCTCGGAGGCGTAGCCGGCGTCGCCTTCGAGCGTGCCCAGGTCGCGCAGCACCCCGTTGTGGTAGCGGATCGCGCGCATCGCGCCGGCGGCGTTGTTGGCCCAGCCCGTGATCTGGCCGGCATTGTTGATCGCGCGCGCGATGGTACGGTTGCCGCCCAGCGTGCCGAGGTCGCGCAGCGGGGCTCCGGTCCTGCTGTCGTAGATGAAGCCGTGGATGACGATGTCGCCGGGCAGCAGCGAGTTGCCCGCCACCATGCCGTGGGCATTGATGTCGACCGCCTCGGACGCGCGGCCGCCGAGCGTGCCGAGGTCGCGCATGATGCCGCCGAATAGGAAGGCGTGCCCCTGGCCGCCGAAGCGCGCGGTGCCGACCATCTGGCCGCAATCGTTGAGCGCGTAAGCCTCCGAGAAGACGCCGGGGGTGCCGATGCGGCGCAGGGTGCCGTCGTAGAGGAAGGACTGCGGGATGTCGCCCTCCGGTCCGAGGGCCCAGCCGGCCACATGGCCGCAGCGGTTGATCGCGAAGGCCTGGGAAACGCCGCCGCCAAAGTCGCCCAGATCGATGGTGCGGGTGCCGTTGTAGAGGAATGCGCGGCTCGGCAGCTCCGGGCGGGCACCGGTGCCGGTCACCATGTCGAACTGGTTGATGCCGCGCGGGGTCACGCGGAACCGCGCGGCCGGGTCGGCGACCAGTTGCACCACGTCATAGGTGATGCCGGACGGCGGCGGCGGCGGCGGGGGATGGTGCGGGCCGGAGCCGCTGCCGCACGCGCCGAGCAGGGCCGCGGTGGCCAATGCGATGCCTCTCGAAACAAGGCTGCTTGTTTGAAACTTGCTGATGGATGCGAGCATGATGTCCTCCTTGAACAATCTCGTGTCCCAGTCTAGGTCGCTTAGTTCCCGGCTCCTTCGTCAAAGTCGAGTTCGATTGCGGGCGCTCAAGCGCGCCGATTCCCGTTAGGAATTGCTTGCCGCGCCTATAGGCCGAGCCGGTGGCCGGGGCGGGAAATCACGCCGATGGGACCGGTCCCGCCGAGCTGCGTGGCAACATTGCGGCGCGGATTTTTGACGTGGCGGTCGACCGCGTTTTGTAACCGGGGTCTGACCCCGGTTACGAAATGTTCCGCCATCGGGGCAGACCCCGATGGCCGCTGCTGGCATGCCGGCCGCCATGGAATCGTCGGGTTCAAGGGCTGGCCGCCACGATGGCCTCGCTTGCGAGCAATGTTTGGCAAGCGGGGTCTGACCCCGATTGCGGAATGTTTCGTAAGTGGGGTCAGACCCCGGTTACAAAAAAATGCGCCGTGGTCTGGTTTGCCTAGAGGTCGAGCCGATAGCCGAGGCCGTAGATCGAGCCGATCGGATCGGTTCCTGGATGCAGCGCGGCAATCTTGCGGCGCAGGTTTTTGATGTGGCTGTCGACCGCCCGGTCGGTCACCTCCAGGCTGTCGTGGCGCGCCAGGTCGAGCAGTTGGGCGCGCGAGAACACCTGGCCCGGACGGCGCGCCATCGCCGCCAGCATCTGGTATTCGCTCGGCGTCAGCGTCAGCGCCTGGCCCATGATGGTGATCCGGCGCGCGCCCTCGTCGAGCGCGATCGGACGCGGCGGCGCCCCCGTTCGCGTGCGCCGCAGGACGACCTTGATGCGCGCCATCAGCTCGCGCGGGCTGAACGGCTTGCACAGGTAGTCGTCGGCGCCCGTCTCGAGCCCGAGCAGGCGGTCGATCTCTTCCACTTTGGCCGTGACCATGATGATCGGCACCTCCGAGAACGCGCGCACCGCGCGGCACAATCCCAGGCCGTCGATGCCGGGCAGCATCAGGTCGAGCACGACCAAGGAGGGCGGCCGCGCGCGGATCGCGGCCAGCGCGCTGTCGCCGTCGTGGAACACGGCGGGCAGGTAGCCGGCCGCGCGCGCGTAGTCGGCCACCAGCGCCGCCAGTTCGGGTTCGTCCTCGACGATGTAGACCTCGGCCGCCATCGTCATGCCTCGAGCGCGAGCGCGAATCGCACCCGCAACCCGCCCAGCGGCGAATGCGCGAAATCGAGCGCGCCGCCGTGCGCCTCGACGATGCGCTGGCACAGGGCCAGGCCCAGCCCGGCGCCGCCAAGGGCGCGGTCGCGCGACGAGTCGACCCGGTAGAAGCGCTCGGCCAGGCGCGCGAGGGCGGCCTCGGGCACGGCCGGCGCGCCGTCGTCGAGGACGATCACCAGGCGGCCTTCGTCCTCGTGCGCGTGCAGCCGCACGCGCCCGCCCGCGTCGCTGTAGCGCACGCTGTTCTCGAGCAGGTTGGCCAGCACCTGGCGCATGCGCTCGGGGTCGGCCAGCACCGTCGCGCGCGCGGGCGCCCCGCCGAGCTCGAGCGCGAGGCCGGCCGCGCCCAGCTTTTGTCCGAACGCCTCGGCCTGCTCGCAGGCGAGCCGCCACAGGTCGAGCCGCTGGCGCTGGCAGGCCAGCGCGCCGACGTCGGCCCGCGCCAGCGTGTACAGCTCGTCGATGAGCTTGTTGAGCGACATGACTTGGCGCAGCATCGCCGCGACCGTCTCGGGCGAGGCGCTGCGCACGCCGTCCTCGATCGCCTCGAGCTGGGCGCGCAGCACCGACAGCGGCGTGCGCAGTTCGTGCGAGGTGTCGGCCACCCACTGGCGGCGCGCGTCCTCGGCCCCCGCCAGTTGCCGCGCTAGGCCGTTGAAGCTGTGCGCCAGCTGGCCCAGCTCGTCGCTGCGGCCGGCGTCGAGCCGGGTGTCGAGCCGGCCCTCGGCGAGCGCGCGCGCGCCGTCGGCGAGGCGCTGGATCGGGTGCCGGAAATGCGCCGCCAGCAGCACCGCCGCGAGCGCGCTCAGCGCCACGCTGGCGGCCACGATGAGTAGCAGGCTGTCCTTGAGCTGGGCCAGGAACACGGCCGCCATCGCGTCGCTAGGACGCGCGGCCCGGGCCACCAACAGATAGCCGACGGTGGCGCCGGCCACGGCGATCGGGCGGCGCGCGCCCGGTTCGCGGCCGGCCGCGCGGCCCGCCAAATAACGCCCGCCGGCGTCGAGCAGCGTCACGCGCTGGTGCAGCCCGAGCTGTTCGGCGCCGACGTCGGCTAACGGCGCCCGGGGCGCGAGCGGGGCCGGCGGCGCGAGCGT
>NZ_PXWF02000145.1 GCF_003011895.2 Massilia glaciei | reverse complement strand
CCCAGGGCGAACCGGCCATTCTGGCGCTGGTCGACCGCGCGCGCCTGATCGGCGGCGACGGCGAGGCGATGGGCGCCGGCGGGCAGGTGTTCGGCACCCGCGACTGGAACCCGCCGCCGCCGCCCGAGGCGCAGCCACCGCAGGCGCCCCAGCCGGCGCCCACGCCGAGCGCGCCGCCGCTGCCGTTCGCCTACATCGGCAAGGCGCTCGGCGACGGCGCCTGGGAGGTGTTCCTCGCGCGCGGAGATCAAACCCATATCGTGCGCACCAAGACAGTCATCGAAGGCACCTACCGGGTCGACGCGATCGCGCCGCCCGTCATGACCCTGACCTACCTGCCGTTGAACCAGGTTCAACAGCTCAACATTGGAGTTCCAGACTGATGGCCCGTGAACAAAATGGCAAACGGCTGCGTCTGCCGCGCGGCGCCGCGCTCGCGCTGATGGTGCTGGCGCTGGCCGGCTGCGCCGGACAGAACGCCCACCGCGAAGGCCAGCTGCTGGTCGGGCAGGACAGGATCGAGGCCGGCCTGCTCAAGTACCGCGAGGCGATGGCGGCCGATCCCGGCAACGCCGTCTTCAAGAACGCCTATCTTCAGGCGCGCGACCGCAACGCCAACCGCCTGCTCGAGCGCGCCGACCGCGCGCTGGCGGCCGGCCAGGCCGCGCCCGCGCTCGATGACTACCGGCGCGTGCTCGCGTTCGACCCCGCCAACGAGCGCGCCAACATCGGCCTGCGCGCGCTCGAGGCCGACGCCCGCCACACCCGGATGATGGACGCGGCCACCGCCGCCTTCGAGCGCGGCGAGTACGAGCCGGCACGCGCCGCGAGCGCGGCGGTCCTGGCCGAGCGCCCGAACCACGAGCAGGCGCGCCAGCTGCAGGCGCGCGCCGCCGACAAGCTCACCCCGGCCCCGGTCGAGAGCGCGCTGGCGGCGGCCTACCGCCAGCCGATCAGCATCGAATTCCGCGACGCCCCGCTCAAGCAGGTGTTCGAGGTGGTGGCGCGCCGCTCGAACCTCAATTTTTTGTTCGACAAGGACGTCAGGACCGACCAGCGCACCTCGATCTTCCTCAAGAACAGCACGATCGAGGCGGCCGTCTACTTCCTGATGGTGACCAACCAGCTGGCCCAGCAGGTCATGGACGACAACACCGTCCTGATCTACCCGAACACCCTGGCCAAGCAGAAGGAATACCAGGAGACGACGGTCAAGACCTTCTACCTGGCCAACACCGACGCCAAGACCATCGGCAACACCATCCGCACCATCCTCAAGTCGCGCGACGTGGTGGTCGACGAAAAGCTCAACCTGGTGATCGTGCGCGACACGCCCGAGGTGATCAAGCTGGCCACGCGCCTGGTGGCGCTGCAGGACGTGGCCGAGCCGGAGGTCATGCTCGAGGTCGAAATCCTCGAGATCAAGCGCAGCCGCATCACCGAGCTCGGCGTGGCCTGGCCGACCAGCCTGACGCTGGCGCCGCTGCTGGCCACGCCGGGCACCCCGCTCACGCTCGACCAGTTGCGCGGCCTCGGCCGCGAGAACATCGGCATCGCCGCGCTGAGCGCGAAAATCAGCGCCAACAGCAGCGACGGCGACACCAACACGCTGGCCAACCCGCGCATCCGGGTGCGCAACCGCGAGAAGGCCAAGATCGTCATCGGCGACAAGATCCCGAACATCACGACCACCATCTCGCCCGGCGCCGGCGGCTTCGCCTCCGAGTCGGTCACCTATGTCGATGTCGGCCTGACGCTGAACGTGGAGCCGACCATCTACCTCAACAACGAGGTCGCGATCCGGATCTCGCTCGAGGTCAGCAACCTGATCGGCTCGATCACCACTGCCTCGGGCACGGTGGCGTACCAGATCGGCAGCCGCCAGGCCAGCACCATGCTGCAGCTCAAGGACGGCGAGAACCAGGTGCTCGCGGGCCTGATCAACAACGAGGAGCGCAGCAGCGGCGACAAGATCCCGGGGCTGGGCCACCTGCCGCTGGTCGGGCGCCTGTTCGGCAGCGCCCGCGACGACAGGGAGAAGACCGAGATCGTGCTCTCGATCACGCCGCGCCTGATCCGCAACATCCAGCGCCCGGCGGCCGGCGCGGCCGAATTCAACGCCGGCACCGACGTCGGCTTCCGGCGCCGCCCCGACGCCGGCTTCAAGGCGCCGGCCGTGCCGCCGCCGGTGCCGTCCACCCAGC
>NZ_PXWF02000144.1 GCF_003011895.2 Massilia glaciei | reverse complement strand
CGCCGGCCGTGCCGCCGCCGGTGCCGTCCACCCAGCCGCCGCAGCCGCAGCCGCAGCCGCAGCAACAACCGCAGCCGCAGCCGCCGGTCGTCGTGACCCCGATCGCGGCGCCCGAGGCGACCCCGCCCCAGCCCGCGCGACAGCAGCCCGGATGAACGCGCGCGCGGCCCGCCGTGGCTTCACCCTGATCGAACTGGTGGTGGCGCTGGCGATCCTGGCGCTGCTCGGCACCCTGGTGCTGCCGGTCGCGCAGCTGGCCGCCCAGCGCAGCCAGGAGCAGGAGCTGCGCCGTTCGCTGCGCGAGATCCGGGCCGCCATCGACGCCTATAAAAAGGCCTATTTGGAGGAACGCATTGCGCGCGTGCTCGGCGCCAGCGGCTACCCGAAGGACCTGGCGCTGCTGGTCGAAGGGGTGCCGGACCTGCGCAGCCCGAAACGCAGCAAGATATTCTTTTTGCGCCGCATACCGCGCGACCCGTTCAATCCCGACACCGACATCAGCGAGGAGCAATCGTGGGGCAAGCGCAGTTACGCGAGCGAGGCGGACGAGCCGCGCGAGGGCGACGACGTCTACGACGTGGTCTCGACCTCGCCCAAGATTGGCCTCAACGGCGTGCCTTACAACAAATGGTGAGCGCCATGCCAAGCGCACCGCGTCGGGCGCGCGCCGGCTTCACGCTCATCGAGCTGCTGGTGGTGCTGGGCATTGTGGCGCTGTTGCTGACGCTGGCCGTGCCGCGTTACTTCGGCGGCATCGACCGCGCCCGCGAGACCATCCTGGCCGACAACCTGCGCAACACGCGCCACGTGATCGACCAGTACTTCGCCGACACCGGACGCTATCCCGACTCGCTCGAGCAGCTGGTCGAGAAAAAATACCTGCGCAACGTGCCGTTCGACCCGGTCACCGAAAGCGCCGGGACCTGGATCGTGGTCCCGCCCGAGGATGCGGACAAGGGCGCGCTCTACAGCATCCGGAGCGGCGCGCCGGGCAAGGACAGCAATGGCAAACCGTACCAGGACTGGTAGCGCCATGCCCGCCCGCGCGCGCCGGGCCGGCTTCACCTATGTCGGCCTGATCGTGCTGGTGGCGATCATCGGCCTGACCGGCGCGGCCACGCTCAAGATCAATGCGCTGCTCCAGCGCGCCGCCGCCGAGGAGGAGCTGCTCGACATCGGGGCCGCCTTCAGCGACGCGCTGCGCAGCTACGCGGCGGCCACTCCGGCCGGCCAGCCGCCCCAGCCTCGCACGCTGCAGGACCTGCTGCGCGACCCGCGCGTGCCGGGCGTGCGGCGCCATCTGCGCAAGGTGTTCGTGGACCCGATGACGGGCAAGGCCGAGTGGGGCGTGCAGTACCTGAACGGCCAGAGCGGCGTGGTCGCGCTCCACAGCCTGTCGGACGCGCGCCCGTTCAAGATCGGCAATTTCGACGCGCGCTTCCGCGGCTTCGACAACCGGGCCCGCATCTCGGACTGGAAATTCACGCTGGACGGGCAGGGCGCCGTGCCGCCGCCGCCGCTGGTGCCACCGGCGGCGCCCATGCCGGTGGTCCCCGTGGCGCCGCAGGCGCCGCTGCCCCCGGCCGATGGCGGGCCGCAGGGGCGGCCGGCCGAAGCGGCGCCCGAACCGGTGTCGGAGCCCGTGGCCGAGCCAGTGATCGAACCCGTGGCCGAATTGGTGGCCGATCCGGCGGCCGATCCGGCCAATACGCCCGAGCCGCCGGCCCAGCCGGCCCAGCCGGTCGTCGACACGGCCGCAGATCCGGCCGCAGATCCGGCCACCACCGCAGTGCCGCCGCCGCCCAAGCCCCCGGTCCCCAGGGGCCGCAAGATCCTCTAGCAGCCTGTCGGGCTTTCCCCGTAATCGAAGCCCGATCGCTGGTGCCTTTGCGCAGCAGCGAAACCGGGGTCGGAGTTT
>NZ_PXWF02000143.1 GCF_003011895.2 Massilia glaciei | reverse complement strand
ATCCTTCATGCAATCGCCCTGTGCTGCTACCCCTGTTGATTGACGATGGCGCCATTCTGCGCATCCGTTCCGTGCGGCGCACCCCGCTTCTTGCGGCGCAATTTTTATTGTTTGCGGGGCGCCATCGGGCCGGACCTTGGCGCACAATGTCAATTGCAAGCAATGTCCGAGGAGCCGCCATGCACCAACTCGAAAACGCCGTCATCGCCCTGGCCGAGCCGCAGGAGATCTCGACCGAAGTGCTGATCGAAAAATACGCGAAGGGCGGCGAGACCACCGTCGCGCAGGTGCACGCGCGGGTGGCGCGGGCGCTGGCCGAGGTCGAGTCCGCGGACGCGCGCCAGAAATACACCGACGAGTTCCTGTGGGCCATGCGCCACGGTTTCATTCCCGCCGGGCGCGTTTGCAGCGCCGCCGGCACCGGCCTGCAAACGACCCTGATCAACTGCTTCGTGCAACCGGTGGGCGACTCGATCACCGAGGCCACCGACGGCCGGCCGGGCATCTACACGGCGCTCGCGCAGGCGGCCGAGACGATGCGCCGCGGCGGCGGGGTCGGCTACAATTTCTCGGCCATCCGCCCGCGCGGCGCGCGCGTCAAGGGCACCGGCAGCAGCGCCTCGGGGCCGATCTCGTACATGCAGGTGTTCGACCGCTCGTGCGAGACGGTCGAATCGGCCGGCGCGCGGCGCGGCGCGCAGATGGCCGTGCTCAACGTCGACCATCCCGACATCGCCGACTTCATCACGGCCAAGCAGGAGCGCGGCCAACTGAACAACTTCAATGTGTCGGTCGGCGTCAGCGACGCCTTCATGCGCGCCGTCGAAGCCGGCGCCGGGGTCGAACTGGTGCACGCGAGCGAGCCCAACGACGAACTCAAACAGGCGGGCGCGCACCAGCGCGGCGATGGTCAGTGGGTCTACCGCAGGCTGCCCGCGCGCGCGCTGTGGGACCTGATCATGAAAAGCACCTACGCGGCGGCCGAGCC
>NZ_PXWF02000142.1 GCF_003011895.2 Massilia glaciei | reverse complement strand
TGGGACCTGATCATGAAAAGCACCTACGCGGCGGCCGAGCCGGGCGTGTTGTACCTCGACCGCATCAACGCCGAGAACAACCTGGCCTACTGCGAGCGCATCGAGGCGACCAACCCCTGCGGCGAGCAGCCGCTGCCCGACTACGGCTGCTGCTGCCTGGGCAGCCTGAACCTGACCAAGTACGTCAGCATGCCGTTCAGCGAGCAGGCGCGCTTCGATTTCGGCCTGTTCGAACGGGTGGCCAGGGTCGCGGTGCGCATGCTCGACAATGTGCTGAGCGCGACCAACTGGCCGCTGCCCGAGCAGGCGCGCGAGGCGGGCGCCAAGCGCCGCCTCGGGCTCGGCTTCACGGGCCTGGGCGACGCGTTGATCATGCTTGGCCTGCGCTACGACGCCGAGGCGGGCAGGGCGCTGGCGAGCGTGATCGCGCGCGCGATGCGCGACGCCGCCTACGGCGCCTCGGTCGAGCTGGCGCGCGAGCGCGGCGCCTTCCCCCTGTTCGACGCCGAAAAATACCTGCGCAGCGGCTTCGCCGCGCGCCTGCCCGAGCCGCTCAGATCGCGCATCCGCGCGCACGGGATCCGCAATTCGCACCTGGTCTCGATCGCGCCGACCGGCACCATCTCGCTCGCCTTCGCCGACAACGCCTCGAACGGCATCGAGCCGGCGTTCTCGTGGTACTACCAGCGCACCAAGCGCATGGCCGACGGCGGCAAGAAGGACTACCTGGTCGAGGACCACGCCTACCGCCTGTACCGCGAGCTCGGGCACGACGTCGCCCAGCTGCCGGCCGCCTTCGTCTCGGCGCTCGAAATCTCCGCCGCCGACCACATGCTGATGGTGGCCGCCGTCGCGCCCTACATCGACGCGGCCATCTCGAAAACCGTCAACGTGCCCGAGAACTATCCGTTCGAGGCGTTCAAGGATCTCTACACCGAGGCCTGGCGCCAGGGCCTCAAGGGCATCACCACCTACCGGCCCAACAGCGTGCTCGGGGCCGTGCTGTCGGTGCCGGGGGCGCTGGCCAACCCGCAGCCGATGACGCTGTCGGAGCAGGACAAGCGGCTGGTGCTGACCGAGGTGGCGAAGGCGCCGCCACTGGCCTCGCTGCGCTGGCCGTCGCGCCCGGGCCTGCCCGCCGGCGCCCCGGCGTGGGTCAGCGCCACCATCCGCACGCCGCACGGCGACTTCGCGGTCGTGGTGGCCGACCAGGACGGGGTGCCGTTCGAGGTCTGGGTGCTCGGCGGCCAGCCGCCGCGCGGGTTGGACGCGATCGCCAAGACGCTGTCGGCCGACATGCGCGCCGACGACCGCGGCTGGCTGCGCAAGAAACTGTCGATGCTGGCCGGCGCCTACGGCGACGGTTTCGAGATGCCGATGCCGCCCCACGGCGCGCCGGTGCAGGTGCCCAGCACCACGGCCGCGTTGGCGAAACTGGTCGAGTGGCGCTGCCACCAGCTCGGCGCGCTCGAGGCGCGCGAGAACGACCCGAGCCCGGTGCTCGACGCCCTGTTCGCGCCGCGCGAGCCCAAGACCGGCACCGACGGCACGCTGGCCTGGGTGGCCGACGTGCGCAACCCGGCCACCGGCGACGACTTCGTGCTCATGCTCAAGGAGCTGCAAATGCCCGACGGCACGCGCCGCCCGTACAGCATCTGGCTCACCGGGGCCCACCCGCGCGCGCTCGACGGCCTGTGCAAGCTGCTCAGCCTCGACATGCGCGTGGTCGACCCGGCCTGGATCGGCATGAAATTGCGCAAGTTGCTAAACTACGCAGAGCCGCGCGGCGACTTCCTCGCGCGCGTGCCGGGCCAGGCGCGCCAGGCCAACTATCCGTCGACCGTGGCCTACATCGCGCAACTGGCGATCCACCGCTACGCGATGCTCGGCATCCTGACCGAGGCGGGCGCGCCGGTGGCCGCGATGGGGGTGGTCTCGGACGAACCGGGCCGCGCCGCCCGCGGCGCCCCGACCCTGGCGGGAAAACCGTGCCCCGAGTGCGGCAACAAGACCGTGATCAACAGGGATGGCTGCGAGTTTTGCACCGCCTGCGGCGCGATCGGCAGCTGCGGCTGAAACGGCGGGCGGCCCGGCGCCGCAGGCCGCCCGCGCCGACGCAAGCGGCGCGGTCAGAGAAAGTGTCCGCCATCGCGACCAATGCTTGATCTTCGTCAAGTGCGCACCTTGGAAATTTTATTACAGTGCAACACTGGTTTGACAAAATCGTTGCATATAAAATACGAGGTCGCATGGAGACTCTACACGACACATCGAGCGCGCTCAGTTTGCTCAAGAAGGTGAACCAATGCCAAAACGAGCAGCAACTCGAAACAATCCTGCATCAGCTTACCCAGCACCTGGGTTTCGAGCATTTCTTCTACCGGGCCCGGTTCATGCTCGACCGTAGCAGCAGCCTCGACCGGGTGCTCAGCAATTTTCCGCTGGCCTGGCTGCAGCACTACGAGAACAACAACCTGAGCCGCATCGATCCCGCGCTCCAGCACGCCGAGCGCAAGCTCACGCCGATGGTCTGGGAGCCGAAGATATTTGTGACCGAGGAGCAAAAGCGCTTCTCGGCCGACGCCAAGCGCCACGGCCTCGAATCGGGCGTCAGCTTTCCGGTCCATAACAAGGACGGCGACATCGGCATGCTCAGCCTGGTGCTCGGGGCCGATGTCGTCGATGCGAGCGAGTTCATCCAGGAGAATCTGTTCTACGGCCCCCTGATCGCCAACTTCGTGCACGAGGCCATGTCGCGCCTGGTCAACAAGAGCGGCCGCGCGCTCAAGGCGCCGCTCACGCCGCGCGAGCTCGAATGCCTCAAGTGGATCGCCGGCGGCAAGTCGACCTGGGAGACCGCCCAGATCCTGCACCTGTCGGAGCACGGCGTGCTGCACCATGTGCGCAACATCATGACCAAGTTCGACGTCACCAGCCGCCACCAGGCGGTCTCGCGCGCGGTCGCCTGCGGCCTCGTTTAGGACGCTGCCAGGCGCTCAGAGGCGGAGAGTTTTTCTGGCGTGATGAGCGGGCATGATCGAAAGACTCTCAGCCTCTCAGTCCGGCGCCGCGCGCCACCCCGCGGGCTCGTCGCGGCGCGGGGCGCCGGGCCCGGGCGGCAGCGCGCGCACGATCTCGATGCGCTCCGGATGCAGCGCCCGCGG
>NZ_PXWF02000141.1 GCF_003011895.2 Massilia glaciei | reverse complement strand
CTAATCCTTCATGCAATCGCCCTGCGACATCTGCCCCGGCTGCGCTCCGGTGTCGCCCGCGATGTCGACGTCGCCATAGGTCAACCCCAGCGCCTCCTCGTACCAGGTTTGCACCAGCGCGAGGTGCTCGCGCTCCTGGTTGAGGGCGATCGTGAAGTCGTTGACCAGTTCGGTCAGGCCGTGCTCGTCGGCCAGCGCGAGCAGGGTCTCCCAGCCGGCCTTGTCGCTCAGCTCGGCCGTGACGATCGCGTGCAGCGACTGCGCCACGCTCGTGCGCGGGTCGTTGAGCACCTGGATCAGGCCCATCGATTCGACCCCGACCAGGTTGGCGCTCGGCGTTTGCGAGGTCGGGTCGCCGCCCAGCGATTCGATCGCGTCCTTGACCAGCATGAAGTGGCGCGCCTCGTCGGCGCGGATGTGCTCGAGGTCCTCGAGCGTCATGCTGATGTCGCCGTCGAGCAGCACCTCGCACTTGGTGATCAGCGCGTCGTAGAGGCGGGTGCCGGTGCGCTCGAACGCCAGGCGCTCGCCGAGCTTGTCGATCAGGATTTGCGGGCTGTTGCCCTTTAGCATTTGCACGCCCATGCTGACGGCGCCCGTCATGGTGCCCGGGAGGGGAATCGAGCCGAGCGGGTCGGCGTTGGCGATGTAGTCGTTGCGCATGTCGGCGAGCGCCGACTCGTCGCCCTGGTCGCCCGCCAGGTGGGGGCCGATGTCTTGCATCGCCTTGCTGTCGATGGGCGACATCTGGATGCCCGTCTTGTTCATGCCTACGTGTTCTGTCTGAGCCATATATCCTCCTGCTGGGTAGAGTCTGCCGTTTTTGGCCGGTGTTCTATGGGTCCCCGCCTGCGCGGGGACGATGTTGCTTGAAGTTCTTGGTGTCGCGTACTGCGCGGACTTTGCCTCGTCCCCGGTTCAGTGGGTCACACCGCCGGCCGCGGTAGCCGGTCCGCCCCGGCTCAGTTCGCCGCCCGGGGTCCAGATGTAGCCCGAGGCCACGGTCTGGCTCGGCGAGCCGTGCGCGTTGAGGCCGTCGCGGTACCGGCGCGAGGCCGCGCCCTCCTGGTCGATCGGCACGAACCGGGTGCCGTCGGTGCGCAGGTCGACCTCGTCGGCGAGCACCTTGCGCACGAAGTCGCGCTGGCTGCGGAACGCGAGCGGCTCGGCGATGTCGTTGGTGATGATTTCGGCCGGGTCGCGCCGCTCGTACTGCTTGAGGGCTTCGCACGCCATGTGGAAGTGGCCCAGCTCGTAGTCGAGGAAGCGCTCCCAGATCGCGCGGACGTGGTGGTTGGTCTCCTGCTGCATGCAGCTGTAGTAGTTGTAGCACTCGGTGGCCTCGTGCAGCAGCCATTGCTCGATCCAGCTCTCGGACGGGTCGAGCATGGACTCGTACTGGGTCACGTGCTGCTCCTCGATCGAGGCGATCTCGGCGTAGAGCTGGCGCGCGAGCGGGTCGGAGAACTGCGGCCCGACGTTCATGTAGTAGTTGTGGGTCTGGGCCTCGCCCGAGACGATCAGGAGGGCGTGCATTTTGCTCAGCATGTCGGCGCTGGTGCAGTCGTACGGGGTGCGCAGGTCGTCCCCGGGGGCGCGGTGGTGCTCGCTCGTGGGGCGCCCCGGGATGATGTCGGTGTAGCTTTGCAAGATGTTGTTGGCGTCCTTGCCCTCGAGCCGGTCGAGCATGGCCGAGTAGCGGTACAAGTGGTCGAAGTCTTCGAGCAGGCCGAAGCGGTAGACCTGGGCGAGGTACGGGTCGGACTCGCGCTGGGCGACGGCGGCGGTGACCTCGATGGCGACCTGCTCGTAGGCGATGGTGGTCTCGAGCGGGGAGTGGTCGGACCCGAGCAGCCAGTTGACCGTGGTGGCCTGGTGCTGCTCGGCGCGCCGCACCTTGGCCAACGGCACGCGCAGCTCCTGGTTGAAGCGCGCCGCCATGTGGCCGAAGCGCAGCGCCTCGAGCTCGATGCCGTTGGTGAGGATGATGCGCACGCGCGTGAAGGCGTCGTCGTCGAGTTTGCTGATGGGTTTTTGAACCATGTCGCGCCACGTGAAGCGCTGGTTGTCGATGTCGACACCCTTCGAGTCGAATAAGCTGAATGCCATGGTGGTCCTCCTGTCTTGATAGAGCAGTCAATAGAGCAGTCAAAAGCGAAAATGACGCAAAAAAAGCGGCCGATGTCGTTTGATGGGGCGGCCCGCCCCGGAGTTCCGGGAGATTTGCGGCCCCGCGGCCGGGCCCGGCCCCCGCCCCAATATGGCAACATCCTGTTCATGGATGAGCTTTGTGTGGCAAACTGCGGCTTCACACGTCATCGACCTTTTGGAGCCCATGAGTCTGATTCACAAATTGCCCTACGAATGGCAGGTCGGCCTGCGCTACACGCGCGCCGGCAAGCGCGATGGGCGCAACGGTTTCATCTCGTTCATTTCGCTCATTTCGGTGGCCGGCATCACGCTCGGCGTGGCCGCGCTGATCATCGTGCTGTCGATCATGAACGGCTTCCAGAAGCAGGTCACCGACCGCATGCTGTCGGTGCTGGCGCACATCGAGCTGACCCGCGAGGGCGGCATGCCCGACTGGCGCGCGGCCGCCGCCGAGGCCTTCAAGAACCCGGCCGTCAAGGGCGCCGCGCCCTACGTGCAGACCCAGGGCATGCTGCTGCGCGAGGGCGCCATGCGCCCGGCCGTGATCCGCGGCGTGCTGCCGTCGGAGGAGCACAAGGTCTCGGACGTGGCCGCCAAGGTCGGCATCGGCAGCTTCGCCGCGCTGCAGCCGGGCTCCTTCAACATCGTGCTCGGCTACGGCCTGGCGCGCTCGCTCAACGTCGGGCTCGGCGACAAGGTCACCATGACGCTGGCCCAGGCCCAGACCACCCCGGCTGGCGTGCTGCCGCGCATGCGCTCGTTCCAGGTGGCCGGCATCTTCGAGATCGGCCACCCCCAGTTCGACGCCACGCTCGCCTTCGTCCACATCGACGACGCGCAAAAGATGGAGCGCCTGGCCGCGCCGGCCGGCTTGCGCCTGCGCATCGACGACATGCACGCCGCGCCCCTCGTGGCCGCCGAGCTCGAACGCAGCATGCCGGGCCGGCCCACCGTCACCGACTGGTCCGAGCAGAACAAGACCTGGTTCGCCGCCGTCCAGATTGAGAAGAAGATGATGTTCTTCATCCTGACCCTGGTCGTGGCCGTGGCCGCCTTCAACCTGGTCTCGACGCTGGTCATGACCGTGACCGACAAGCAGGCCGACATCGCCATCTTGCGCACGCTGGGCGCGTCGCCCAGTTCGATCATGAAAATTTTCATGGTCCAGGGCGCTCTGGTGGGGCTGCTCGGCAGCCTGGCCGGGGTCGCGGCCGGGGTCGCCGTGGCCTACAATATCGAAGCCATCGTGCCGTTCATCGAGCGCCTGTTCGGCGCCCAGATCATGCCCGGCGATATCTACATGACCAGCGCCATCCCGTCCGAGCTGCGCTGGCCCGACGTGTTCAAGGTCGGCATCCTGTCCGTCGTGCTCGCCTTTGCCGCCACGCTCTATCCGAGCTGGGCCGCCTCGCGCGTGAAGCCGGCGGAGGCGCTGCGCTATGAATAATCCCAAGAATAATCCCAAGACCAACCCGCTGAGCGATGCCTTGAGCAATATGACGAACGGTAACACCACGACCGCTAACCCCACGAACCGCAACACCGCGAACGGCAACACCGCGAACGATCCCGTCCTGTCGTGCCGCGACCTGGGCAAGACCTTCACCCAGGGCAGCTACCGGGTGCCGGTGCTTAGCCATGTCGACTTCAGCGTGTTCCGCGGCGAGCGCGTGGCCATCGTCGGCGCCTCGGGCTCGGGCAAGTCGACCCTGCTGCACCTGCTCGGCGGGCTCGACACGCCGACCACCGGTTCCGTCACGCTGCGCGGGAAGGACTTCGCGACGCTGTCGGAGTCGCGCCGCGGCGACTTGCGCAACGCCGAACTCGGCTTCGTGTACCAGTTCCACCATTTGCTGCCGGAGTTCTCCGCGCTCGACAACGTGGCCATGCCGCTCATGATCCGGCGCGAGCGGCGCGCCGTCGCCGTGGTCCGGGCCCAGGCCCTGCTCGAGCGTGTCGGCCTGGCCAAGCGCGTGGCCCACGTGCCGGGCGAGTTGTCGGGCGGCGAGCGCCAGCGCG
>NZ_PXWF02000140.1 GCF_003011895.2 Massilia glaciei | reverse complement strand
AAAAACGACAAGGATTCGGACAGCGCGCCAACGGCCGCGCGGTGGCGCTTGTGTCGTGCGCCGGCATCGATGTCAATCGCGCCCAAGTGGAGCGCGGTCTGGCGTGGGTCTACACGAAATAGGGGGCTGAGTGTTGGCGCTGATTGAATATTGACCCACCCTGCTGATTGAAATTTGACCCAGGGGCGGACGCTGCGATTGATGCTGGCAGCTGTGGATAAGTATACCAAATAGCAAGGGGGATTGGCGCAGGGCGTAGCCCGTTGCGAATCCCCCTTGTCGTCAAATAATAAATATAAACGATATAAACGATTTATCCTTTATATTGAATCGACTTCCGAGACGCTTTAGAACGGTTCTTGCGGCGGCGCTGACTTTCTTGCCTTGCGATTCTGCTCACGCGCCTTGATTCGTTTTTTCGCTGCCATCGTGCTTTGTTGGAAGCGATACGACTCGTTACCGGTTTCTACGATGTGGCAGTGATGGGTCAACCGATCCAGCAAGGCCGTGGTCATCTTTGCATCGATGAACACGCTTGACCATTCAGCGAAACTGAGATTGGTCGTGATGACCACGCTGGTATGCTCGTACAGTTTGGAGAGCAGATGAAATAGCAAGGCCCCGCCGGCCTGACTGAACGGCAAATATCCGAGCTCGTCAAGTACGACCAAATCCATCCGCATCAGGGCCAACGCGGTGCGGCCGGCTTTGCCATCACGCTTTTCCTGTTCGAGGATATTGACCAAATCGACCGTCGAATAGAAGCGCACCCGCTTGCCGTTCGAGGCGATGCCATTCACTGCGATGGCGGTGGCCAGGTGCGTCTTCCCCGTTCCCGGACCACCGATGAGGACCGCGTTTTGCGCCGTGTCGGTGAAGGTCAGTGTCGCCAATTGGCGTACCAGGCGCTCATCTACCTTGCTCGATTCGAAGTCGAAACCGGCCAGGTCCCGATGCACCGGGAACTTGGCAGCAGTGAGTTGGTATCTCACCGAGCGCATGGCCCGGTCGGTATGCGCGGCCTGCAGCAGATGTTCGATCAGCCATCGGGACGACTCCGTTGTCGCCGTCCCCGCATCCGTCAAATCGGCCCAAGCACTGGCCATCCCATGCAAGCGCAGCTCTTTGAGCTCGTTGGTGATGTCACGCATGATCAACCTCCATGGCCATGCTGGCGTCGTCGCCGTCGCCACTACTGCAGCGCAGGCTGTCGTACCGGCTGGTGTTGGCCAGCGGCGCCTCCTTGAGCTGCAGGCTCGTCTCGACGCTTGCAGGCTGCGGGGCGGCAGTGAGCCGCGCCAGCACATTGAGCACGTGTTCGGCGCTCAGTGCGCCGGACGCAATCACCAAGTTCACCGCCACCAGCACCGCCTCCAGCCCCGCCACGGGCACCGCGCCCAGCACCTGCGCCATGACCCTGTCGCCGCCTTCGTGTCGCAGCAGGCCGAGCTTGAGCTGTCTGAGCGGCTCGGGCATGTCGGCGAACGGAGCGCCATTTCGCAGTGCCCCAGGTTTGCGATCGACCAGCGCGATGTAGTGCTGCCAGTCGTAACGGACATGATTCCGATCGGCGAGCCGCTCATGGTCCGCCACCACGGCATCGGCGGCCACGACGCGGACGCGATTCGGATAAAGCCGGGTGCTCACCATCTGACCCGCTAGTTCGCACGGCACCGAGTAGCGGTTGCGGTCCACGCTGACCAGGCACGTGCTCGATACCCGCGCCGCCTTCTCCACGTAGCCGTCGAACGGCGTCGTCATGGGCATCATTTCGGCGCGCTCCTGTTCCAGCATTTCGGCAATGCTGAATTGCGGGTGCTCCGGGTGACGCATCGTATCCCACAGCGATTTGCAGCGCTCGCCGAGCCAAACATTGAGTTCGTCGAAGGAACCGAACTGCAGGCTTTGCGCATCGATCCAGATGCGCCGCCGACTGTCCTGCACGTTCTTTTCTACGATGCCCTTTTCCCAACCGGAGGCCCGGTTGCAAAAATCAGGGTCGAACAGATAGTGGCTGCACATCGCGGCAAAGCGCTTGTTGACCGCCCGGCCTTTGCCTTTATTGACCTTGTCGACGGCTGTCTTCATGTTGTCGTAGATGCCGCGACGGGCCACCCCGCCCAAGGCAGCCAGCGAGCGTGTATGGGCATCGAACAGCATCTCGTGCCCCTGGGTCGGATAGGCTACCAACCAGAAGGCGCGACTGGCGCACAATTTCATGTGCGATACCTGCATGCGCCGGTAGATGCCGCCGATCACCAGGCTCTCGTCGCTCCAGTCGAACTGAAACGCCTCGCCCAGAGCGAACTTGAGCGGTACGAAGGCATGCGGTGCCTTGCCTTCGCGTCCGCGCCAGCCACGAACAAAGGCTGTGACTTGGCAGTAACAGCCGACATAGCCGTCAGCCTTGATCTGGATGAACAGCGCCTTGGCGGTACGCCTGTTTTGCTTGTTGCGAAGCGCGTCGGCCTTGAGCGCCAGTTCCAGCGTGGCGTCGTAGGGACTCAATTTTCCGGGGCTCTTTTCCCTGACGTACGTCGGAGGCGAGGTCTCGTTCTCGGGCTTGCGCAGCCAACTGCGTATCGTGTTGCGCGACAGGCCCGTGCGCTTCGTTATCTCATGCAACGACAACTTGTCGCGCAGGTACATCCGTCGAATCTTGCCTAAAATTTCCATGGTTATCACCTTTTTTCTCCTGCCCAAAATGTGGGCAGCAGTAGTAGAACACCTGGGTCAATTTTCGATCAGCATACCCCTCGTAGGTGGGTCAATTTTCGGTCAGCCGCAACAAGCTAGTCACTACTATTGCCATCGTTGTCCTCCTCGGTGTCGTCCGGCTCGGCGAGCTCGGCGTCGGGTTTCTTCGTCTCGGCCTTGCGGCGACGAGCTGTCCGAGGGCATCAGGCGCGCGGCGCTGCTTCTCCCCGGGGCGCAGGAGTAGTCTCCGATATACTGACCGAATACCCACTGCCGAATAGCGCCAAGAAAGAGGCTGAACCATGTCCCTTACGATATTTGCTATCGCCGTAGTCCCAGCAGTCATCGTCTATGTCGTAGGGATGCATACGAACAATAAAGCGAAGACCACCATCGCAGCGATAGCGATGGCGTTGCTGGGCCTTTTTACCGGGAACCCCGGTTTCATCATCACTGACTTGTTGTGCGTTGGCGTAGCCTATTTATTGATAACAGAAAGTATTGATTCGAGATCTCCCAAGAACGTTTCCTCAAAACCAGTCATGGGTGAGGTCGCCCTAATCATGACGAACGCTGCGGACAAGGCCAAGCAAGTGTTGATCGCCATCATCACTGCAGCTGTTGGCTTGGTCATAGCTTTCTTCAGCATATATGTCGTGGCAATGGTATTACAACAAAATTTTGGCTCCCAAGCTCCCGCGACACCGGCTACATCGATTGCAAGGCCTGAACCTGCTACATCATCACCTACTGAGAGCATGGCAATACCAGACAATTCTTCGATGAAACGCCGCGCATCTTCCTCACCGAGGAAATCCGGCGACCTTCGACACTGCCTGAATTTGGCCAATGATGCAGCTGTTGCACGATGTGCCGCGCAGGGTAAGTAGCAAGCCGAGCAGATCACATACCGTCCGCGTAGCTTTCTGGCTCGAGCATCCTCTCGTCGATCGTCGTCGGCGCCACCGGCTCCATGTCATACACCCTCGACACCGCGTCGATCAGGTCCTTCTTGGGGCGCCCACAGAATTCGGAAAAAATAGTACGCTAAGGTGCGCATGCTCGAACCAGTCCACTGAGACCCGCCTGAAAATCACGCAGCAAGATCCAGTGGTGCCAGAATCGGCGCAGCGCAGGCGCTGCCGGCCAAGTCAGGCTGGGCCGAACGGCTCCGGTCGCCGCTGGCCAGCAGCTTGGTGCCAACGCCTAACCACACAGCGCCAAGCGGGGGCGCTCGAGCCGGCCGTCGGCGGGCGCCTAGTGTTCGGTCCACGCGGCCGGAAAAAGGGCGATTTATCGTTGCAGAAGCCTGCCGGAACGCCGCCGGCTCGCGGGCAGGGCACACGCGTTCCTTCGCCCGGCATCGAGGCCGATCCGCTGACGCGAAAGTGTGTGGCACAGGCTTGGTACGTCGAGATCGGCAGGGCGATCCAGCCGCTGGCCTGAGTGGACGAACCCGCAGAAGAATTACCGGAACAGCCAAGTGCAACAATTTTGAGCAATACTGTATCGATATAAGGGGTATCCATTTAGCTCC
>NZ_PXWF02000014.1 GCF_003011895.2 Massilia glaciei | reverse complement strand
TGGCGGGAGATCGGCGGTTTCATGAGATTGCTCAGGGAGCCGCTCGCGCGATCGAGTTCGCGATCCTGACGGCGTGCCGCTCGGGCGAGGTACGTGGTGCGACCTGGGCCGAGATCGACTTGGCCGCGAGACTGTGGACCATTCCAGCCGAGCGCATGAAGGCGGGGAAGGAGCACCGCGTTCCTCTCTCGACCCGCGCGATGGCCCTGCTGCAGTCTCTGGAGCGCGGTGACGACGTTGTTTTCCCCGGCCGGGACAAGGCGACGCCCCTGTCCGATATGAGCTTGACGGCCGTGTTAAGGCGGATGGGGCGGGGCGACATCACGGTCCACGGCTTCCGGTCGAGCTTCCGCGACTGGTGTTCCGAAGAGGCCGGCAATACATTTTCACGCGAGGTTTGCGAGCATGCGCTGGCGCATAGTTTGCCGGACAAGGTGGAGGCGGCCTATCGCCGCGGCGATTTGCTGGAAAAGCGAATCCTCTTGATGCAGGCTTGGTCGGCTTACTGTGCGGCTTAGTGAAGCACACTGACCTATAACTTTGCGCTGATGATTTAACGATATAAATGGTTTATATCGTTAATTGAGCTGGTGTTTTTGTCGGCTGCGACCTTGGTTTGGAGGGGTTGGCTCGTCCGAAACGAAAGGCAGCTATCGCGCCGAAGCCGCCAGTCGTCATTAGAAACTAAAGGCCCT
>NZ_PXWF02000139.1 GCF_003011895.2 Massilia glaciei | reverse complement strand
GCGCGCGCCCTGCTCCTCGCCGGTGGCGCGGTTGGCGTCGACCCGGGCCAGCTCGCCGGCCTTGACCCGGCGCGCGACGTCGGCCGCGAGCGCGCGCGCGCTGGCGCTGCGTTGCACGGCCAGCGCATGCTCGTCGGCGTCGATGCGCGCCTGCCAGTAAGCCTGGCGCAGCTCGCCGGCCAGGCGCCATTGCGCCAGGCGCTGGGCGGCCGCGTAGACGCCGCCCTCGGCCCGCGCCAGGGCGCGCTCACGGCCTTTCTGGCCCGGCAGCCACAGCGGCACGTCGAACTCGACCTCGGCCTCGCGCTGGCCCAGCTTGCTGCCGATCTGGTCGGTGCGCTGCGATACCGACACCGAGGCCGGCGCCGGGGTCAGCGCGCCGGCGGCGCGCAGTTTGGCGTCGAGCTCGGCCTGGCGCGCGGCCTGCGCCTGCTGGGCCGGCTGGCGCTGCCATGCCGCCTCGAAGGCCGCGTGCAGGCCGGCGTCCTGGGCGTGCGCGCACGCGGCGGCGCCGAGCAGCAGCGGCGCCAACGCGCCGGCGCGGAAATATGGATTCATTTGCATCACTTTCGATACGGATTCACGCTGTCGGATCGACAACGATGTCGGGCGCGCGCGGTCGGACGGCGCGCGCAATCGATCCGGAAACGCCTGGGCGGCGCGCTAGGCCCGGCACATGGCGTTCAGGAATGGATCAAGCGATGGGGAGGCGGGGTGGTCGTTCGAGGCCGCCGGGAATGTGGCCGGAGGCGAACACTTGGGGAGAGGCGGAAGGCAGTTCCGTCGCTACGGCGGCCGGTTTCCAGACGGAGAAGCCGGACACGAGCACGGCGCCCACGCAGCACGCCTGGCAGGCGTTGCAGGAGTTTTTGCAGTCGTGGAAGGAGGAATCGGCGGGCGCGTCGGCCGGCGCGGCGGCGCCCGGTTGGCCGTTCTGCGATGGATCGCAATGGCCGGCGCTTTTGGGCGCGTCGGCCTCGCCGCGCGCCGCGGCAACCGTGTCGGGCGCGTGGTGCGTGCTTTCGGTGCCGCACGAGAACATGGTTGCCGAGGCAAACCCCTGGAGGGGGAGCGCGATCAGCAACAGCCACACGAGGCACATTTTAAGCACACGATTCATGCGCGCAGTGTATCACAGCCGCAAAGACACTCAAGCGGCGGGCGCGCCCGGCGCCCGCGCGGCGCGGACTACTTTGCCTTGCGCGAGGACCAGTGCACGTGCACGATCAGCCAGTCGGCGCCGACCTTTTCGAGGACCGTGGTCTCGGTGCCGAACACGTGCACCGGCTTGCCCTTCAAGGTGCCGGTGGTTTCGGTTTCCTCCCACAGCACGGCCTGGTTGCCGGCGACGCGCGCGCCATGCTTGAGCACCTTGCGCGTGACCGCCTTGGCGAACGCGACGTCGGCGCCCAGGTGGTGGCTGGCGTACTCGGCGCGCGAGCGCTCCACGAAACCGGATTCGTAGATCAGCACGTCGGGCGAGAGGAAGGAGGCGAGCTTGACCTTGTCGCCGGCGCTCATCGCGGCGTGGAACCCGTTCACGGTCTCCTGCGGCGTTGCGGCGAAGGCCGGGGCGGCGAACGCCATCATCATTACGAACATCATCTTGCGCATGGGTGACTCCGGGAGCGGTGAAGGTACGGTGAAGGTGGCCGAAATCATACCCGACATCGGCCGCGCATTGTTCAGCTTCTTCACGTATTGACGATGATGCCGGGCAATTAAAAGGCACGACGGCCCGCCCCAAGCGCGCCATTATTGAGGCAGCTCAAACAACTTGAGGGGGGTGGTCCGTAGGATAGGCCACGACAATCGGCGCTTAGCTCTAGCTTAGGTGTGTATGCCATGAAACCAATCCCCGCCTCGCCCGAAGGACACCCCGGCCACGGCGGCCACGCGCGGCCCGGGCCGCCGGCGCCGGCGCCGGCCGGCACAATCTACACCTGCCCCATGCATCCCGAGATCCGCCGCGACGCGCCGGGCAGCTGTCCCAAGTGCGGCATGGCGCTCGAGCCGCTGCTGCCCTCGCTCTCAGACGACGCCCCGCCCGAGCTGGCCGACTTCCGGCGCCGCTTCTGGTGGACGCTGCCGCCGACGGTCGCCCTGGTCCTGCTCGCGATGGCCGCGCCGCGCTGGTTCCCGCTGGGCGTGCCGGGGCAGAACTGGATCGAGCTGGCGCTGGCGAGTCCGGTGGTGCTGTGGGCGGCGCTGCCGTTCATGCGCCGCGGCATCGACTCGGTGCGCAACCGAAGCCCCAACATGTGGACCCTGATCGCCGGCGGCGTCAGCGCGGCCTACTGGTACAGCGTGGCGGCCACGCTCGCGCCCGGCCTGTTCCCGGCCGGGTTTGCAGGGCATGGCCGCGTCGGCGTGTATTTCGAGGCGGCCGCCGTGATCGTCTCGCTGACCCTGCTCGGCCAGATCCTCGAACTGCGCGCCCGCGGGCAGACGTCGGCCGCGATCAAGGCCCTCATGGGGCTCGCGCCGCGCACCGCGCGCCGCATCAACGCCGGCGGCAGCGAGGCCGACATCGCGCTCACGCACGTGCACGTGGGCGACCTGCTGCGCGTGCGCCCGGGCGAAAAAGTCCCGGTCGACGGCGCCGTCACCGAGGGCGAGAGCGCCGTCGACGAGGCCATGCTCACGGGCGAGCCGCTGCCCGTGCACAAGCGCCCCGGCGACAAACTCATCGGCGCCACGCTCAACACCAGCGGCAGCCTGGTCATGCGGGCCGAAAAAATCGGCGCCCAGACCGTGCTCGCGCAAATCGTCCAGATGGTCGCGCTGGCGCAGCGCACCCGCGCCCCCATGCAGCGCATCGCCGACGTCGTGGCCGGCTACTTCGTGCTCGCGGTGGCCTCCATCGCGCTGCTGACGCTGCTCGTGTGGGGCCTGGCCGGTCCCGCCGAGCCGCGCTGGGTGTACGGCTTCGTCAACGCGGTCGCCGTGCTGATCATCGCCTGCCCCTGCGCGCTCGGGCTGGCCACCCCCATGTCGATCATGGCCGCCACCGGGCGCGCGGCCGGCCAGGGCATCCTGTTCCGCGACGCCGCCGCGATCGAAACGCTGCGCAAGGTCGACACCATCATCGTCGACAAGACCGGCACCCTGACCGAGGGCCGGCCGCGCTTCGAGCGGGTGGTGCCGGCGCCGGGCTTCTCCGCGCCCGAGGTGCTCGAGCTGGCCGCCAGCATCGACCAGGGCAGCGAGCATCCGCTGGCCCAGGCCATCGTGGCCGAGGCGCGCCGCCGGGGCCTTGGCCTCACCCGGCCGTCGGCGTTCGAGTCGGCCAGCGGCATCGGCGTGCGCGGCGTCGTGGCCGGCCAGAGCGTCTCGCTCGGCAACACCGCGCTCATGGAGGCCGAGCACATCGACTGGCGCGCGCTCCAGACCGAGGCCGAGAGCCTGCGCATCGACGGCGCCAGCGTGGTCTACCTTGGCTGCGACGGCCGCCTGGCCGGGCTGGTCGCGATCGCCGACCCGGTCAAGCCCGGCAGCGCCGAGGCGCTCGCCGCGCTGGTGCGCGGCGGCATGCGCGTGATCATGGCCACCGGCGACGGCCTGACCACGGCGCGCTCGGTCGCGAGCCGGCTCGGCATCGGCGAGGTCCACGGCGAGGTGCGCCCGCACGACAAGCTGTTGCTGGTCGAGCGGCTGCAGGGCGAAGGGCGGGTGGTCGCGATGGCCGGCGACGGCATCAACGACGCGCCCGCGCTCGCGCGCGCCGACGTCGGCATCGCCATGGGCACCGGCACCGACGTGGCCATCGGCAGCGCCCACCTGACCCTGGTCAAGGGCGACCTGCGCGCAATCGCCCAGGCGCGCGCCCTTTCCACAAGCACGGTGCGCAATATGCGGCAAAACCTCGCGTTCGCGTTTGTCTACAACGCGCTCGGGATCCCGATCGCCGCCGGCGTGCTCTACCCGTTCACGGGGCAGTTGCTCTCGCCCATGATCGCCGCGCTCGCCATGAGCCTGAGCTCGGTGTCGGTCATCGCCAACGCGCTGCGCCTGCGCGGCAGGGGGCGGGCGCGAAGCTAAGGGGGCGCGCCTGCGTGCTTGCCCAGGGGCCGTGACCAGGACGCGAACCACGCCAGGGCAGGCGGCGGCGCGCTATACTGGCGCCCGTGTCCAGCCCAACCGAATCCCCCTCCATGCACCCCGCACCGCCGGCCCCAAGCTGCCGTGCCGGCTGCGGCGCGTGCTGCACCGCGCCGTCGATCTCCTCGGCCATCCCGGGCATGCCAAATGGCAAGCCCGCCGGCGTGCGCTGCATCCAGCTCGACGCGGACGAAGGCTGCAAGATTTTCGGCCATCCCGAACGGCCCGCCGTTTGCGCCAGCCTGCAGCCCTCGCACGAGATGTGCGGCGCCAGCCGCGTCCAGGCCATGCATTTCCTCGCCACGCTCGACCGCCTGACCTCGTAACCGCCCCGCCTCCTTGCGCCCATCCCACCGGCGCGGGGCCCGCTCGTGGTAAGCTTCGACCCCGCGTAGTGTTGCCTCATCGGCCCGCATATTTCCTTCAATACTCAACAAAAATACCTGCAGACAACAATTAATGGACATTATTCTCGCGCTTAAGGCCGTCATCATGGGCCTGGTGGAAGGTTTCACCGAATTCCTGCCGATCTCCTCCACCGGCCACCTGATCCTGACGGCCAGCCTGCTCGACCTCGAGGGCGAAAAATGGAAAGTTTTCTCGATCGTCATCCAGACCGGCGCGATCCTGGCCATCTGCTGGGAATACCGCGCGCGCCTGATCGCGGTCGCGACCGGCCTGACGAGCGACCCGAAGGCGCGCCGATTCCTGCTCAACCTGGTCGTCGCCTTCCTGCCGCTGGCATTGCTGGGCCTGGCCTTCGGTTCGATGATCAAGGCGCAGCTGTTCAAGCCGGTGCCGGTGGCGATGGCGTTCATCATCGGCGGCCTGATCATCCTGTGGGTCGAGCGCCGCAACAAGACCCATCCGCCGATCGCCCGCATCACGACGGTCGAGGACATGACCGTGCTCGACGCCTTCAAGGTCGGCATGGCCCAGGCCGCCGCCCTGATCCCCGGCACCTCGCGCTCGGGCGCGACGATCATCGGCGCCATGATGTTCGGCCTGCCGCGCAAGGCCGCGACCGAATTCTCGTTCTTCCTCGCGATACCGACCCTGATGGCCGGGGCCGCGTATTCCCTCTACAAGGACCGGGAGCTGCTTTCGGCGGCCGACCTGCCGACCTTCGCGGTGGGCACCGTGGCCGCCTTCATCTCGGCGTTTTTGTGCGTGCGCTGGCTGCTGCGCTACATCAGCACCCACGACTTCACCGCGTTCGCCTGGTACCGCATCGCGTTCGGCATCTTCGTGCTGGCGAGCGCGCACTACGGCTGGGTCAACTGGACGGAGTGACATCATGAGCACCGGGATCGGAGCGCGCGCGCTCGAGCAACTGCAAACCGTGTTCGGCTATCCGGCCTTCCGCGGGCAGCAGGGCGACATCGTCGAACACGTCGCCAGCGGCGGCGACGCGCTGGTGCTGATGCCGACCGGCGGCGGCAAGTCGCTGTGCTACCAGATTCCGGCGCTGCTGCGCGACGGCGTGGGCGTGGTCGTTTCGCCGCTGATCGCGCTGATGCAAGACCAGGTCGACGCGCTGGCCGAAGTCGGCGTGCGCGCCGCCTTCCTCAATTCGACGCAGACGTTCGAAGAGTCGATGCGCATCGAGCGCCTGGTGCGCACCGGCGAGATCGACTTGGTGTACGTGGCGCCGGAACGGCTGATGACGACGCGCTGCCTCGACCTGTTCGAGGCGTCCAAAATCGCGCTGTTCGCGATCGACGAGGCGCACTGCGTCTCGCAATGGGGCCACGACTTCCGGCCCGAATACATCAAGCTGTCGATCCTGCACGAGCGCTTTCCCGACGTGCCCCGGATCGCCCTCACCGCCACCGCCGACCACCAGACGCGCGCCGAGATCGCGCTGCGCCTGCAACTGGGCGAGGCGCGCCAGTTCGTCTCCTCGTTCGACCGCCCCAACATCCGCTACCAGATCGTCGAAAAGGCGAACGGGCGCAAGCAGCTGCTCGACTTCATCACGGCCGAACACGGCGACGACGCCGGCATAGTCTACTGCCTGTCGCGCAAAAAGGTCGAGGAGACCGCCGAATTCCTCAACGAGAACGGGATCCGCGCCCTGCCCTACCACGCCGGCATGGACTACCCCAAGCGCAGCGCCAACCAGGCGCGCTTCCTGCGCGAGGAGAAAATCGTGATGGTCGCGACGATCGCCTTCGGCATGGGCATCGACAAGCCCGACGTGCGCTTCGTGTGCCACCTGGACCTGCCAAAGAGCATCGAGGGCTACTACCAGGAGACCGGGCGCGCGGGCCGCGACGGCCTGCCGGCCAGCGCCTGGATGGCCTACGGCCTGCAGGACGTGGTGCTGCAGCGGCGCATGATCGACGAGTCCGAGGCCGACGAGACCTTCAAGCGCGTGTTGTCGGTCAAGCTAGACGCCATGCTGGGCCTGTGCGAGACCATGAGCTGCCGCCGCACGCGCTTGCTCGAATACTTCGGCGAGCGCTCCACCCCGTGCGGCAATTGCGACACCTGCCTGATCCCGCCAATCTCCTTCGACGCCACGGTGCCGGTGCAAAAACTGCTGTCGGCGATCTACCGGGTCGACCAGCGCTTCGCGGCCGGCCATGTGATCGAGGTGCTGCGCGGGGTCGAGACGGACCGCATCAAGCAGTGGCACCACAACGCGCTGTCGGTGTACGGCATCGGCAGCGAGCGCGCCGAGGCCGAGTGGCGCGCCATTTTGCGCCAGATCATCGCGATGGGGCTGGTGACGGTCGACCACGAGTTATACAGCTCGCTCAAGCTGACCGACGCGGCGCGTCCGGTGCTCAAGGGCGGGCAAAAGGTGCAACTGCGCCAGTACCAGAAACCGGTCAAGGCCAAGCGCGCGCCGGCGGCGGCGAAGGGCTATGTGGAGAGCGACCTGTCGAACTCCGAGCAGGCCATCTTCGACAAGCTGCGCTGGTGGCGGGTCGAGACCGCGCGCGCGCACAATGTGCCGGCGTACGTGATTTTTGTCGACGCCACCCTGCGCGAGATCGCCAAGGCGCGACCAACCTCGCTCGACGACCTGCGCGGCGTGACGGGCGTGGGCGAAAAGAAGCTCGCGTCCTATGGCGAAGAAATCGTCGCCATCATCTCCGAGTTCGACTGAGAGGCGGCCGGGCCGGTACAGGAATCGTGCGGCGGCTATTTTCGGAAAACAGAAAACCGACATCGTCCTCGCGCATGCGCACGCGGCGGGATAATTTCCTTGGCATCGCACCGATGCGAAAACTTGTCGTTAACTCGGCAGAAATCGCGCTACCGATCCTCATCGATAAAAATAGCCAACGTCATCCTCGCGAAAGCGGGGACCCATGCTGAACCTATCTATACGCGGCGCTCGGATCCTCAGGCCCGGGATTGTGCGTGGGTTCCCGCTGAGGGGGCGCCGAGCCCGGGAATGACATTGATTTCGATATTAAAGTGTCTGCGATACGATTTCTGCAGCGATGTAGTGACCAATTCAGCGCATCGCCATGTCAAGTAAATTATCCGGGACAGCAGTGCGCGCATGCGGGGATCCATAGAACAATTGCTTAGTGCTACAGTTCTATGGCCGCACCGCCTTGACGGTCACTGCTCGCAACAACCTACTTTTTGGTGAACACCAAATCCCACACGCCGTGCCCGAGCTTGAGCCCGCGGTTCTCAAACTTGGTGAGCGGACGGTAGTCCGGCTGCGGCGCATAGCCCTCGGCGGTGTTCCGCAGGCCCGCCTCGGCGCTGAGCACCTCGAGCATCTGCACCGCGTAGTCTTCCCAGTCTGTCGCCAGATGCAGGTAGCCGCCCGGCGCGAGGCTGTCGGTGAGCAGCTTGACGAACTCCGGCTGGATCAGGCGGCGCTTGTTGTGGCGCGCCTTGTGCCACGGATCCGGGAAAAACACGTGCACGCCGGCCAGCGAAGCAGGCTTGATCATCTGATTGAGCACCTCGACCGCGTCGTGCTGGATCAGGCGCAGATTGGTCAGCCCCTGCTCGCCGATCTGCTTGAGCAGGCTGCCGACGCCGGGCGTGTGCACTTCGACCCCGATGAAGTCCTTGTCCGGCATGGCCGCGGCGATGTGCGAGGTGGTCGCGCCCATCCCGAAGCCGATCTCGAGGATCACCGGCGCCTTGCGTCCGAAGGCCAGCTCGACGTCGAGCGGCGCCTTCACGTAAGGCAGCAGGAACCGCGGCCCGAGCTCCTCGAGCGCGCGCGCCTGGGCGATCGACAGGCGCCCCGCGCGCGTGACGAAACTGCGGATCCGATGTTCGCTCGGGTCGTAAAGCATGGGCCGGCTGGCGCCGTTTGTGGGCGTATCTGAAGACATGTGGGCAAGTATCGGTAAGAGATGGGAAAGCAGATGGGAAAGCGGCCGGTAGGCGGCGCGGACAAGATTCGCGGACGAGATTATATCGCACCGCAGGCCGGCCCGAATCGGGCCACGCCGGCGGCCGTTGCCCGGGCCAGCCCGCGCGCAGCTTGTTTACATCGCGCTGACGAGCTTGCGGATCTTGACGGCCTTCTCGAAATGGTCGAGCCGCTCCTGCTCGATCCACCACGTCGCCACCTCCATCAGCAGCGCCGGATTGTCATTCTTGTTCGCGAAAAAGGCATAGAACGACAGGCCGACGGTTTCGCCCTTCTGCGCTATTTTTTGGTCGCAAACATCGATTATTTTTAGTCGTATGTTTTGATTCATCTGCAGCTCACAATTGTTGCCAGGGCCCGGGCAAGCCCATCTTTGGACGATACATACTGAAACGTCGTAGCGAACATCACGAATGGATCCATCACCTGGCGCGACTCGAGCAGCAACAATCCCCTATCTGCGGCGCGGACGCATCGTAGCGTCCACAAAATGAATCTTTGCCAGGTGATCTCATTTTTTATGAGTCTGCAATCGTCCAAGAATAGAGGAATCGCGAAGGAAAGTTGCTACGGCGTCAGGAACTTCCAGTACCCAAGAGTCATCCCCGTTTTTCATTTTTCGCCGAATTTCAGTACCCCGAATTCCTGGTTCATTTCTACGGTCCCACAAGACTCTCACGTCATACCCTAGCGCGCGCAATCGGTCGACCTTGACAAGATTCCATTCGTCACGAATTGTTGTAAAGCACACAACATCGGTACTAAGGGCGCGGTGCAGATCGTCCGGAACCTCGATTGGGAATCTAACAAATGAGAATTGTTGGGACAGGAGCCCGGCCGCCAATAGCATCTGCGCGATCGCTTCGCAACGTTCACTATAAGTAAGCGGGTTAGCAGAGGGCTCCGCCCTATGCGGATCTTCTGGACAATCCGTGAGGTCATCGGAGTCCGGCTGCGTAATTCCAATTATGAGGTGCTTGGTAAAGATTGAAGCTGCAAGCATGTACTCAAGGTGATCACGATGGGGGGGCTGAAAGCGTCCATGGACGGTGGCAACAGACAGTTTCACTTTACTCCTTCAGCGGGAGTGACGCTAAGGCGAGCGATTTCCTCAAAATCAACGTCCACGATCGGCACAGCCTTCGCCCACTGCTGCGAGAAGAGGCGCTCGAAAGAATGATAAATATTTGGTGTCAAATCAAACGGGATCTTCCCGACCAAATGTAGTTGAGGTAATAAACGTCCTTCCTTTGCAGCCCCAAGGACGGCTGGCGATACCAAGCATATCTCCGAGTTAAGAAACATCATGCGAAATGAAGGCAGCTCTGTTTCATCCACAGGGTTATACATGCGGATCTCAAGTGCGCCCCTGAAACGGCCGCGCAGATGCTGCAATTCGGAAAAAGAATTTTTTACGTTCGTCCTATATCGCCCCATATCGACGCCTGCTTGTCGCTCCAGTGCACCAATCGCCTCAGAACGTGGGTCACAAAGCAATATTCTGACCGTCCGTTGCTGTTGCTTCATACGACCAACCGCTTCTGCGAAGTACGGTCTCTGTTCAGTCAACTTCGATGCACCAACTCCCATGAAATCGAATCCTCCTGACACTTTAGACAGCGCGCTGCGGTAGTCTAAGCCGCTCTCAGATGATGGATCCACACTGGATATCCCCATGACCCGCAAGCGATAGACATATAAGCCACCGAAAATTCCCACCGCCACTCCCAGCGACAGCGAAATTAATAGCGTCAACTGCACGGCATCAGGGCTTATTTTTAAGGAATTTCTTACCACTTCAAAAAACAATGATATCGAAACCAAACCGAGAACTACTGCCGACGTGAACAAGGCGAGTGAAGCAACGAAATCACTAAGCCCCATTTTTCTATAGAGCCAAAAAAGAAAGCGCCCTGCTCGCCAAACAACTTTTGCCAAAAATGATGACTCGACCGCCATAAAATTGCCTCTTTATTTTTTGAGCATTTGGTCTAAATTGTGAAGTAACGTTACGGACCAATTTTCAAATTGCTCCAGTCTTGCCTCGATCTGAATAGGCGTTTCGAATTTCGAATTCATGAGAAATCCGCGCTCGCCGATTTCATATTTTTCCTTCTGTAAGTCTACTAAATATACAAGCCCTAGATGCTGCTTACTTACCTCCCGCACATCGTCGTAAATATATCCGCACGGCAATACATTAGGAACGCTTTGAATTACTAGCTCTTCACTTAACTCACGGAGAATATAGGAGCAATCAGACAAGGAATCTTCTTCAAAAAGATCTAGCGTAAGCTGAGCGAAATCCTCTATAGCCACATGTCCGCCCAACATGATTGAATATTCGCCGTGTAGACGTGACTCCGGTAGCCGCGCACTTCGCATATGCGTTAAAAATTTACCACGGTAATGTACAAGAAATACAGAAACTAGTTGAATTACAGTAAAGTCTTCCTCCGCTACCCCTCGGCTCATACTGAACGCAATTGAATTGAGTTTTCCGCGATTCACACCATAGTGGAAATAGCCTGGCTGAGGTATAAGTAGATGAAGATCGCTAGCTCGAATAACAGCAATATCTTCGTCCATCTTATTCTTCTTAAATCTCGCTGCTATATACTCTGCACTTTCACTGTCCCGTAGAGTAAATAGACCCTGAAAAGCGCGTTGGAAGCGAGAACTCTCACCGTTGTTTAGCACATCCATAGCAAGTTTTGACTTCATTGTTTGCCACGGTGTTTGACCGCTAGTTTTTAACCACCCTCGGCTCATGGCAATTGCAACTATCTCTCGAGCGGATAGTGGCTTTTTGACCTCTGCCAATATTATTTCAGCAAGATCAAGGAATGACTTTTGTTCAATTTGGGACATGTGTCATTTCTTTGGGCGGATTATCAATTCTGTAATTCTATTTCGGCACTCCACGAGACTACCGATGTTGCTGTTACGCGACACTCTATTAATACAAAAATCATGGGAGTACAGGTTGGCGATCGATGGGTGGTCCGCGTTGGTCAATATAAAATCAACTCCACGACCGGAAAGCTCTTGAAGGGAACTGTGCAATCTGATCTGATCGTCCCAGCTAAAAATTTTCTCGTTATACTTTAGGAATCCGTTTGTATTATGTGCGACAGTATAAGGCGGGTCGACAAAGACGAAATCACCAGGAAACGTTGCCTGCAAAATTGACTGGAAATCTGATGCAATAAGCTCCGCGGATTGAAGATGTTTTGAAACTCGCTCAAAATCATCTGTATCAAGCAAAACCGAGGATCTTGTTCCAATTGGAACATTAAACTTACCGCGCTGATTCACCCTATAGATTCCGTTAAAACATGTCCGATTCAAATAAATAAAACGAGCAGCGCGGTTAGTCAGCAAACGTGGGATTGATGCGCGTTGTGCATAATAATAATCCTCAGAATGTTTCCTCGCGTGCTTGGCTAGTTGTGACACAACACTTTGCCAGTCTTCTTTTATCGCTCGGTAAGCATCTATCAAATCGATATTAGTATCGGAAAGCACAGCACTGCTAGCTTCGATTCCGAAAAAAACCGCTCCGCTTCCCAAGAAAGGCTCTACGTATCTGTCGACCTTACTGGGAAAAAGGTCGGCGTAGTAGTATTTCAGCCAACGTTTCCCGCCAGCCCAGCGGAGAAAAGGTAGTGGCGGCGTCCAATCCGGACTTGCGATTTGAGAAAACATTCAGATATTTAACTTGTGCAATAGAATCAGCAATGCAGTCTACGCATTTGAATAACAACTGGCAAGCATGGGCGAATTTCTCAGTAGTCGGCCTGAGTTCAGAACTGGATCTTTACCGGCAGGAGGGCAAGTGTCAGTGCTACCAAACAGACACGGGCTCTGCCACGCAAACTCCAGACCCCATGCCTGCGCTTGCGCAACCGCAAGAGATGGCTCATAAAGGTAGAGTTGTCGGCCCCGCCCCACGCGAGCCGCTGCTGCCCGATCCGATGAAGGCAGGAGGGTCAGTGCTACCAAACAGACACGGGCTCTGCCGCGCAGACTCCAGACCCCATGCCTGCGCTTGCGCAACCGCAAGAGATGGCTCATAAAGGTAGAGTTGTCGGCACCGCCCCACGCGAGCCGCTGCTGCTCGATCCGATGGCCAGCAGAGAACCAGCGCCCAGCTTTTGTTGACGCGCGCCACATCGGGATTTTCGCGGGCGCCCTGCGAAAATTGATCGTTTTTGGGTATAATTGGCCCAACAACTAACCCGCGTTACCGGTGTGGCTTGACCATCTGGTGTGCGGAAAAAAAAGCCGGCGTAAGCCGGTTTTCTCGCGTCTGGGAGGAATGATGGCACTAGCGACAACCGGGCTACCACTCAAAACGCGTATGTATGTCGATGGCTATAACCTCTACTACGGCTGCCTGAAGGGCACACCATATAAGTGGCTCGACCTCCTGAAGCTATTCGGGCAACAAATCCTTCCCTCGATCTTGGTTGCTGGCACGGCACGTTCTAGCGTCCTGCTGCCATCCGGCATCAAATTTTTCACCGCTGATATCCTCGAAAAAGCAGCCAGCGCAAAGGATCGGTCTCATCCAGGCACGCTACCATACCGCGCTCCGTAAGCTTTATGGCTGCCGCATTGAGATCATCAAGGGCTACTATCCATGCGGGTCGATTTTCATTTGTGGTGCAACCGCGAGGGGTGTCGCCCCTGTGCTCGACACCCCGGCCACCAGCCGGACGAAATTCGTACGCTTGCGCACACCGCCCCCGCGCCGCCCTCGGTCATAGGAGGATGAGTCGAAATACAGCCAGCCGCGCGCCGCCCCGACCCGGCCTGTTGGCGGCCACCGTCAGCACCCACACACAGATCCTTGAGTAGTCGCAATTCCCTCCCGGCTTGCACATTCGATACTGAATTGTGCAGGCCCACAACACCGGAGGAAATATGGCAATCGACGTCTATCTGCAAATCGACGGCATCAAAGGGGAATCGACCGACTCGAAACATCAAGGTTGGATTGAGTGCGAGTCTGTGAGTTGGTCCATATCGCAACCACGATCGGCCACGTCCTCGACTGGCGGGGGCCACACGGCCGAGCGCTGCGAGCTCTCCGACATCAGTTTTGTCAAGATGGCCGACCTGACGTCACCCATCCTGGCGCAAACCTGCGCGGCCGGTAAGACAATCCCCAAAGCGAAATTCGAGTTCATGCGCGCCGATGGTGCCGGCGTGCCGGTCAAGTATTACGAGCTCGAGCTTGAAAACGTCCTAATCGGCCACGTCGCCCCGAGCATTGCAGCCGGAAGCATCATGACCGAAGCTCTCGCCCTTAAATTCTCCAAAGTGAAATGGAGGTACACACAGCAGAAGGTCGGGGGCGGCGCGGGCGGCAACACGTCCGGTGGTTGGGATACGGCCGCGAATAGGATCGCGTAATGCGCCGGGCGTTATTCGTGGCCCTGGTGATCGTCCAGACGGCCCAGGCGGCCGAAACGCCGGCCGGCCGGCCCTATCTCGGCACCGTGTCCGGGGAAACGCTCCTACGCGATTATGTGGGACCACCTGGACCGCGTGATGATCCGTTTCTCAAAGGCAGCGATGTTCTCAATTTTCAGATGGCACGGGGGTTCATGGACGGGGTCAAGGACGCGACCGAGGGCGCGGCCTGGTGCTACGTGGGCGGGAAGTCCAACGAACTGAACGAAGACATTGCAGCCGCTCTTACGAAACTCACACCAGAGGAAAGGAAAGGCCGAGCTGGCCCGCTGGTCGTTGACGCGCTGCGCCGACTCTTTCCTTGCCCAGTCCGGAGGACAACGCCATGAAGCCCAGTTTTTCGTTCTTGTTCAAAGGCTACCCGCTCCGGCATGTGATCATGCGGGAAATGCTCTATGACGAGCTCGGATGGCCTGATTTGAAGGCACACAAAGCGTTTGGAGATACGTGCGCAATCCGGATGAGTGTTGCCCTTAACTCGGCCGGCGTGCCCGTGCCGGGGTGGCTCAAAGTTAAGGCCGGCCCGCTGAAGGGAAAAAGCATCGAACCGTCTCAAGCGAAACTCTCCAGGTGGATCAAAGCGAGTTGGGGCCAGCCGGAAATTTTCAAGAGCGAGGACGCGGCAACGCGGGGGATCGGAAACAGAACCGGCGTTGTTTCTTTTTGGGGGGTCGATGGCACGGCCCAGGGGCATATTGACCTGGTGAAGCCGGACGGTAACGGGTTTCATTCCTGCGCCATGTCCTGCTTTTTCAAGTCTCGTGAAATTTGGTTCTGGCCGGTTTTGTAGGAAGCGGCGCCGGATCGCACCCCGACATCGCCGCCTCGAGCCTAACCGCGTAGAGTTTCCAAGCCGAGGCGTCGGCAAGTGCGGCTTTGGCGGGAGTTACCTCATTGACATATCGACCGACCGCGAAGGTCTGCACCGGGCGCACGGGCAGCACGCCGATGCAGCCGACCGCGACCGGGACTTTGATGATGAGCGGCGGCGGGGTCGTGCAGCCGGCCATCGCGAGGGCGGCCAGATAAAGGGCTATTCGCTCGCGAAGCGCACGGTCTACATCACGGATGAGGTGTACGGCGCCGTTTACGCGTGCGCCAGCGCGCCGCCGCGCGATGCGATGGACCTCGCGTACCTAACCGGCCAGCGCCCGGCTGACGCCCTGCGGATGCCGCATTCGACATTGATGACGGCCATCTGATCGTCACCCAGGCGAAAACGAATCAGCCGCTCCGGATCGTGATCAGCGGCCGGCTGGCCGACCTCATCAAAAGAATAGATGCACGCAAGGCAACGCACAATATCGTGACGGCTGCCCTGCTGGTCAATATGCATGGGAAGCGCCTGACGGCGCCGGTGCTGCGCAACCAGTTCGACGATGCACGCAAGAAAGCCGGTGAGAAATATCCGGTCTTGGCAGAAGCGATTAAGGGATTTTGGTTCTATGACCTTCGTGCAAACGCGGCGGATGACACGTCGGACGACTGCGGCGAGCAGGCGGCCAGCGACCTACTCGGGCACGACAACGTCAAGACGACCCAGCGGCATTATCTGCGCCGAGGCAAGATCGTGGACCCGACCAAATAGCCGTTTTGTGGAGCGGCCATCGAATTGTGGGGCGCGCAATATTGAGGTTTTCATTGGAGCGGGTGAAGGGAATCGAACCCTCGTCGTAAGCTTGGGAAGCTTCTGCTCTACCATTGAGCTACACCCGCGACATCCCCATTCTACGCGGGTTTCACGCTGTTTGACAAATTTCGAACATGGCAGGTGTGATGGAAAATGGCATGGCCGCTTCCTCCGAGGTGTGATGGGTTTCCGCTATAACTATGTGCACAATTGCCGGACTGGTGTGCTGTCGATTACTTTGCATATACACACTGAGCACTTCTTCCCAGTGGAAGCCCGTTTGCATGCGAGGCGAGCATCGGCGCATCGAGGGATCAAAATGCGCGAAGTCGACGCCATTTTTCCGCGCTTTTCCGACGCCGCTAACATTCAGCTGGTTGGCGCTGACGAAGGCGGCGAAACCGATGTGAAAAAGGTCCCACCCCGCAAAAAAAATGAGGATCACGCGGGTGCGAACTGCCGGGCGTGATGCCTACACGGATTCAGGTAGATATCAGGCAATGATTTGGGCGCGACAAGGAAGTTCCCCCCCGGTGTCATCCTCGCGATAGAATGTTTTTAATCAAATACTTGAGCAACAGAAATGACCGTGGACCGCAAGAATAGGTTGATGAGCGCGATGACTAATGGCAGCGAGGAAGATGTGCGCGCTGAAATGGGATTTCTCCCCCTTGAAATCATGCTCGACCAGTATAGGAAGTCTAGCTGCGCTCCCTCGATACAGACTGACTTGAAGACTGTGTTTGCATGGCTGGGGCAAGATATTGGCGAGCTCACCGCGCAATCGGAAGTCTTGTACAGGCGCGGCTACTTGGCGTACCTGTCTATCGGGGTGGCGCCGTCGTTTCAATTACAAAAGTCGTTTGACATGGCCTTTGCGCATCCCGAGGCCAGGGCGCGGGCCAAACACAAGCCGCCAGAAGCGGTGATGGATGCCTTTGACCGCATGTTTGCCAGCGATAGCGAGATAGCTTCCAAGCGAAAGCACGACTGGGAAGTCGAGACCGCCCAAATGAGCCAAGCGCTGAACAAGGTGCGAGTAAGTCACTCAGGGACCGGCTGGCTGGTCAATTTCGTCATCGGGACGACGGAGAAGGCCCGGCTGTTCCGAGCCGTCAGCGTGGCTTGGTGCGTGTGGGTTTTGTTGCGTACCGAGATTTATTTCGAGCTAGTTGGCTTTCAATTTCACCAATGGGACGAAGAAATGCTGGTAGCGAACCTGCTCGCGCTTCCGGTGCTCGTGTACCTATCTCACTATCTTTTCAAGGTCTACGCCAAGATGCGGAAATAAGCCTGCCAGCAGTGTGGTGAGTTAGAAATTCGCAGACAAAATTGCTCGATGCTCGCGAGGATACATCAGGAGCTATTTCGGACCAAGGTATGATGGAAAATGTGATGGCTGCTAACTCGTTGATTAGCGTGGAGCTTTTGGTGATGTGCTATCTCTGCGCGGGGAAAGCCCGCATGAACAGTGGTTGTTCTTGATGTGGCGGGGCTTGGGAATCTTCTGCTCTACCATTGAGCTACACCCGCGACACCCGCATTCTACGCGGGTTTCACGCTGTTTGACAATTATTTAAGGCGGCAGGTGTGGTGGAAAATAGGATGGCCGCTTGCTTGAGGCGCGATGGCTTCGCAGCAGCCACTGCGGGCGTGCTCACAGTCGCACCGCAGCCCTTTCCGTGACGTGGCCCGTTTTCGGCACACAACAATTGGCTGCGCTCGCCCCGGAGCGCCCCCGCTTAACGCACAAGGCACAAGGGCTATTCCGGATTGATGATCATTGCGTACAATCTGGCACCAGCGCCTGACATGCACGCTTTCGCCGCCCGCGCGAGAGTGGCTCTCGCGCGCATCGCACACGCCTGTAGACGTCCGCCTCAGATGAGGACTGTTTAAGGGCACTGTTGATGTACACGGTTTTTCCAAATTGAAGAGCAAAGGCTATGAGCGGAATTTTCACCTTGTCCATCGAATGCGTCGGCGGTATGCATCTTAAAGGGCCATATCGGTTCATGATCGAGGCGCCGGTCGAGTTGACGCTGGGCGACTTGGCGTCGCATATCCTTGGGATGGTCGATTTCGACGGCGATCACCTCGCCGTGTTCTATCTTGCAAACGGCCCGCGCGGCAGAAAAACCTGGTTCACGCCAAATGGTGAATGGGACGACGACGATGCCCACGTGATGGACATGCGGCTATCCGCAGTCTTTCCTCTGCCGAAGCACAAGAAGTTGTACTTTTTTTACGACTTCGGCGCGTCTTGGTGTTTTCAGATTACCAAGCGTGGCAAGGAAACAAAGCGGCAGCCGGAAATCGAGTATCCATGCATCGTGTCCGAAACAGGCTTGAAGCCGAAGGAGTTCGGTGATGATGAGGATTGGGACGGCGACGACAAGGAAGAATCAAGCTGCGATTGAACCAATAATTTTCGCCGAAAGTCCGCTTTTCGCAGGACGCCGCCAAGGTTCGACGCCGTGGCTCACCTGCTGGCTCTTATGAAAACATCAAAAACTTTCCAAGACCAAGTTGGGGTCGAATATGTGATGGCTATTAACTCCTTGGTTTGAGCCACACCCGCCACATCCGCATTCCGCCTTCGGGCCTGTTTGACAAATTTCCACGAACGACACAACGGGGCGCTTTTGGTCCCCGCCTCCCCGGCGTTGTCGTGGTTGACGGAAAATCGCAGCCCGCAGATTTCCGAAGGAAAATTGAGTTGTGCTCGCAACGAGCCCGCCCCGCTCTCCGGGAGCCGGACCAGACCAACTTATCCAAACAAGGCTGGGGCGCGCCACAAGCGCGGTGCCTTTATCCGGGAGCACTTCATGAAAAACCTTCACGACGCATCACAGGCAATGTCCGCGCGGGCGGCTCGGTTGATGCTGTGCGTGCTCTGGGCGCTGCAGTTGTTCTCGTTTGCACTCGCCGGCATCAACGATACTTGGATGCTGACGCTGGCGGTGGGGCTGCCCGCCGCCGTGCTGCCAAGCATTCTGTACCGCGGCGCCGCCGGCACGCCCTTGATGCGCTGCCTCGTGGCATTTTGCCTGATGGTGTTCGCGGCGCTGAACATCCACCAGGGCAAGGGTTTGACCGAACTGCACTTCGGCATTTTCGTCTATCTGGCTTTCCTGCTGGCCTACTTCGACTGGCGCCCGATCGTGGTGGCCGCCCTCACCATCGCCCTGCACCACCTGAGCTTCCATTACCTGCAGCAATGGCAGTACGCCCTGTATTGCTTCACGCGGCCGCAGTTGTCGACCGTGTTCATCCATGTCGCCTACGTGGTGGCCGAGGCGGGCGTGTTGATTTTCCTTGCCAACATACTGCGCCGCGCCGCGCGGCAGGCGGCGGAGCTGGAGGGCATCGTCTCGGCGCTGGCGGCGGTCGATGGCCGCATCGACCTGTCGGCCGCCGACGCCGAGCCGCCAAGCCGGCTCGCGCGTTCCCTGCTGGCGATGCTGGCGACGATACGCGATGCCGTCGCCGGCATGCGCGAGGGCGCCACGTCGATCGCCGGCACCTCCGCCGAGATCGCGCACGGCAACGCCGAACTGTCGCGCCGCACCGATCGCCAGGCCGGCAGCATCGAGCAGACCGTCGCCTCGATGGCACGGCTGGCGGCCACCGTCGACCAGCATAACGAGAGCGCGCGCCAGGCCAACGCGCTCGCGCACAACGCATCGGGCGTCGCGCTCAAAGGCGGCGAAGCGGTGCGCGAGGTGGTGGCGACGATGGGCAAGATCAATGCCTCGTCGCGCCAGATCGTCGACATCATCAGCGTCATCGACGGCATCGCGTTCCAGACCAATATCCTCGCGCTGAACGCGGCGGTGGAAGCGGCGCGCGCCGGCGAACAAGGCCGGGGCTTCGCCGTGGTGGCGGCCGAGGTGCGCATTTTGGCGCACCGCTCGGCGGCGGCGGCCAAGGAGATCAAGGAACTGATCGGCAATACGGTGCAGACGGTGGAAAGCGGCAGCCGCCTGGTCGACGAGGCCGGTTCGACCATGTTGCAGGTGGTCGACAGCGTGCAGCGCGTGACCGCGATCATGGCGGAGATGAGCAACGCCAGCCAGCAGCAGAACGACGGCATCGCGCGCATCAACCAGGCGATCGTCGAGTTCGACGAAAACACCCAGCACAACGCGGCGCTGGTGCAGGAGGTCGCGGCGGCGGCCGACGCCCTTGCCGACGAGGCGCAGCACCTGACCTCGCTCGTGGCGGCATTCAAGCTCGAGACCGGGCCCGCCACGCAGTCCCTGCCACAGGCGGCGCCGCTTGCGCCTGCCCGGCGTCAACTAGAAGCCTGTCGCCCGGTACCGGGCGGCATCTCCCCAAAAAACCTTGCACAAGCGTGGCGCGGAGCCGGCCCCGACCGCGTCGCGCCGTCCGCGCCAGCCCGTCAATAGCATTTTCAATCACAGCGATTGAAACAACCAATCAGGCGCCGGGACATCTCGTTGTATCATGATCCCAATGAGTTTTTCTCATTCGATAGTTTTTCTTAACCAGCACACAGCACACGAGAGCCTCCCATGTCACTGATCAATACGCAAGTTCCCGCTTTCAAGACGCAAGCTTTCCACAACGGCAAATTCGTCGAAGTTTCCAACGAAACCCTCAAAGGCAAGTGGTCCGTCATCATTTTCATGCCCGCCGCTTTCACCTTCAACTGCCCGACCGAAGTCGAAGACGCCGCCGACAACTACGCCGAGTTCCAAAAGGCCGGCGCCGAGGTGTACATCGTCACCACCGACACCCACTTCTCGCACAAGGTGTGGCACGAAACCTCGCCGGCGGTCGGCAAGGCCCAGTTCCCGCTGGTGGGCGACCCGACCCACACGCTCACGCGCGGCTTCGGCGTGCACATCGAAGAAGAAGGCCTGGCACTGCGCGGCACCTTCATCGTCAACCCCGACGGCGTCATCAAGACGCTCGAAATCCACGACAACGCCATCGCGCGCGACGTCAAGGAAACCCTGCGCAAGCTCAAGGCCGCCCAGTTCGTCGCCGCGAATCCAGGCCAGGTCTGCCCCGCCAAGTGGAACGAAGGCGCCAAGACGCTGACCCCATCGCTCGATCTGGTCGGCAAGATCTAATCGGCACCTCGCGGCGGCGCGCGCCTTGGCGCGCCGCCGCGCCCCGGGGTCCGTTCGGCGGGCCCCGCGGTGTGAATCAAGGCATTAATTTACGGACACAGACATGCTCGACGCCACCTTGAAAACGCAGTTGCAGGCCTATTTGCAAAACCTGCGCACCCCGATCACGCTCATCGCGGCGCTTGACGACAGCGCCAAGAGCGCCGAAATGCGCGCGCTGTTGGCCGATATCGCAGGCCTGTCCGACAAGGTCAGCGTCGACGAATCCGGCGCCGACCGCCGTACGCCGTCGTTCGTCGTCGCCAAACAGGGCGAAACACGCGGCGTGCGCTTCGCCGCGATTCCCCTGGGGCACGAGTTCACCTCGCTGGTGCTGGCCCTGCTCTGGACCGGCGGCCATCCGCCCAAAGTGTCCGACGAGGTGCTCGCGCAGATCAAGGGCCTCGATGGCGGCGAGTTCGAGGTCTACATGTCCCTGTCCTGCCACAACTGCCCCGACGTGGTGCAGGCGGCCGCCCTCATGGCGATCTACAACCCGAATATCAATACCGTGGTCATCGACGGCGGCATGTACCAGTCCGAAGTCGAAGCGCGCCAGGTCATGGCGGTGCCGATGGTGTTCAAGGACGACGCCCTGTTCGGTTCCGGCCGCATGACGCTCGAGGAAATCGTCGCCCGGCTGGACGTCAATTCCGCCGACCGCGAGGCGACCAGGCTCAACGAAAAAGCGCCCTTCGACGTGCTCATTGTCGGTGGCGGCCCGGCCGGCGCGGCGGCCGCCGTGTACGCGGCGCGCAAGGGCATCCGTGTCGGCGTGGCGGCCGAGCGCTTCGGCGGCCAGACCAACGACACCATGGCGATCGAAAACTACATTTCCGTGCTCGAGACCGACGGCCCCAAATTCGCGCTCGCGCTCGAGGCGCAGGTGCGCCACTACGACGTCGACATCATGAACCTGCAACGGGCCGAGCGCATCGTGCCGGCCGCGACGCCGGGCGGACTGGTCGCGGTGCACATGGAGAACGGCGGCGTGCTCCATTCGCGCAGCGTGATCGTCTCGACCGGCGCCCGGTGGCGCAACGTCAACGTCCCCGGCGAGTCCGAATACAAGAACAAGGGCGTGGCGTATTGCCCGCACTGCGACGGCCCCCTGTTCAAGGGCAAGCGCGTGGCCGTGATCGGCGGCGGCAACTCCGGCATCGAGGCCGCCATCGACCTGGCCGGCCTGGTGCGGCACGTGACGGTGATCGAATTCTCCGACGCGCTCAAGGCCGACGCGGTGCTAGTCAACAAGCTTAAAAGCCTGGGCAACGTCACTATCCATGTCAATGCCCAGACCACCGAAATCACGGGCGACGGCCAAAAGGTCGATGGCATCAGCTACCGCGACCGGCTAAGCGGGCAGGTCCACCATGCGGCGATCGAGGGCGTGTTCGTGCAGATCGGCCTGGTGCCCAATTCCGAGTTCCTCAAAGGGACGCTGGAACTGAGCAAGTTCGGGGAGATCGTGGTCGACGCCAAGTGCCACACCAGCCTGCCCGGGGTGTTCGCGGCCGGCGACGTGACTACGGTGCCGTACAAGCAGATCGTGATCGCCGCGGGAGAAGGCTCCAAGGCCGCGCTGAGCGCGTTCGACTATCTGATCCGCCAGCCCGTGGAGGCGCGCGCCGAACCGGCCGAGGAGGCCGTGGCGGCCTGAGCGTCTGAGTGGGCGCGCCGGGCGCACCTTGGCGGCGGCCACGGGGCCGGCGCCCGCCGGCCGACAGGCGGCGGCGGGCGCCGGGCAACCCGCCGCAAAGCGTCGCCGCCGGTGGCGCTAGCGCCCCACCGCCATCCGCAGGTGGCCGGCGCCGTTGCCGGCCTGGCCCAGCGCCATGCTGGGCTCACGCAGCAACACTTCTCCCTTGACCTCGCCGTCGTCGCGGCGCAGCGCCATTTTGAGGCCTTTGTCTTTCAAGACGAAGACGTTGCGCGAGATGGCGACGAGCTCTTTCTCGGGCCGGTCTCCCACGGTGGCGAACATTTGCCGGCCGTGCTGGCGCAGGCTCAGCACCTCGCCGTTCGACAAATCGTAGGCGCCCTTGTACCGGTCGAAATTGGTCAGGTACACGGGATAGGTTTTGGCGGGCGCGTCATAGCCGCGGATATAGACGGATGTGTCTTGTGCGCTCTGCGCGGTCGCCGTCAGTGACAGCCCTGCCAGCAAAGACAGTAGCAAAATTTGTTTCATATAGCCTCCTGAAGTACCTCATTAACTCAATAAAAAACCCAGTGTTAACTCATCAGCGAGATCTCTCTGTTGGATCGCGCTAGCCTTCAATATAGCCGCTCTTGCGCGATCCTGAAGAGGATATTTTTTATTTCTGATACATACGTTTTTGCGCCTCCCCATGCATACATGCATTGCGAACGGCATCAACACCGGCATGGCGCCGTTTGTTTTCACCAACCGCGCCATGGGCGTCCGCTTCCGGCCACGACGGGCGAAGTGGCCGGCCGGTCAGCACGGCGCGCGGCAAGCCAGGGCGACCGCGTTTGGCGCACCCGGCAAGCCACAACGGCTATGTTCGTCTCCGAACGGACTTTCTGTTTTGCAAGGTCTACTCTGGTGGTTTTACAGGAGAATAAAAAATGAGCTATCTGGACCGTGACACAATGGGCATCTACAAAGCGCACAAGGGCCCAGGCCCGTACCTGATGGGCGCAAACACCCTGACCGGGAATAACGTCATCAATAAAAAAGAAGAAGCGCTCGGCGAGATCAAGGAAATCATGCTCGACATGCGCACCGGCAAAGTGGCCTACGCGGTCATGTCGTTCGGCGGTTTTCTCGGCTTGGGCGACAAATTGTTCGCCGTGCCCTGGACCGCGCTGACACTCGACACCGGCAACCACGGTTTCGTGCTCGACGTCGAGAAAGAGCATCTCGCCAACGCGCCAGGCTTCGACCAGGACGCATGGCCCGACATGACCGATGCCGCATGGGTCAACCAGCTGCACGCGTACTACGGCACCAAGGCGTATCAGGATCCACCGATCTAAATACATAAGATCGGCGCGGTGCCGCGCCGCCGGCACCGCGCCATTTTTTGCAGAATCACGCGCGACTTCAAACCACCAAAAAAAGGAGTTCAATATGTATATCGGAATCGGAACCATCGTCCTCGTGATCATCCTGATCTTTATTTTCAAACGCTGACACCACCTTGTGGCGGATAGCCCCGGTTCACCACAAGGGCACCACCCGGCAGCGCCCGCCAGCCGATGCGCGCCACCAACAATTCCCTTCCGACCGAGCAAGCAATCTGGCAAACTGGACCTACACAGGACAGCAGCCGGCGCCCCACGCCGCGCGGAGGAAGCAGCATGAAAAACGTCGCACTGATCACCTTGCACGGCATGGGTGAGACACCCCCAGACTACGCCGGAGAAATCCTCAAGCCGCTGCGCAAGAAAATGGGCAGCCTGCTCGACGCGGTCGACGTGCGCCCCGTCTACTACCAAGAAGAAATGCAGGCCAACCAGCGCGAGATCTGGACCCGGATCGACGAGCACAGCAAGGTGCATTACGACGCATTGCGCAAGTTCCTGCTGTTCGGCTTTGGCGACGCGGCCGGCCTCGAGAGCCGCAAGGACGATGACGCCTCGGTCTACGAGCTCGCGCAGGTGGACATCGCGCGCGCCCTGCTCCAGGCGCGGCGGGCCAACCACAAGGACACCCAGGTCGTCTTTCTGACCCACTCGCTGGGCGGGCAGGTGCTGTCGAATTATCTGTACGACGCGCAAAAGAAACGGCGCGGCGGCACCGTCTCGGCCGGCGTGTGGAAGGACCCCGACCACACCCTGAGAAACATCTCCGGGCCGGGCGGGCTCACCCCCGATGAAAAAAACTTCCTGCGCGGCGACAATTGCATCGGCTGGATCAGCACCGGCTGCAACATCCCGATCTTCGTGGCCGCCTGCAAGGAAATGCATATCAGGCCGATCGATCCGCCGCGCAACGGTTTCAAGTGGCTCAACCTGTACGATCCCGACGACGTGCTCGGCTGGCCCTTGCAGCCGCTCTCGGCCGGCTACCGCGCGCTGGTCGAGGACCGCGCCATCAACTCGGGCAACGGCGCCATCAACTTCATCCTCAAAAGCTGGAATCCAAGCGCGCACTCGTCCTATTGGACCGATGACGACGTGGTCGATCCGCTGGCCCGCATGCTGGGGCAATTGCTCGGCTAGCAGGCCAGCACCGCGCCGGCAGGCGGGGCGTGCCGAATAAACGCATTTCACAGCCGCGAGCCGGCCTGCGCCACATGGCCGGCGCGCCGCCGGTGGCGCATTCCGAGCCACGGCGGACGAGGGGGCGTGGGTTGGGGGCGCGCGAAAAAAACCGCGCCTGGGCGCGCCGGCGTCAGTGCCTAGGCGCGCGCGGCCGCCGGCGCGGCGCCGGCATCGCGCTCGATCACGCCGATGAATTCGGCCAGCGAGACCGGATGGTGGTACAGATATCCCTGCATGGTCAGGCAGCCATTCGCCTCCAGGTAGCGCGCCTGGGCCTCGGTCTCGACGCCCTCGGCGATCAGGTTGAGCCCCAGGCCGCGCGCGATCGAAATGATCGCCAAAATGACCGGATAGTGGCCCTCGCTGTCGCTGACCTCGCGCACGAACGACTGGTCGATCTTGATCGTGTTGATCGGGAAGCGGTGCAGGTATGACAGGGACGAATACCCGGTGCCGAAATCGTCGATCGCGACCGAGACCCCGAGCTGGCACAATTTGTTGAGCTGCTCGATCGCGACCTGCGGATTGCGGATGCAGATGTTCTCGGTGATCTCGACCTCGATCTGGGCAGGCGCGATCGCGTGGAGCGCCAGCGCGGCGCGCATCTTCTCGAAAAAATCGCCGCGGTCGAGGCACTGGGGCGACAGGTTGAGCGACAGCCGCATCGCCTCGCCGCCGGCCGCGTTCCAGCGCTGCAGGTCGCGGCACAGCACGCCGAGCATCCAGTCGGTGATCGGCAGCATCAGGCCGTTGTCCTCGGCGAATGGCAGGAACTCGCCGGCGGCGAGCATGCCGCGCTGCGGATGGTTCCAGCGCATCAGGCCCTCGGCGCCCGTGACGCGCCCGGTGACGATGTCGACCTGCGGCTGGTAATACATCTCGAGCTCGTTCTGCTCGAGCGCCTTGCGCAGGCTCTGTTCGAGCGCGATCTTCTGGTGCGACACGTCGAGCATCGAGCTGTGATAGAAACCGTGGCCGTTCTTGCCGAACGACTTGACCTGGTACATCGCGATGTCGGCGTGGTGCAGCAGTTCGTCGACCGACTCGCCGTCCTCGGGATAGACCGCGATGCCGATGCTCGCGGAGACGTGCAGCTGGTGGCCCTCGAGGTCGAAAGGCTGCTGCAGGCAGGCCAGAAAGCCGTCGGCGATCGACCTGGCGGCCGCGCGGTCGGCCAGCTCGGGCAGCACGATCGCGAATTCGTCGCCGCCCTGGCGCGCCAGCGTGTCGCCCTGGCGCAGGCCGTGCCTGAGGCGCAGCGCGACCTGCTGCAGCAGCTCGTCGCCCTTGACGTGGCCGAGCGTGTCGTTGACCAGCTTGAAGCGGTCGAGGTTGATGAACATGACCGCCAGCGGCGCGGCCCGGCGCTTGGCCTGAATGATCGCCAGTCCGAGCCGGTCCTTGAACAGCACGCGGTTGGGCAGGTCGGTCAGGATGTCGTGGTAGGCCTGGTAGGAGATGACCTCCTCGGCCCGTTTGCGTTCGCTGATGTCGCGCGCCACGCCGTAGGTGCCGAAGAACGCGAGCTTGTTGAGCGCGTGGTCGGGCACGTGCATGCCGATCGCGTTGAGCGAGATCGTCACCAGGGTGGTGTTGAAGGTGCGCTCGTCGGCGCCCTCCTGCTGGCACTTGAGGCGCAGTTCGACATTGCGCGAGGCGCGTTCGTCGACGCGGCGCTCGTTGAACACATAACGCGCGCGTTCGAGGTCGGCCTCGTGCACCAGGATCGAATAGTGCTTGCCGAGCAGCTCGCCGCGCGCGAACCCGAGCAGCTGGCAGGCGCGGTCGTTGACGAAGGTGAAGCGGCCCTCGTTGTTGAGCGTGTAGATGATGTCGGGCGAGCTGTCGACCAGGTAGCGGTAAAGCTTTTCCGATTTTTCGAGCTGCGAGGCGATGCGCGCGTTGGCCTGGGCCAGGCGCCGCTTTTGCAGCGCGTTGCCGACCGTGCGCAGGATCTGCTCGCGGCTGCACGGCTTGCGCAGGAAGTCGTAGGCGCCGCGCCGCAGCGCGCCGATGGCCGCGTCGATGCCGACCCCGCCGCTCATGACGATCACGTCGGCGTCGATCCAGCGCTCGCTGATGAAGTCCATGATCTGGTGCCCGCTCATGTCGGGCAGCTCGAGTTCGAGCAGGACCAGGTCGAAGTGCAGCTTGCTCAGTTCGGCCAGCGCCTGCTCGCCGCGGGTGGCGGTGACGATCTGGTAGTTTTTTTGCCCGAGCAGGGCCAGCACGGACGACAGCAGGCTAGGCTCGCCATCGACCAGCAAAATGCGCGGCAGCGATTCGCGCTCGAACAGTGAAATCGGCTGGCCGGGCGCGGCGGCGCTGAGCGCGTGCTTCAAAGGGGGGCCCCGTGCGCGCTTGCGGTCAGCGGGCGACGGCTGGCATGGTCAGGTTGGTGCATCGTGCGGGAAAGGCGCGCCGGCATGGCGGGCGGATTCAAAAAAAAGTCATATTAGCATAAAGGCATCACAGCTCCGCCGTTTCGCGGGGGGCGTCGCCGGCCCTGCCAGTGAGCCGCCGGCGCAGGTGGCGCGAGCCGATCCAGCACAACAGCGAGGCCAGTCCGAAGCCGAGCTGGCCGGCCGCAAGCCACAACACCGAATGCGACAGGAACGGCGCGATCACGCCGGCCACGATCGCCCCCAACATGGTCACCGCGAACGACTGGCACGAGGCGACGGTGCCGCGGATGTGCGGGAACAGGTCGAGCGCGAGCAGGGTCGCGCTCGGGGCGATGATCGAACTGCCGAAGGTGAAGAAGAACATCGGCGCCACGGTCCACGGCAGCGCCGGCGGCAGGAACACGTGGTAGAGCACATTGAACAGCGCGGCGGCCAGCAGGAAGCCGAAACCGATCCCGATCTGGCGCCCGAAGCTGAGCCTGCCGGCAAGCCGGTTGGCCACCAGCGCGCCGAGGAAGATGCCGGCCACCGAGGGGATGAACAGCCATGCGAACTGGTGCGGCCCGAGGCCGAGGTGCACGGGCAGCATGACCGGCGCGGCCGCGATGAACAGGAACAGGCCGGCGAAATTGAAGGCGATGATGCCGGCCTTCAGGTGGAACAGGGGCGAGCCGAGGATCTCGCCGTAATTGCGCGCCAGGTAGCGCGGGTTGAACGGCTGGCGCTTTGAAGGCGCGATGGTCTCGGGCAGGTGCTTGTAGCAAAACACGAACAGCAGCACGGTGTAGGCCAGGATCGCCAGGAAGATCGCGCGCCAGTCGAACCAGGTCACGATCCAGCCGCCGAACACGGGCGCTATGGCGGGCGCGATCGAAAAGATCATCGTCACCATCGACAGCAGGCGCGCCGCCGGGGCGCCGGCGTACAGGTCGCGGATGATCGCGCGCCCGACCACCACCCCGGCCCCGGCCGAGACGCCCTGCATGATCCGGAAGATCCACAGGTAGTGCACCGAATGGGCCGACGCGCAGCCGAAGGTGCCGACCGCGAACACGAGCAGCGCGACCAGCACCACGTTGCGGCGCCCGAACGAATCGGACAGCGCGCCGTGCCACAGCACCATGGCCGCGAACGCGAGCATGAAGGCGGTCAGCGTCTGCTGGACCTCGATCGGGGTCGCGCCGAGCGAGGCGATGATGTTCGGGAAGGCCGGCAGGTAGGCGTCGATCGAAAACGGCCCCAGCATCGCCAGCGCGGCCAGCAGGGTCGCCAGCCCGCCCATGCTCAGCATCACCACCTTGTGCTCGGGGGGCTGCGGAATCGGAACGACCGGGTCCGGCGGCAGGTCGGGCGGCGGTGATGGGAGCATGTCGGCTGCTTCTCCTATTCTCTACTCTTATTGTGGTTTCGGCTTGGCTTCTTCGCGCCGGTTGTAGCCGGCCACCATGTCGAACCTGAACAGGCGGCACTCGAGGGCGCCGTTGAAGAACGGGGTCTTGCGCGCCTCCTTCAGGCGCAGCAGCTTGGGCAGGCTCAGGTCGGCCGTGAACAGGAACACGGTCCAGCCGGCGAAGCGCTGCTTGAGTGTGGTGCCGAGCGAGGCGTAGAAGACCACCGACATCTCGTCGGCGGCGATGGTGCTGTCGCCGCGCACGCCGATGCGCTCGCCGTACGGCGGGTTGGTCAGCAAAATGCCGGGCTGCTCGGTCGGCGGCTTGACCTCCTGCGCCTCGATCTGCTTGAGCGGGACCTCGAAGCTGATGCCGGCGATTCTCAGGTTATGGCGCGTCATGGCGACCATGTCGCCGGAGATGTCGCTGCCGAAGATGGTCGGCTCGGCCGGCAGCGGATTCGGCTTGATCGCCGCCTTGAGCTCGCGCCAGGGGGCCGGCGTGAAGTCGTTGAATTTTTCGAAGGCGAAGGCGCGGGTGGCGCCGGGCGGGATGCCCTGCACCATTTGCGCCGCCTCGATCAGGATCGTGCCCGAGCCGCACATCGGGTCGAACAGCACGGTGCCGGGCTTCCAGCCGGCCACGCGCAGCATGCCGGCGGCGAGGTTCTCGCGCAGGGGGGCGTCGCCGGTCTCCTCGCGCCAGCCGCGCTTGAACAGGGCCTCGCCCGAGGTGTCGAGGTAGACCGTGAAGTTGTGCGAGTCGAGGAAGCCGACGATGCGCATGTCGGGTTCGCGCGTGTTGACCGAGGGGCGCTTGTCGAACTGGTCGCGGAAGCGGTCGCAGATCGCGTCCTTGATCTTAAGGGTGGTGAACTCGAGGCTGCGCAAGGGCGACTTGACGGCGGTGACATCGACCCGGATCGTATGGTCGACGCCGAACCAGTCCTCCCAGGGCTGGGCCAGGGTCAGGTCGTAGATGTCGTTCTCGTTCTTGTAGCTGGCGTGGGCCATGCGCATGAGCACGCGCGAGGCGATGCGCGAATGCAGGTTGATGCGGTAGGCGTCGGTCAGGTGGCCCGAGCAGTGGACCCCGCCGGGCACCTGGTTGTGGACCTTCATGGTGGTGCTTTGCAGGGCGATCTCGCCGAGCTCTTCGGCCAAAGCCGCTTCCATGCCGCGCGGGCAAGGACAGAAATATGATGCCATGGTGTACCCTTTATCCGTTAAAAATCTTCAACACTACGACACAAAATTTCTTAACTGGGGTCAGACCCCACTTACGAAAAAGTAAAGTATTTCATAATCGGGGTCTGACCCCACTTACGAAATATTGCCTATCCAAAATTCACTTTGTCTATGCGGGCGAGGGTCGCCAACAAAGAATTCCACAACTGGGGTCTGACCCCGGTTTTAAACTGAAGAAATTGTTTCATAAGTGGGGTCAGACCCCGATTGTGAAATTTTGCGTAAAACAGCTGCGTTATTTCTGGGCCAGCGCCCGCTCCACGAAGTCGAGCCGGTCCTGGCCCCAGAACGGCTCGCCGTCGACCACGTACCACGGCGCGCCGAAAACGTTGGCCGCCATCGCCGCCTCGGTGTTGCGTTCGTACTGCTCCTGCACCCCCGCCGTCTCCGACGACTTGACCAGCATCCGCCCGTCGAAACCCGCCCCCGTCGCGATCTGCGCCAGCGCGTCCGCGTCCGCGATGTTGCGCTCGTCGGCCCACATCGCCTGCATCAGCGCGCCCGCCAGCTCCAGCGAGGCGCCCACCCCGAGGCTGGTGCGCGTGGCGATGATCAGGCGCGCCGCCGCGTCGGGCGGCACCGGGAAAAACTTGGGCTGCACGTTGAGCGGGATCGCCAGAAACTGCGCCCAGCGCGCCATCTCCCGCAGCCGGTACGCCTGGCGCTGCGGCGCGCGCTCCGACAGCGGCAGCCCGCCCGAGACGCTGAGCACCCTGCCCAGGGCGATCGGCTTCGGTTCGATGTGCGCGCCGTGCCGCTTCGCCATCTCCACCAGCCGCGCGTGCCCCAGGTAGGCCCAGGGCGAGCTCGGTGAGAAAAAATAATCGATCGTCTTGCTCATGCCGGCTCCTTTAAAAAGGTTTGACCACCACCAGGATCACGATCGCCACCAACAGCAGCACCGGCACTTCGTTGAAATAGCGGTACCAGGTGTGCGCGCGCTTGTTGACGCCATTCTCAAATTTTTTGAGCAGCGAGCCGCATGCGTGGTGGTAGCCGATCACCAAAATCACCAGCGTTAGTTTCGCGTGCATCCATTTGCCGCCAATGCCGTATCCGAGCCACAGCCACAACCCGGTCACCAGCGCCGGCACCGCCAGCAGCGTGGTGAAGCGGTACAGCTTGCGCGCCATCAGCAGCAGGCGCGCCGTGGCCACCGTCTCGGTCTCGAGCGCCAGGTTGACGAAGATGCGCGGCAGGTAGAACAGGCCAGCGAACCAGGACGCGATGAATACTATGTGAAACGCTTTAAGCCACAGCATGGATGCCTTTTCGGTGAAAATTGGTGCGCGGCCTCAGCGGATTTCGCCGTGGCCGAAGACGACGTACTTGAGCGAGGTCAGCCCCTCGAGCCCGACCGGGCCGCGCGCGTGCAGCTTGTCGTTCGAGATGCCGATCTCGGCGCCCAGCCCGTACTCGAAGCCGTCCGCGAAGCGGGTCGAGGCGTTGACCATGACCGAGGCCGAATCGACCTCGCGCAAAAAACGCAGCGCGTCGCTGTAGTCCTCGGTCACGATGGCGTCGGTGTGCTTCGACGAATACTGGTTGATGTGCCCGATCGCCTCGTCGAGGTCGCCGACGACCTTGATCGACAGCACCGGCGCCAGGTATTCGGTGCTCCAGTCCTCCTCGGTGGCTGCCACCAGGTGCGGGTAGCCGGCCAGCAGCCCAAACGCCTCCGGGTCGGCGCGCAGCTCGACCTCTTTGGTCGAATACAGCTCGGCCAATTCGGGCAGCACCCGCGGCGCGATCGCGCGCGCGACCAGTAGCGTCTCCATCGTGTTGCAGGTGCCGTAGCGGTGGCACTTGGCGTTGAAGGCGATCGGCAGCGCCTTGGCCAGATCGGCCTTGGCGTCGATGAAGACGTGGCAGATGCCGTCGAGGTGTTTGATCATCGGCACGGTCGCCTCGGCCATCAGGCGCGCGATCAGGCCCTTGCCGCCGCGCGGCACGATCACGTCGACGTACTGCGGCATGGTGATCAGCGCGCCCACCGCGGCGCGGTCGATGGTGTCGACGACCTGCACCCCGTGCGCCGGCAGGCCGGCACCGGACAGGCCCTCGGCCACGATTTTGGCCAGCACCCGGTTGCAGTTGATCGCCTCGGAGCCGCCGCGCAAAATGGTGGCGTTGCCGCTCTTGATGCACAGCGCGGCCGCGTCTACCGTCACGTTGGGGCGCGCCTCGTAGATTATGCCGATCACGCCCAGCGGCACCCGCATCTGGCCGACCTGGATCCCGCTCGGGCGGAACTTCATGTTGGAGATCTCGCCGATCGGGTCGGCCAATGCCACCACCTGGCGCAGCCCTTCGACCATGGTGTCGATCGCCGCGTCCGACAGCGTCAGGCGGTCGAGCATGGCGCTGGCCAGTCCGGCCGCGCGCGCCGCGTCGAGGTCGAGCTGGTTGGCCGCGCGCAGCAGCGCGCCGTCGCGCACGATGGCGTCGGCGATCAAGAGCAGGGCGCGGTTGCGCGTGGCGCTGTCGGCGCGCGCCATCGCGCGCGAGGCGGCGCGCGCCTGTTGGCCCAGCTGTTGCATGTACTCGTTGATATCCATGTTCACCCGTCAGTTCAGTTGTTGCGCGCCACTTTGAGCGCCAGTTGCAGCATCGCGTCCCAGGCGTCGCCCGCGAACGCCCTGGCCCGCAGGCCCTTGATCATCTTGTCGACCTGGGCCGCGTCGCGCAGCGCCGCCTCGAGCACCGGCAGCGAGATGCGCCGCAGCGCCGGTTCCATCATGCGTTCGCGCGGGCCCCAGATGCGGTATTCCTTGAGCAGCATGCCGAGCGGGCGCCCCTGCGCCATCTGCGACTTGAGCTTGAGCAGGGTGCGGATCTCCTCGGCCACGGCCCACAGCACCAGCGGCAGCGCCTCGCCCTCGCCTTTGAGCCCTTCGAGCATGCGCACCAGGCGCGCCACGTCGCCCACCAGCATCGCCTCGCTCAGCTTGAACACGTCGTAGCGCGCCACGTTGAGCACGGCGTCGTGGATCTGCTCGAAGCTCAGCTTGCCCGGCTCGTGCAGCAGCCCCAGTTTCTGGATCTCCTGGTGCGCCGCCAGCAGGTTGCCCTCGACCCGGTCGGCGATGAAGTCGAGCCCCTGGCGGTCGGCGCCCTGCCCCTGCGCGGCGAGCCGGTTGCCGATCCAGGCGGGCAGCTGCGCGCGCTCGATGGTGGGGATCTCGATGTAGACCGCCGCCTGCTGCAGGCTCGAGACCCAGGCCGCCTTGGCGGTCTGCCAGTCGAGCTTGGGCAGCGTGATCAGGGTCAGGTTGTCGGGGCTGAGGTCCTTGGTGTAGCTTTGCAGCGCGGCGCCGCCGTCCTTGCCCGGCTTGCCGGTCGGGATGCGCAGCTCGATCAGTTTTTTGTCGCCGAACAGCGACAGCGCCTGGTTGGCCGCGAGCAGTTCGCCCCACTTGAAGCTGCGTTCAACCGTGAGCACGTCGCGCTCGGAGTAGCCGTTGGCGCGGGCCGCGCGCCGGATCTTGTCGGCCGCCTCGAGCGCCAGCAGGTGCTCGTCGCTGGTGATCACGTACAGCTGCGCGAGCGACCTGCCGAGGTGCGCTTCGAGGGCGTCAGGGCGCAGTTGCATCGCGCGCTCTCAAACGGGTTTGATCGCGGCCAGGCGCCGCAGGATCTGCTGCACCAGGTCGGTCTGCATGTCGCGGTACAGCAGCGCCTCTTCGGATTCGTTGGCCAGCACCTGGCGCTCGTTGAAGGTGATGCTGCGTTTGAGGCTGATGTCGGTCGGCGGCAGCAGCTCGGCGCCGCTGCGGTCGCGCACGCGGAACACCAGCGTGTAGGTCAGCAGATATTCGCGCACCCGGCCCTGGGCGTTGAGCGAGAGGATCGATTTGCCGCGCGTCTCGCCGAGCACCTCGAACAAGGCCTCGGCCTTGGCCGGATCGTCGACCACCTCGGTGCCGACCGCGCGCAGGTTGCGCTTCAGTTCGGTGCCCAGCGGCGAAGTCAGGGCGAAGCCGAGCGCGATGCTCTTGAACGGCATGTTGAACTGGCCGTCGGAGCCGCGCAGCTTGAAGCCGCAGCCCGACACCATCGCCGCCAGCAGCAGCAGGGCGAAGGCGCGCAGCATGGTCGAACGGATCGTTGTCATCGCCTGCCTCACACCACTATGCTGATTAATTTGCCGGGAACGACGATCACCTTTTTCGGCGGCGTCTCGAGGTACTTCTGCACCGCCTCGCAGGCCAGCGCCTGCGCTTCGATGGATGCCTTGTCGGCGTCCTTGGCGACCTTGATCGAGCCGCGCAGCTTGCCGTTCACCTGGATCATCATCTCGATCTCGGCCTGCTCGAGCGCGGCCGGGTCGACCTGCGGCCACGGCGCGTTGAGGAGGTCGCCGTGCGCGCCGGCGAAGCCGAGCTCCTCCCACAGCACGTGGGTGATGTGCGGCGCGACCGGGTTGAGCACGCGCAGGAAGATCGACAGCCCTTCGGCCATCAGCGCGTCTGTGGCGGCGCCGTCCCCGAGCTTGGCCGACTCCATCATGTTGAGCATCTTCATGCAGGCCGAGACCACGGTGTTGTACTGGATGCGTTTGAGGTCGTAGTCGGCCTGCTGCAGTATCTTGTGCAGTTCGCGGCGCAGCGTCTTGTGGGCCTCGCTGCCGGCGTCGGCGGACGGCCGGGCCAGCGCGGCGGCCACGCTCGGCGACTGCGCGTAGGCGAACGCCCACACGCGGCGCAGGAAGCGGCTCGCGCCCTCGACGCCGGTGTCGGACCACTCGAGCGTCTGCTCGGGCGGCGAGGCGAACATCGTGAACAGGCGCGCGGTGTCGGCGCCGTACTGGCCGATCTGGGCGGCCGGATCGATGCCGTTGTTTTTCGACTTCGACATCTTCTCGGTGCCGCCGATGTGGACCGGCGCCTGGTCGGACTTGGCCACGGCGCCTTGCGGGCGGCCCTTGTCGTCGAGCGTGAGGTCGACGTCGGCCGGGTTGAACCAGGTTTTTTTGCCGGCCGCGTCCTCGCGGTAGTAGGTCTCGTTGAGCACCATGCCCTGGGTGAGCAGGTTGACGAACGGCTCGTCGAACTTGACCAGCCCGAAGTCGCGCATGATCTTGGTCCAGAAGCGCGCGTACAGCAGGTGCATGACGGCGTGTTCGATGCCGCCGATGTACTGGTCCATCGGCATCCAGTAGTCGTTGCGCGCGTCGACCATCGACTCGCCCGCGCCCGGCGAGGTGTAGCGCATGTAGTACCACGACGAATCGACGAAGGTGTCCATGGTGTCGGTCTCGCGGCGCGCCGGCTTGCCGCACACCGGGCAGTCGCACTTGAGGAAGGCCTCGTGTTTGTTGAGCGGGTTGCCGCTGCCGTCCGGCACGCAGTCTTCGGGCAGCACCACCGGCAGGTCCTTCTCGGGCACCGGCACCACGCCGCAGTCGGCGCAATGGATCATCGGGATCGGCGTGCCCCAGTAGCGCTGGCGCGAGATGCCCCAGTCGCGCAGGCGGAACGTGACTTTTTTGTCGCCCAGGTTTTGCGCGGCCAGGTCGCCGGCGATCGCGTTGACGGCGGCGATGTGGTCGAGCCCATCGTATTTGTCGGAGTTGACGCAGACGCCGCGCTCCTTGTCGCCGTACCATTCCTGCCAGGCCGCGGTCGAGAACTCCTTGCCTTCTACGGCGACGACCTGCCTGATCGGCAGATTGTATTTTTTGGCGAACGCGAAATCGCGCTCGTCGTGCGCGGGCACGCCCATGACGGCGCCGTCGCCGTAGGTGATCAGCACGTAATTGCCGATCCAGACCTCGACCTGCGCGCCGCTGACCGGATGGGTGACGAACAGGCCGGTCGGCATGCCCTTCTTTTCCATGGTCGCCATGTCGGCTTCGATCACGCTGCCCAGTTTGCACTCGGCGATGAAGGCGGCCAGCGCGGGGTTGGTTTGCGCCGCATGCGCGGCCAGCGCGTGCTCGGGCGCGACGGCGCAGAAGGTCACGCCCATGATGGTGTCGGCGCGGGTGGTAAAGACGAACAGCTTGCCGTCGTTGATCGGCTCACCCTTGGCGTCGGCGATGGTGTGCGGGAAGGCGAAGCGCACGCCGACCGATTTGCCGATCCAGTTCGCCTGCATCACGCGCACGCGCTCGGGCCAGCCCGGCAGCTTGTTGTCGACGTAGTCGAGCAGCTCGTCGGCGTAGTCGGTGATGCGCGCGTAGTACATCGGGATCTCGCGCTTTTCGATCAGCGCGCCCGAACGCCAGCCGCGGCCGTCGACGACCTGCTCGTTGGCCAGCACGGTCTGGTCGACCGGGTCCCAGTTCACGGTGCCGGTTTTTTTGTAGATGATGCCCTTTTCGAGCATCTTGAGGAACATCCACTGGTTCCATTTGTAGTATTCGGGCTTGCAGGCGGTCATCTCGCGCGACCAGTCGATGGCCAGGCCCATCGATTCCATCTGCTCGCGCATGTGGGCGATGTTGGAGTAGGTCCATTGCGCCGGCGGCACATTGTTTTGCATCGCCGCGTTCTCGGCCGGCATGCCGAACGCGTCCCAGCCCATCGGCATGAGCACGTTGTAGCCGCTCATGCGCAGGTAGCGGTACATCACGTCGTTGATCGTATAGTTGCGCACGTGGCCCATGTGCAGCTTGCCCGAGGGGTAGGGCAGCATCGAGCAGGCGTAGTACTTGCCTTTTGGGAAACGCGGGTCGTTTTCAACGGCCTTGTAGGCGTCGATGGCCTTCCAGTGGGCTTGGGCGGCTTGTTCGACGTCGGCGGGACTATATTTTTCTTGCATGATGTTCTGCTGCCAAAAGAGAAGTTGAACCGAACATTATACTGGTTTGGGGCAGCTTGGGCTGTGAACGATGCCGTTGCGGGATTGTCTAATTTCTATGACAAACCAATTCGATCCTCGGCAGTACGCATCCACGCTGGAGGCGGCCGGTGTACCTTCGACCCAAGCGGAAGCGCATGCAAAAGCGCTGGCATATGTGCTTGAATCGCCCGGATTTTTCCTACCGGGGTTCGACCGCCTCCGAAGCGAATTCAATGGCCATGTGGATAAGATCAACCTCAGGCTCGACAGGTTGGACAGCCGCCTCGAAAATGCGGAGGCATTGCACAAGGCGCGAAGCGAGCATATCGAAATAGTGATCAATGCCCGAATAGATAAACTCGAGAGCAGATTGGACGCCCGAATAGAAAAGCTGGATGCCCGAATCGACCAACTCGACGCCCGAATCGACAAGCTCGACGCCCGAATCGACAAACTCGACGCGCGCTTCGAACGCCTGGAAGCAACGGTGCATGCCGACATCGCCGGAATCCGCAGCGACGCCAAGCTTCACAGATGGATGACGGCCACGCTGGTCGCATTCAATGCCGCAGTCCTTGTGAAAATTTTGTTTCCCTGACCACTAAACGGCCGCCGGCGATGGCATCATGCCTGTTTCATCACACTGGAGACAAACATGATCAATGGATTGCGCACCACGGTCTACCCGGTACCCGACCTGGCCATGGCAAAAACCTGGTTCACCGAAGTGTTCGGGCGCGCGCCCTACTTCGACCAGCCGTTTTACGTGGGCTTCGAGATCGGCGGCTTCGAACTCGGTCTGGTGCCGGACGGCACCCCGGGCACCCACGGCAGCATCGCCTACTGGGGCGTCGACGACATCGAGGCGGAGACGGCCCGCATCGTCGCGCTCGGCGCGCAGGTGCACACCGCGATCCAGGAGGTGGGCGAGTCGATCAAGGTGGTCGAGCTGCTCGACCCGTTCGGCAATCTGCTCGGGCTGATCTACAACCCGCACTTCGACCCGCGCGCCGTCATCTGATACGGCTTGCTGCAACCGCCGGGTTGCTGAAACTGCCTGCTTGCCGCAACCGCCGGTTTGCTGAAACTGCCTGCTTTCCGCAACCGGCCTACTGCAGCACCAGCTTGAGGGCCGGCTTTTCGCCGTAGTCCTCGTAGCGCTCGTTGATGCCGGCGACGCAAAAGGTGATCTCCTCGAGCAGATCGGGGGCGCGCTCGCGCAGCACGGCGGCGTCCTTGATGACGATTTGCAGCACCTCGTTGGCGAACAGGCGGAAGCGCGTCATGCCGTCCTCGTCGCGCAGGTAGCTGAGGCAATCGACCCAGGCGTCCATGGTGTTGCCGTAGAACTCGGGGAAACCGAAGGCCTTGCGGCTTTCGGCGTGGAAGGTGTCCCAATCGACGATCGCGGCACCGTTAAGTTCTGCGCTGGCCATACTCATTCTCCGGTGGCGGTCCGCCCGAACGGGCGAACCTGGTTGAACCCTTGGACCGGCCAGCCGGCGCGCCGCCTGGGAGGCTGTCGTTAGCGCTTAAGAGGCTGTCATCCTCTGAGCGCGAGCACGTCCTGCATGTCGTACAGGCCGCTGGGCTTGTCGGCCAAAAAGCGCGCCGCGCGCAGGGCGCCTTGCGCGTACGTGGCGCGGCTGCTCGACTTGTGGCTGATCTCGATGCGCTCGCCTATGCCAGCGAACAGGACGGTGTGGTCGCCCACGATGTCGCCGCCGCGGATGGTGGCGAAACCGATGGTCGACGGGTCGCGCGCGCCGGTGACGCCCTCGCGCCCGTAGATGGCGCATTGCTTGAGGTCGCGCCCCAGGGCGTCGGCGATGACCTCCCCCATTTGCAGCGCGGTGCCCGACGGCGCGTCGACCTTGTGGCGGTGGTGCGCCTCGACGATTTCGATGTCATACCCTTCCGATAAGCTTTTGGCTGCCAGTTCGAGCAGCTTGAGCGTCACATTCACGCCCACGCTCATGTTGGGGGCGAACATGATCGCGGTTTTTTCGGCCGCCGCGCGGATCGCGGCCTTGCCGGCCTCGTCGAATCCGGTGGTGCCGATGATCATCTTGATGCCGTGCTCGGCGCAATAGGCCAGGTGCCTGAGGGTGCCTTCGGGGCGCGTGAAGTCGATCAAAAAGCGCGCCGTCGCAAGGCCGTCGGCCAGCTTGGAGGCGATCGTCACGCCCGTCGGCTGGCCCGAAAACGCCCCCGCATCGGTGCCCACGCCGGGCGAGCCGGCGACGTCGAGCGCGCCGGCGAGCACCGTGTCGGGCGCCTCGGCGATCGCTTCGACCAAGATCCTGCCCATGCGCCCGCTGGCGCCCGCCACTGCAATACTTAATTGGTTCATTGTCAACATCCGAACGGGGGTTTGATCGGCGGCGGGGCGACCGGCGCCCCACCGAGCCAGTGCGGCGCCGTCTGCCGCGCGCCGCCTGCTGCGCTTTACTTGTTGATCTTGATGCTGGCCGAGCCGGCTTCTTCCTTCTTCGGCTTTTCCTTGGCGGCCACCACGGTCTTGCCGGCGATGCGGTCGATGTACTCGCGCTCGGTCGGCAAGTTGCCGCCCTCGATATTCTCGAGCACGTCGCCCTTGAAGTGGACCGTCACCAGGCTCGTCGTGAGCTCGCCGTTGCCGCGCTGCAGGCGGAAAGGAAAGTCCCAGCGGTCCGCGTGGAAGATGTCGGTCAACAGGGGGGTGCCCAGGATGAACTGGACCTGCTCGCGCGTCTGGCCGACCTTGAGCTGTTCGAGCATCTCCTTGGAGATGAAGTTGCCCTGCTGGATGTCGGGACGGTAGGGCGTGAAGATCCACAGGAATTTTTCAAGCTTGGTCGCCGCCACGGTCTGCGTGCCCTCACCGGCCTGGGCCGCCTGCTTGTCCGTGCTCCACGAGGCGCAACCCGACAGGGTCAGCGCGGCGCATGCCAGGCCCGCGAGCAAGGGTGCCCGGACATTAAAACGGTGCAAGAAAACAAGATTGACGCGCATAGGTGACCCCGAAATCGTTGGACGGAAGGCTAGGCGCTTCCGCTTAAAACGCTATATGATAAAGCACTACGCCAATATACGAGTAACAAACATGAGTAACAACCCAAGCGACCTCAAGGCAAGCGGCCTGAAAGCCACGCTGCCCCGCCTGAAAATCCTCGAAATCTTCCAGAACAGCGAGGTCCGGCATCTGACGGCCGAAGACGTCTACAAGATCCTGCTGACCGAAAACATGGATGTCGGATTGGCCACCGTGTACCGCGTGTTGACCCAGTTCGAGCAGGCGGGCTTGCTACACCGCAACCATTTCGAGACCGGCAAGGCGATCTTCGAACTCAACGCCGGCTCGCACCACGACCACCTCGTGTGCCTCGATTGCGGCCGGGTCGAGGAGTTCTACGACGAGCAGATCGAATCGCGCCAGCACAAGATCGCCGACGAGCGCGGCTTCAACATCGCCGACCACGCGCTTGCCATCTACGGCAATTGCATCAAGCCGGCCTGCCCGCACCGGGCCTGACCGCGTCCGCCGCCCGCCGGGCCGCATCCGCCCGGCGGGCGGCGCGGGCGCGCTCTCAGGTGTGGCTCAGCGCGTTCGAGAGCAGCTTGGCCGTGATGTCGACGATCGGGATCACGCGCTCGTAGGCCATGCGGGTCGGCCCTATCACCCCCAGCGTGCCGACGATCTTCCCGTTGACCTCGTAGGGCGCGGTGACCACGCTCATCTCGTCCATCGGCACCAGGTTCGACTCGCCGCCGATGAAAATCTGCACGCCGGTCGCCTTGCTCGAGACGTCGAGCAATTGCATCAGCCCCGTCTTTTGCTCGAACATGTCGAACAACTGGCGCAGCGAGGACATGTTCGACGACAGGTCGGACACGCTGAGCAGGTTGCGCTCGCCCGAGATGACCATGTCGTCGGAGCTGTCGGCCATCGCCTCGCTGCCGGCCTCGACGGCCGCCTGCATCAGGCGCCCCATGTCGTCGCGCAGTTGGCGCAACTCGCCCGTCAGGCGCACGCGCACGTCGTCGAACGAGAGCCCGCCGTAGTTCTGGTTGATGTAGTTGGCCGACTGCACCAGTTGCGACGGCGTGTAGTCGACATCGGTGAGCAGCAGCCGGTTCTGCACGTCGCCGCGCGGGTCGACGATCACGAGCAGGATGCGGCGCTCGGACAGGCGCAGGAAGTCGATCTGCTGGAACACCGATTCGCGCCGCGGGCTGAGCACCACGCCGGCGAACTGCGACAGCGACGACAGCATCTGGGCCGCGTTGGCGATCATTTTTTGCGGCTGCTGCGACTGCAGGCGCATGCGGCCCTCGACCGATTGCTCGTCGATGTGCTGCACCGTGAGCAGGGTGTCGACGAAGATGCGGTAGCCGCGCGGGGTCGGGACCCGGCCGGCCGAGGTGTGCGGGCTGGCCACGTAGCCCATTTCCTCGAGGTCGGCCATGATGTTGCGGACGGTCGCCGGCGACAGCTCGAGCCCGGAGATCTTCGAGAGCGCGCGCGAGCCGACCGGCTGGCCGTCGGCGATGTAACGCTCGACCAGGGCCTTTAGCAATGTTTGTGCGCGGGTATCGAGTTGCATGGTTTATTCAGTGGGGACGGTTGCAAGTCAGGCCGGCGGCAAGGATCCCGAAGTGCGCCGGCAAGGATCCCATTATGCACGTTCGGGGAGGCGCTGTGCAGTTGCTTGGCACGGCAGCGGCAAATGCCGGCCCTTCAGGGCTTCCGAACGCCGGCGCCGTCTAGCTCGAGCCACGCCAGCAGTTGATGGAAGTCGCCGCAGATGGCGTCGGGCAGCACCCCGTGCCCGGGATGGGCGGCGCCGCCGTTGCGGTTGAGCCAGACGGCGCGCAGGCCCGCGCGCTGGGCGCCTTGCACATCGAGCAACAAATCGTCGCCGACGTAGACGGCCTCGGCGGGCGTTACGCCGAGCCCGGCGCAGGCGGCGTGGAAGATGGCCGGGTCCGGCTTGGCGCGGCCGAACTCGCTGGCCGCGACCGACACCCCGAAATGGTGCGCCAGGCCGATCGCGTGCAGGTCGGCGTTGCCGTTCGTGACCGAACCGAGCAGGTGGCGCCGCCCCATCGCCCGCAGCGCCGGCAACACATCCTCGTACAGCGCAACGGCGTTGCGCGCTGCGAAAAAATGCGACATCGCATGCTCGACCTTGGCGCCGTCCTCGCCGGCCTCGGCGAAGGCCGCATGCAGGCCGGCCCGGCGCAGGGCGCCGAGGTCGAGCCCGTAGCCGGGCTCGCGCGCGAGCATGGCCAGCCTTGCCTGGCGCAGCGCGTCGATCGAAAACGCCCGCGCCACGCGCGGCGCGTGCAGGCCCAGCCAGTCGTGCAGCGACTGCTCGGCGCGCGCGATGACGGGCCCGATCGGCCACAAGGTGTCGTCGAGGTCGAACAGGATGGCTTTCGGGCGGGCGTAGGCGGGAGGCGGGGTCATGGTCGCTGGCGCGGTGGTGGGACGGGTGACCAGCATAGCGAGGACGGGGCCGAAAATCAAATCGCCGCCGCGCGGCGCCTGCGTCCGCCATGTTAAATTGCCTGATTCGCGTAACAGGCATTCCCATGACAAAAATTACCCTGCCGCCCCTGCTGGCCGGCGCCCTGCTGGCGGGCTGCGCCGCGACCCACACGCCCGGCGCGCCGGATTTCTCATCCTTCGTCGTGCTCGGCGAGCAGGGCGCGGCCACGGCCCGCGTGATAGGCGCGCTGGCGTCCTGCCCGCAGATCAGCATCGACGGCCTGCCCCGCGCCATGGCGACGCGCGCGCGCGCCGCGACCATCGCCGCGCAGCGCCCGGTTGCCGAGCCGCGCGACGCCAAGCCGGCCGCGTTTCCCGTGCTCACCTGCGAGGCGGCGCTGCCGGCCGGCACCCGCAGCGCGGCGGTGCTGGGGCGCGCGCTGCCCGTGCCCGCGTCGCGCTTGCGCCGCATCGTCGTCATCGGCGACACCGGCTGCCGCATGGTCAGGCGCGACAACCAATTCCAGGCATGCAACGACCCGGCCGCGTTCCCGTTCGCCGCCATCGCGGCCGCCGCCGCCGCGTGGGAGCCCGAGCTGGTGGTGCACGTGGGCGACTACCATTACCGCGAACAGGCCTGCCCGGCCGGCAACGCCGGCTGCGCCGGCAGCCCGTGGGGGTATGGCTGGGACACCTGGCGCGACGATTTCTTCGGCCCGGCCCGGGCGCTGCTCGGGGCCGCGCCGTGGGTGATGGCGCGCGGCAACCACGAGAGCTGCAAACGCGCCGGCCAGGGCTATTGGCGCTTCCTCGATCCGCGCCCGCTGCTGCCCCGACGCGACTGCAACGCCCCGGCCGACGACGCGCTCGGCGACTACAGCGACGCCTACGCGGTGCCGCTCGGCGGCGACGCCCAGTTGATCGTGTTCGACACCGCCAACACGCACTGGCGCGGCTTCGACCGGCGCGACGTCCGGATGCGGAAATACGGCGCCACCTACCGCCAGGTCGAGGCCCTGACGCACGGGGCGGCCCACAACATCGGCGTCAACCACCATCCGATCCTGAGCCTGGCCAACTTCGGAACCGCCGCCGCGCCCAGGCTGAGCGGCGGCGACCAGGGTTTGATCGACGCCTTCGGCGCCGTCTCGCCGGGCCTGCTGCCCCCAAAGATGAGCGCCATCCTGTCCGGCCATATCCACCAGTGGGAACAGATCAGTTTTTCGAGCGGGCACCCGAGCCAGTTCGTTTCGGGCATTTCGGGCAGCGCCCAGGGCGGCGCGCCGTTGCCGTCGCCGCTGCCGCCGGACGCCTCGCCAGCGCCCGGCGCGCGCACCGAAAACGTCAGCTCCTGGGTCAACGGCTTCGGCTACATGACCATGGAGCGCGACGGCGCCGACAGCTGGGACGTGCGGGTCTGGGACCGCGACGGCAAGCTGCGCAATACGTGCTCGCTGAAGGGCAAAAAATCACTTTGCGAACAGGCAAAGATCGAATAATTGTTACAAGGAGATACAGGAGTTTGGGCCGCACCCCCTGCAAATGCACTAGAATGGCGGCCAAACCCAGCAATCCCGGCGCCGGCGCCAGCCCTGCCCACCTTCCCGAATTTGGAGAAATCATGAAAAAACTGTATCTGCGTTCCTGCGTCGCCTTGGCGTGCGCGCTCAGCCTGGGCGCCTGCGGCGGCGGCGACGGCAACCTCTCGATCAGCGGCAGCGTCAGCGGCCTGACCAAAACCGGCCTGGTCCTTCAAAACAACGGCGGCCAGGATTTCGTCGTGCTGGTCGGCGCGACCAGCTTCATTTTCCCGGAACGCGTGGCCGGCGACACCGGCTACAACGTCACCGTCAAGACCCAGCCGACCGGGGCGTTTTGCACACCGATCAACAACACGGGCACGACCGGTTCGTACTCGATCACCAATATCCTGATCTCGTGCGTCACCGAAAAACGGGTGCTGGGCGGGCAGATCCGCGGCCTCAAGGTGAACAGCCAGATGGTTATCGTCAACGGCGCCGACAAGCTCAACATCGCCGGCACCGAGGGCGCCACCGCGCCGGCGATCGTGCCCACGTTCGTCATGCCGATGCTGGTGCCGGACGGCGAACCCTACGGCGTGACCATCCTCACCCAGCCGGCGAACCAGACCTGCACCATTTCCGAAAACATTGGCACGATGGGCGCGGTGGACCTGCCGACCGTCGTGCGGATCAACTGCATCTGATGCCGCCGCGTCACGCTCACCCAATACATCCAGGAGAATTTTGATGACCTTATCTTTCGTACGCACCAGCATCGCCGTGGCGTTGGTGGCCTTGCTGGCCGCATGCGGCGGCAAAGCGAGTTTTGAAGTGCGCGGCACCGTCACCGGCCTGGCCTACCCGGGCCTCAAACTGGTCAACGGCGACCAGACCATCGAACCGGTACCCGCCGCCGGCAACATCGGCAGCATCAGCGACGTCACTTTCGCATTTCCAAAAAGCATAGATTACGGCACGACCTACGATGTCAAAATCGCGGAAAAGCCGTTGCAGGTCGGACAGACTGTCGCCGAGAAGTACTTCCCCCAGCACCAGACATGCGAGCTGATCAACGGCACCGACACCGCTGGCCGGCTCGCCGAGATCAACGTCATCGTGCAGTGCGTCATCAATACCTTCGCGGTCGGCGGCAAGGTCAAGGGGCTGACCAAGGAAGGCCTGGTGCTGATCAACGGCAGCAGTGGCCAGAACCCGGTCACCCCTGTCGCGCCAACGCCGCCGGCGACCGCCACGCCGGACGTGGTCTACGCCTTTGCCAATGTCAGGTACAACACGACCTATGGCGTGAGCATCTTCAAGCAGCCGACGGGCCAGATCTGCTCCATCGACAGCGGGGTAATGCCCAGCGGCACCATGGGCGACGCCGCCGTGTCGAACATCGACATCACCTGCATCTAGGAGGCTGTCGGCGAAGGGAGTCGGGGGAGATATAAGCATCAGGAATATCAGGCATTCCAAAGATAAATTGGAGTTATATTCCGCACAGCAGCATAATGCATCCGTCTCCTCCAGCTCTCCTCAGAAAAGAATTGGATTTAAGCCCGCTAAACAGCGGGCTTTTTTTTCGCCCGGAAGGCACGCCCCATAACTGTGGGCGCGGCTATCGCAATCGGCAGCCTTTTGACAAGCGGCAAAAGGCCGGGGCGATCAGTGTGGGGAGTTCGGTGGAAAATGGCGCGGGGCCGGCGAAACGGGAGGTAGTGCCTTGGACGGATTTCCGGAAGCGGCGATCAGCGCGCGGGGCGCTATCGGGCTGATGGGGCGACCGCGGTGGCGACAGCGTGCGCCGGCTTGCCGGCGGCATTTGCGAGGCCGCTGACGCCTGCCAGGACCACTGCCGCCAGAAAGATCGCTTCCATGTTTTTGAGGATGTTCATGCCGGGCTCCTGGCGGGATCAGCGGCTTGCGATCTTGATTGCGGCGGGACGCTTGGCGGTGATTCTGACGACAGCGATTTTGGCTTCGCCGGCGACCGAAACCATGTTGCTGCTCGCGTTGCTGGGATTGCTCGCGGCGCTGGCGGCGTTGAAGGCGCTGACGGCGCCCTTGGCGGCCGGGGCGGCTGCGACGGCGTCGCTGGCGATGGCGCTCAGGCCGATCACGACAACCGCTGCCAAGAAGATCGCTTCCATGTGTTTGAGGGCGTTCATGATGTTTCCTTTATTTGGTTTCGCTGGCCGGGGTGGCTTGTCGATGGTGCTACTTTAGCCCTCCACACCACCAGGTTCCAGCGCACTGCGACAGAATGCGCGAATCGCGGGACAGACCACGCATATTCAAGCATGAACGGAAGCGAGCCATATGGAATATGGCTTTGCTCGAAGAAGAACAAAGCGGAGCGGAGATATGCGTGGGCGGCGGCGCGGAAAAGAAGCGCGCGCGATGCGAAGGTGGAGGTTTGCTGCGGAAGGGGATCGGAAACAGCGGAGGGTACGGCGCGGATCGATTGAGACTGGATTTGGTGCGGTTCGGGCGAAGGTGTTGTTGCGCGCCCTAGCTGGCTTGCCGTCGGCGGACCTGTGGTCGCCTTCGGCAAGCGCGTTTGCGAACGTTCATGTGATGCTCCCGCGGCGATCAACCGGCTTTGGCAACGGCCACCGGGCGTTTGGCGCTGATCGTCACGACCGCCATCTTGCCGTCGCCGGCGACTGACACCATGCTGCTGTTGGCGCCGTTGGCATTTTTGGCCGCTGGTGCCGATGCGATGACGTCGCTGGCGATGGCGCTCATGCCGATCACCACAACTGCTGCCAAGAAGATTGCTTCCATGTGTTTGAGGGCGTTCATGATGGTTCCTTTATTTAGTTTCGCTTGCCAGGATGGCTTGTCGATGGTTGTACTTTAGTCCTTGGTGCGGCACCGGGCCAGCGCGCTGCGACAGACTGCGAAAAACGCGGGACAGACCACGATTTTTCGAGAGCGAACGGAAGAAGGCCATATGGAATAAGTCACCGTTCAGACTGCCGACACGCGCACCATGTACCTGGCGAGCTGTGAGATCGATGAGCACGCGCAATGGTACGCGGATGGATGACCGACGGACGGGAGTGGAACAAGCGACGCAGACCACGATCTTTTTTCAGATCGAACGAAAGTGGTCCATATGGAATAAGCCGCGCCTCAAATTCAACCCGCGCGCATCAAGGGCGCGGCGAGGCGACTGCGCAATCAATGCGCGGGGCAGAACAAGGATGGAAGCTAAAAGGCGGGGACGGGAAACGGCAGGTGGTGCAGCGGCTTGACTAAGACAGGTTCGACTGAAAACGATACTGGGGCGCGCCTTGGCTGGCTTGCCCGCGGCGGACCCTGGGTCGCCGCGGGCACGCGCGTTCGCGTGCTTTCATGGGGTGCTCCGTTGGCATTATCGGGCCTGCGCCTTGGCGGCGACGGAAAGACGCTTTGCGGTGATCGTCACGACCGCCATCTTGCTTTCGCCGGCGACCGACACCTGGCTGTTGTTGGCGCTGCGTGCTGCGGCCGTCGCTGCGCCGGCGTCGCTTGCGACCGCGCCCATTGCCAGGACCACTGCTGCCAAGAAGATTGCTTCCATGTGTTTGAGGGCGTTCATGATGGTTTCCTTTATTTGGTTTCGCTTGCCGGGTTGGCTTGTCGATGGTTGTACTTTAGCGATCGCACCCGGCACATGCCAGCGCGCTGCGACGGAATGCGCAAAACGCGGGACAGACGACGATTTTTCAGACACCAGCGGCACCGGCCCCGTACGTAAGGGCGCCGTTGCGATGGGGTGGAAAACCCGAATGGAAGGGTTGCCTGGGGCCGGGCGGGAACGACGCCGGCAAGGGTGTCAAAAAGAAGGCAAAACGAAGGCGGAACGAAGGCGAAACGAAGGAGAGAAAATCGCACGCAAGAGCGCGCACAAAAGAGCACACGGGAGCGCCCCCAGCCGGCGCGGTGCCGGCCGGCCAGGGCGCTCGCCTGGTGCGATGATGTGACTTTAACGCCGGCCCCGCGGCGGCGCCACCGGTGTGCGACGAACGGCGCGGATCGGGCGACAGGACGGCGGTTTTGGGAGGCAGGACGCGGGCCGGCGCGCGCGGCGCGGCCCGTTCAGGCGGCCCGCTCAGGCGGCCCGTTCAAGCGGCCGGCTTGAGCAGGTTGGCCAGCGCCACGTACTGGGCCAGCCCGACCGTTTCTGGGCGCATGGTCGGGTCGATGCCGGCCTCGACCAGCTGCGCCTCGGTGAACATGCCGGCCAGGCAGTTGCGGATCACCTTGCGGCGCTGCGAGAACGCCTTGAGCACGACCGCCTCGAGCGTGGGGCCGTCGCAGCGCAGCGGCGCCGCGATCGGCACCATGCGCACGATGGCCGACTCCACGCGCGGCGGCGGGTCGAACGCGGTTGGGGGCACGATGAACATCAGGTCCATCCGGTAGCGCCACTGCAGCATCACCGACAGGCGCCCGTAGACCTTGCTGCCGGGCGGCGCGACCATGCGCTCGACGACTTCCTTCTGCAGCATGAAATGCTGGTCCTCGACCAGATGGGCGAATTCGGCGAAATGGAACAGCAGCGGCGTCGAAATGTTGTACGGCAGGTTGCCGACAATGCGCAATTTTTGCCCTTCCGGGACCGGGATGGCCGCGAAATCGAATTTGAGCGCGTCGCCCGAGTGCACGCTGAGCTGCTCGCGCGGGAAGGTCTTTTCGAGGCGCACCACGAGGTCGCGGTCGAGCTCGACGACATGCATGTGCGGCAGGTGCTTGAGCAGCAGCGCCGTCATGGCCGCCAGCCCGGGGCCGACCTCGACCATCGTCTGCCCCGGCCGCGGCGCGATCGCCTCGATGATGTCGCTGAGGACCATTTTATCGGTCAGGAAGTTCTGGCCGAAGCGTTTGCGGGCGACGTGTTTCATGTTCTTGTTGTCAATCTAAAGTCAATGCTTGATGGTTGAGGCCCGGGCGGCGACCATGCGCGCGGCGCTGCGCAGCGCCTCCTCCATGCTGGCGCAGTCGGCCAGGCCTAGCCCTTTGGCTGCCAGGTCGAGCGCGGTGCCGTGGTCGACCGAGGTGCGGATCAGGGGCAGGCCGAGCGTGATGTTGACGCCGCGCCCGAAGGTGGCGTACTTGAGCACCGGCAGCCCCTGGTCGTGGTACATCGCCAGCACGCAGTCGGCCCCGGCCAGGTATTTTGGCTGGAACAGGGTGTCGGCCGGGTACGGCCCGCGCGCGTCGATGCCGCGCGCGCGCGCCGCCGCGATGGCCGGCGCGATGGTGTCGATCTCCTCGCGCCCCAGGTAGCCGTTCTCGCCCGCGTGCGGGTTCAGGCCGGCCACCAGGATGCGCGGCGCGGCCAGCCCGAACTTGGTGCGCAGGTCGTGCGCGATGATGTCGAGGATGGCCGCGAGGCGCTCGCCCGTGATCGCGGCGGCGACGTCCTTGAGCGGCAGGTGGGTGCTCGCCAGCGCCACCCGCAGCGGCGGCTGGCCGGCTCCCGGCTCGCCGGCGAGCATCATCACGACCTGGGCGGTGCCGGTTTTTTCGGCGAGGTATTCGGTGTGGCCCGAGAACGCGACCCCGGCGTCGTTGATGGTGCTCTTTTGCAGCGGCGCGGTGACGATGGCGTCGAACCAGCCGGCCGCCACGCCCTCGAGCGCGAGGTCGAGCGTGGCGAGCACGGCGCGCCCGTTCTCGGGGTCGAGCCGGCCCGGCACCACGTGGGCGGCCAACGGCACGTCGACCACGGCGATGCGGTCGGGGCCGAAGCGCGGCAGGCCGCCGTTGCGCAGCGCCTGGACCGACAGCGCGGCCAGCCGGATGGCGGGGTCGGCCAGGCTGGCGGTCAGCGCCAGGAAGGCGGCGTCGCCGATCAGCACGCAGTTGGCCTCGGCCCGCAGGGCCCAGGCCGCGCGCAGCGCGATCTCGGGGCCGATGCCGGCCGGTTCGCCCGTGGTCACGGCCAGCGCCGGGCGCGCGGCGGCGCGCGGCGCGTCAGTCATGGGCACAGGGGCGCCGGCGCACGCCTACCTTTCCTCGCGGAACTCGACGTAGGCGCGGTCGCGCACCTGGCGCGCCCAGTCCTCGGTCGCCTCCTGCAGCTTGCGCTCGCGCAGGGCGTTGCGCGCGACGTCGCGCGCGCGCGCGCCGGTGACGTCGTCGGTCTTGCGCTCGAGTACCTCGATCAGGTGGAAGCCAAGCGGGGATTCGACCACGCCGCTGACCTCGCCCGGCTTGAGCGCGGCCACGGCCGCCTCGAACTCGGGCACCGCGTCGCCCGGGCTGAGCCAACCGAGGTCGCCGCCCTTGGTGGCCGAGGAATCGTTCGAGTGCAGGCGCGCGAGGTCTTCGAACTTGGCGCTCTTGGCGTCGATCTGGGCCTTGAGTTCGCCCAGCTTTTTCTTGGCGTCCGCAGCCGACATGGCCGGCGTGACCCTGACCATGATGTGGCGCACGCGGCTTTGCTGCACGGTCGCCTTTTCGGGCCCGGCGCTGGCGGCGCTGCGCTTGTTGGTCAGTTTGAGGATGTAGAAGCCGGCCGAGGTCTTGATCACCGGCGTGATCTGGCCCGGGGCCAGCTTGAGCAGCTCGGTGGCGAAGATCGGCGGCAGCAGCTCCGGGGAGCGCCAGCCGATCATGCCGCCCTGGAGGGCGTCGCTGGCGTCCGAATAGGTGCCGGCCATTTTGGCGTAATCGGCGCCGGCGCCGATCTGGCGCACCACCTCGTCGGCGCGCGCCCTGCGCGCGGCGATCTGCTCGGGCGAGGAGTTTTCGGGGATGCGCACCAGGATCTGGGCGATCTCGACCTGGACCTTGTCGGCCGAGGCGGCCTTTTCGGCGGCCATGAAGGTGTCGATCTCGGCGTCGGAGACCTGGATCTTGGAGTCGACCTCGTGCTCGCGCAGGCGCTGCATCATGATCTCGCCGCGGATCTCCTCGCGGAAGACGGCGTACTTGGTGCCCTCCTTCTCCATCGTGTCGCGCATGGCCTGCACGGTCATGTTCTGCTGTTCGGCGATGCGGCCGATGGCGCGGTCGAGCATGGCGTCGTCGACGCGCACGCCCATCTCCTTGGCCAGTTGCATCTGGGCGCGCTCGACGATCATGCGCTCGACCACCTGGCGCTCGAGGTCGGCCGCCTCGGGCAGCGGCGCGTTTTGCGCCTTCATGCGCGCGGTGATGTCGCGCACGCGGGCGCCGACCTCGTTGCGGGTGATGACCTCGTCGTTGACGACGACGTAGATCGAATCGATCACGTTGGCCGACGACGAGGCCGGCGGCAGGAAGCCGCCGGTGCCTGGCTTGGTCTGGGCGGCGGCGTTGCCGGCCGAAATGGCGCACAGCAGGACCGCTGCGAGTTTGAGTTGGTGCATACTGACTTTACGCATAATCTGGGAAGCACTCATGTTCGGGTGAATGAAAAAATCGCCTGTGCTGCTGGTGTCCGCGCCTTTCAACGGCCCTGGTTGAGCCGTTGGTAGCCCGGGATGCTCTTGTAAAACGCTTCGAGCGGACTGCCGAAGCCGAGCTTGGACAGGCCGTTGAGCTCGAGCTGGAAAAACACGTCGGTCGAGGTGTTGCGGATGGTCGTCACGAAGCGCTGCGCGCCCGTGCGGAATACCCAGCAGTCGGCCTTGTACTCGAGCCCGACCAGGCTCTCGAGGATCTTATTATCGCGCAGCGAGTAGCTCACCCGCGCCACGCCGTACCAGCGCGCCGACAACGGCCACTGCGACGACAGCAGCGCGTTCTGGAAGCTGTCGCGCAGGTAGCGGTACTCGGCGTTGATGACCTTTTTCGGGCCCGGCTGCCACTGCACCGAGTAGTTCGAGCTGAACGTGCTGCGCGCGCTCGCGTTGTATTGTACTGCGCTGTCGAAGCTCCAGTCCTCGGCGATGCGCCCGGCCGCGGCCAGCAGCAGGTCGGAGCGGCTCTCCGACAGCGGCGTGGTCGGGTCGAGCAGCACGCGCTGCTGGCGGAAATAGAAGCGCTGGCCCAGCGCCAGGCGCAGGCGCTCGGCGCCGCCCGGCTCCATGAAGCGCGACACCAGCGCCGCGGTCAGCTGGTTGGCGTCCGAGATCCGGTCCGAGCCGATGTAGCGGTTCTCGGTGAACAGCTGGGCGAAATTGAAGCCGGCCTGGGCGGTGTCGAAATTGGGGAAGTCGCTCTGGTCCTTGTACGGGGTGCGCACATAGAACAGGCGCGGCTCGAGCGTCTGGGTCACGGCGCGCCCGAACAGCTTGGTCTCGCGCTCGTACACCAGGCCGCTGTCGATCGAGAAAGTCGGCAGCACGCGCGTGAGCGAACGCGCATCGTCCGGCGCGCCCTCGCCGAGCTGGTACGAACTGGCGTGCAGCGACAGCTTGGGCGTGACGAAGTAGCCCGGGCGCACGAACGGATAGCTGATCTGCGGCGCCACCACCAAGCGGTCGCCGCGCACCAGGTCGGGGTGCCAGAAGCGGGTGGCCTCGGCGTCGAGCGCCCAGTCGAAGCCCTTGACGTCGTACCTGCGCGCGTGCAGGCGCACCTGCGGCAGCAGGTCGTACGGGCGCGGCACCGTCAGGCTCGGGTCGGTCGCGGCGGCCGGGTCCTGCAGCACCTGGTAGTTCTGGACCCGCGCCGTCAGGCTCAGGTACTGGTTCTGGTAGTCGCTGCGCAGCTCGCGCAGCAGCTGGCGCTCGGCGCTGGCGGCGACCGACTTCGAAAAATCGCTCGGGTAGTCGTCGTCGGAGGCGCCGCGGATGTTCCAGCCGTACGACCAGCCCGGCGCGAGCGCCTGGGCGTGGGTCGAGTTGATCAGCCAGCGGTCGGCGTTGGCCTCGCGGTCGTTGAACAGCACCTCGGCGTGGGTCTGGCCGGCGTAGCTGCCGGCGCCGGTCTGGCCGATGTAGCGCGCGGTGGCGCCCATCTGCAGGCCGCGGTCGAGGATCAGGCGCGGGTACAGCGTCAGGTCGCGGTTGGGCGCGATGTTGAAATAGTACGGCACCGAGATCTCGCCGGCGCCCTTGGAGCGGAAGCTCACGTTCGGCGGCAGCCAGCCGGAGCGGCGCGCGCCCGACAGCGAGAACGACAGCGCCGGCGCGCCCAGGATCGGCACGCCCTTGAAATAGACCACGCTCTTGCCGGCCACGCCGACGTCGCGCCCGGCGTCGAGCCGCAGGGTGCCCGATTTGAGGTACCAGTCGGGGTTGGGCCCCTCGCAGGTGCTGTAGGTGCCGTCGGTGACGACCGCCACGTCCTGGTTGACGAAGTCGATCCGGCTGGCCCGGCCCTGGGCGTTGTTGAGCTTCATCTTGTATTCGGGATGCAACACCCAGCCCTTGCCCGAATCGAGGTTCAGCTGCAGCGCGTCGCCCTGGTAGCGGTCGCCGAAGCGCCACATGTTGACGTCGCCCTTGGCGCTGACCTCCTGCTCGACCAGCTTGTAGCAGGCGGTGTCGGCGGAGAGGCGGGTTTCGCCGCGGATGACCTCGACGTCGCGCTCGAGCACGATCTCGCGGTCGGGCCGGCCGGTGATTTCTTCGGCGCGCGCGGTGATCGGGGCGTCCGGGTCGTCGACCCTGGCGCGCGGGTCGCCGGCTTGGGCGGACGGCTGGGTGGACGACTGCAGCGGCCGGACGGACGGCTGGACGGACGGCTGGCCCGGCTGGGCCAGCGCCTGGGCGCGCGCGGCAGGCGCGTGCAGCGTCCCCGCGACGGCGGCGGCGATGGCGGTCAGGGCAAAAACCCAGCGCTGCGAGGGGGGAGCTGCCGGAAACCAGCTCATGAAACGACGGGACCAAGCACCATGACAGGCGATTTTTCTGATTTTAATCCCTCATTATAGGGGAATCCGTGCCCGGCGGGTCGGCGATGCCGTCCCGCAAGCCGATTCCCGCCCAAACAGCGGCGCCCTAACTTTCTGAATTTAAAGGCATATTCCTGCCCCCCCCCGGCAGGCTCCTAGTGCGACAGCAGTTGCGGCGCCGCCGGTTCGGCCGCGTCAAGCAGGGACTGCTCTGCGGCGCTGAAGGAGGCCTCGCGCAGGCGCCGGAGTTGCGCCGTGTCGGACGCGGCGATCGCGGCGCGCGCGGCGCGGTACGCCAACAGGCGTTGCGCCCATGCGCTTTCGGCCTGCTCGCGTTCGGTGAGCATCGCGATCGTGCGCGCCGGCAGCGCCGCCGCGCGCAGGCGGTAGACGGCGTCCTCGCCGGCGCCGCCCGCGCGCAGGGCGCCGACGCCGGACTCGACGCTGAACAGCGACGCGGCCGCCGCCGGCTTGGGCGCCAACGGCGCCGCCGCGGCAGCAGCAGCGGCCGTGGTGGTGGTGGTGGTGGCGGCGCCGGCGGCCCTGGCGCCCGCAGCCGGCGGTTCGGCCTGCGCGCGTGGCGGCGACGCCCCGGCCGGGTCCGCTCCCCCCCCGAGCGCCGTCAGCGCCGCCGCGACCAGCAGCAGGAAGGCGATCGCATATCCCGATGCAAGTTTCATTGTCTTTCCCATGGTTTGCTCCTCCAGTGCGCCTGCAAGAATGCAGGCGCGCGGCCCCGTTTGCCTCCCGGGCGCGCGCCCGCGCGAAACGCCTTTACAAACCGTACACCAGTTTGCTCAGGTTATCGTAGATCGGATACACCGCGCTGCCCGGCTGCAGCCAGCCGAGCACGTCGAAGTGGTCGTAGCGGGCGTAGTAGCCGAGGTATTGCCAACTGCCCCGCACCGGCACGCCGTTGTAGTTGCGCGCCGGCTGGCCGGCCGGCCACTTCATGCTCACGGTGTTGACCACGCCGTCGTTCGGGAACCAACTGCTGTCGACCGCGACCCGGCCCGCCGCGCTTTGCGTGTACGAGCCGATGCCGCGCATCAGGATCGACGGCACCACCCATTCGCCGGCGGTGTTCTTCAGGAAGAACATCATGTCGTTGCGCGCGTACTGGTAGGCGCCGCTCTGGAATGGCGCGATGATGCGGTCGGTGTCGTTGCAGCAGGAGCTGCCCTGCTCGGTGGCGACGTTGGCGATCGCGTGGTAGTACACGTTGGGCGAGGTCTTGACCCAGTTGTTGAGCTCGCGCGCGCCGTCCGGCCCGAGGTCCCACTGGGCCGAGTTGCGGTGGTTCAGGGACCAGAACGGCGCGCCCTTGACGCGCGCGAGGAAGTCGCGGAAATTCTCGGCCGCCACCTGCGCCAGCCCGTATTGCTCGAGCTTGAAGTTGTAACCCGGGTTCGCGCTGCCGCCCAGCCCGGCCACCTCGACCACCTGGCCGGCGAGTTCGGAGATCTTGGGCACGTAGTCGACGATGACATCGCGCAGGGTGGTGCCGTTGTGCGGGGTCGAGATCGTGGTGGCGCTCTTGATCCAGCCGGTCTTGCCGCCGGTGAACAGGGCGCCGCCGCCCTCGTCGCCGTTGGGCGAGCCGTTCTCGAGCAGTTGGATCAGCACGCGGATGGTCTGCCCGCCCTGGCTGTGCGCGACCAGGTGCAGCGGGTGCGCCGCGTCCCAGGCCGGATACAGGGCCAGCGGATAGTTGTTCGGATTGTTGGACGCACTGGCGGCCCAGCATTTGCCGGCCGGCTGGCGCCGCGCGCCGTAGGCGGAAAATTTGGCCGTGTGCTTGGCGCCGTAGTCGGCGCAGCCGCCCTTGATCTGGTAGTACAGCTCGACCGCGCGGTCCCAGTTCGAGCTGACCGGCCCGACCGAGGCGGCCATGACCTTGCGCGTGACCCCGTTATAGCCGCGCATGTGCGCGGCGACATCGTTGAAGCCGCCCCAATAGCGGAAGCCCGTCCCGCTCAACTCGTTCGGCCCGAACCCGAGGAAGCCGTGCACCAGCACGATCGGATCGTTGTTGGCCGCGCTGGCCGGCAGCGCCGCCGCGGCCGCCACGGCGAACGCCGCCGCCCTGAAGAATTTTCCCATCTGCTTTACTGCTGACGCTTTTGTACGCATGTTGCAATCTCCGTTTATGTGGTTTTTATGAAGGTGCTCCGATACAGCGAAACAATTCACCCTGGATGGCGCGGCTCAGTCCGCGCGATCCGGGGTATAGCGGCGCAACACCGGCCGGCCGGGACGCGCAAAGGCGCACGCAGGCGCACAGGGCGGCATTCCGGTGTTCGACAAGGCAAGTGTTGGGCTGCTGGTGCTGATGCTGGTGCTGGTGCTGGTGCTGATGCTGTGCTGGTGCTGGCAAGCGAATCCGCGGATGCGGAGGCGCCGCAATGGCTTCGCGCATGGCCGTCTGGGCCGTGGCTTTCCACAGGGCATTTGAGACAATATTTGTTATTTAATATTTAGAGCGAGCGCTCGATTTAATCACGGGGCGGGATGGCGTGGAGTAGAGGCACGCCTCGAAAAATTCGCTTGACTTCGGCCCGGTTTGCACGGCCGGCACGGCGACCGGTGCGGCGCCGCCAAGCGTGCTCCGGGTTCCTGCCCCAAGCGAAATCGCGTATTATTGCAAGCGATTTGCCATGCCCGATTGCATGGCCAGCCCCGACAGCACCAGCGGCGGCGCCCGCCACGGCCCCGCCCAACATCAACCGCATCCACAGGCCCCCCATGTCCACCTCCCTCCCCGTTAGCGCCCCCGACACGCGCCTGGCCGCCCTCACCGCATGGCTGGGCACGCTCGGCCTGGTCGACACCGCCAGCTGCCGCCCGGCCTCGTCCGACGCCAGCTTCCGCCGCTACTACCGGCTCGACGTGCTGCCGGCGCTGCAGGGCAAGCTCGGAGCGACGCTGGTGGCGATGGACGCGCCACCCGAGCGCGAGAACGTGCCCGCCTTCCTGCACGTGGCCGGCCTGCTGCGCGAAGCCGGCGTGAGCGTGCCGGCGGTGGTGGCAGAGGACGTCCCGAACGGCTACCTGCTGCTGTCGGACCTGGGCAACACCACCTACCTGTCGCGCCTGACGGTCGACAACGCGCCCTTCATGTATTCGGACGCGCTCGACACGCTGATCAAATTCCAGCTGCACAGCACGCCCGGGGTGCTGCCCGACTACGACCGCGCCTTCATCGAGCGCGAGCTCAACCTGTTCCCCGAATGGTTCGTCGGCAAGCACCTCGGCGTGACGATGACGCCGGCCCAGCAGGGCCAGCTCGATCAGGTGTTCGAGGCGATCATCGCCAACAACCTGGCGCAGCAGCAGGTGTTCATGCACCGCGACTTCCATTCGCGCAACCTGATGTTCCTCGACCAGGGCAACCCGGGCGTGCTCGACTTCCAGGACGCCGTGTTCGGCCCCGTCACCTACGACCTCGGCTCGCTCCTGCGCGACGCCTACATCCAGTGGGACGAGGAGATGGTGCTCGACTGGGTGGTGCGCTACTGGCAAAAGGCGAAATCGGTCGGGTTGCCGGTCAACCCCGACATCGACGCCTTCTATCGCGACTTCGAGTTCATGGCGCTGCAGCGCCACCTCAAGATCCTGGGCATCTTCTGCCGCCTGAACTACCGCGACGGCAAGAGCATCTACATGGGCGATCTGCCGACCGTGGCCGACTATGTGCGCAAGACGGCAAACCGCTACACTGTGCTCAAACCGCTGGTGCGCCTGCTCGACGCGTTCGAGGACAAGGCGCCGCAGGTCGGCTACACCTTCTGATTCTGATACTGGAACAAGCATGAAAGCCATGATTTTTGCCGCCGGCCGCGGCGAGCGGATGCGTCCGCTGACCGACGACTGCCCCAAGCCCCTGCTCAAGGTGCGCGGGCGGCCCCTGATCACCTGGCACGTGCTCAACCTGGTGCGCGCCGGCATCACCGAGATCGTCATCAACCACGCCCACCTGGGCGCGCAGATCGAACAGGCGCTCGGCGATGGCAGCGCGCTCGGCGCGCGCATCGCCTACTCGCACGAGGACACCGCGCTCGAGACCGCCGGCGGCATCGCCAAGGCCCTGCACCTGCTCGGCGACGAACCGTTCCTGGCGATCTCGGGCGACATCTACTGCCCCTACTTCGACTTCGAGCAGGTCAAGGACGTGCTGCACGACAAGGACATGTGGGGCAACCCGTACGCCGCCGACCAGCGCGACATGTGCTGGATCTACCTCGTCAAAAATCCAGATCACAACCCCGACGGCGACTTCGGCCTGTCGTCGCTGTACTCGGTGTCCAACGAGGGTGACCCCAAATGGACCTTCGCCAACATCGGGGTCTACCGGACCGAGATGTTCGCCGGCATCGAGCCGGGCAGCCACGCCAAGCTCGGGCCCCTGATCCGCCAGCACGCCGACGCCGGCCACGTGGGCGGCGAGATCTACGAGGGCGACTGGGTCAACGTCGGCACCATCGATCAGTTGAATGAGCTCAACGCGCCGCTCGCGGCCAGGGCCAAGGCATGAACTTCGCCGCGCGCCGCGCCCGCCTGTGCGCCCAGATGCAGCCCGGCGGCGTGGCGATCGTGCCGACCGCGCCTACGGCGGCGCGCAACAGCGACACCGACTACCCCTACCGCCACGACAGCTATTTTTACTACCTGACCGGCTTCACCGAGCCAGACAGCGTGCTCGCGCTGGTCGCGGCCGGCCCCGCCGGGCCGGCGCAGGCGGTGCTGTTCTGCCGCCCCAAAAACCTCGAGCGCGAAATCTGGGACGGCTTCCGCCACGGCCCCGACGGCGCGCGCGCCGCGTTCGGCTTCGACGCCGCGCACCCGATCGAGGAGCTCGACGCCGAAATGGTGCGCCTGCTGACAGACGCGCCGGCGGCCTACTACGCGCTCGGCCACAGCGCCGCGCTCGACACCCAGATGCGCGCATGGCTTAGCGGCGTGCGAGCGCTCGGGCGCAGCGGCGCGCGAGCGCCCGCCGAGGCGCACGACCTGCTGCCGCTGCTCGACGAGATGCGCCTTTTCAAGGACGACGGCGAGCAGGCGCTGATGCTGCGCGCGGCCGCCATTTCGGCGCAGGCGCACGAGCGCGCCATGCGCGCCACCCGCGCCGGCATGTTCGAGTACCAGCTCGAGGCCGAACTGCTGCACGAATTCCGCAGCAACGGCGCCCAGTTCCCCGCCTACACGCCGATCGTCGCCGCCGGCGCGAACGCCTGCGTGCTGCACTACAACGCCAACAACGCGCAACTGCGCGACGGCGATCTGGTGTTGATCGACGCCGGCTGCGAATTCGACAGCTACGCGGCCGACATCACGCGCACCTATCCCGTGAGCGGGCGCTTCAGCGCGCCGCAGCGCCAACTCTACGAACTGGTGCTGGCGGCGCAGGCCGCGGCGCTGGCGGCGGTGGCGCCGGGCCGGCCCTACAGCGACATCCACGACGCCGCCACCGGCGTGCTGGCGCAGGGCATGCTCGACCTCGGGCTGCTCGACAAGGCGCATTTCGGCACTGCCGAAAACGCCATCGCCGAGCGCGCGCACCAGCAGTTCTACATGCACGGCACCGGCCACTGGCTCGGGCTTGACGTGCACGACACCGGCGCCTACCGCGACGGCGCCGCGCCCGGCAAGCCCTCGCGCGCGCTTGCGCCGGGCATGGTGCTCACGGTCGAACCGGGCATCTACGTGCGCCCGGGGCCGGGCATCCCCGAACAATTCTGGCACACCGGCATCCGGATCGAGGACGACGTGCTCGTCACCCCGGGCGGGCACCGCGTGCTCAGCGACGGCGCCGCCAAAACCGTGGCCGGGATCGAGCAACTGATGCGGGGTGCGCGATGAACGGCGCGGTGAGCGGCGCCGCGAGCGACTTCGAGGTCGCCATCTGCGGCGCCGGCCCGGTCGGCATGATGCTCGCCGCGCTGCTGGCCAAGCGCGGCATGGATCCGGCGCGCATCGGCCTGATCGACGCGCGCACGCTGGAACAGGCGGCGGCCGACCCGCGCTCGCTCGCGCTCTCGTACGGCAGCGCCCAGCTGCTCGCGCAGGTCGGCGCCTGGCCGCTGCCGGCCACCGCGATCCACCAGATCCACGTGTCGCGCCGCGGCCGGCTCGGGCGCAGCATGATCGACCGCGCCGAGCAGCAAGTGCCGGCGCTTGGCTACGTGACGCGCTACGGCGAACTGGTCGGCGCTCTGGCCGGCGCCTGCGCGCAACTGGGGGTGGCCATCATGCGCCCGGCGCGCGTGGCCGGCCATGTCGAACACGCCGACGGCGTGCATCTGCGGCTCGACGACGGGCGCGAGCTATCGGCGGCGATCGTGGTGCAGGCCGAAGGCGGCGTGTTCGGCGCCCAGGAGCACCAGGGCGTGCAGCGCGACTACCTGCAAACGGCGGTCATCGCGCGGGTGGCCGCGAGCGCGCCGATTCCGTACCGCGCCTACGAGCGCTTCACCGACGAGGGCCCGCTCGCGCTGCTGCCGCAGGACGGCGCCGACGGCCTGCAGTACGCGCTCGTGTGGTGCGCCGCCCCCGAGCGCGCCGAGGCGCTGCTCGCGCTGGACGACGCCGCGTTTTTGACCGAACTCGGGCTCGCCTTCGGCAGCCGGCTGGGGCGCTTCACGCGGGTGGGAGCGCGCGGCGCCTACAAGCTCGGACTCAACGCGGCGGCGCGCGCGACACGCCGCACGGTGGCCATCGGCAACGCCGCGCAGACCCTGCATCCGGTCGCCGGCCAGGGCCTCAATCTGGGCCTGCGCGACGCCGCAGTGCTGGCGCGCCAGCTCGACCAGGCCACGCCCGAGCGGCTGGCCGGCTTCGGCGACGCGCGCCAGGCTGACCGCAAGCTGACCATGGGCCTGACCGACGCCATGGCGCGCGCGTTCGCCGGCTCGGGGCCGGCGCAGTCGCTGCTCGGATTGTCGCTGGGGATGCTCGACGCGGTCGGCCCGGCGCGCACGGTGCTGGCCGAGCTGATGATGTTCGGGCGCCGCTAGGGGCGCGCCGATCTTCATCAACAAAATACCCATCGTCATTCCTGCCATTGGCAGAAATGACTCCCCGCGAAAGCGGGGACCCATGCTGAGCTTGCCTATACGCGGAGTTCAAACCTTCAGGCCTGGAACTGCACGACAACAGGGGACAGACCCCTGTTCCTTGGAAACGTTGGAGTCGTGAAAGCGCGGCGCGTAACACGTACGTTTCCGCGAAACAGCGCGAAACAGGGGGCTGTCCCCGGTTTCCGCCGGTTTCCGGTTTCCGGTTTCCGGTTTCCGCGATGCTAAAGTCGGGCAGTACGTTGATTTTCAGATCATAATTTTGTGCATTTTGTCGAAAAAACTGTGGCCCTTCGGGGGCCTACTTAACGTTATGCAAAAAGGCGCGATGAGACTTCGGTACATGTTTGATCCCGGTTCTGGTGTTTGTCTTTGGTCAGCGGACGAGGAAGCGCGAGTTCGATTCGGATATCCTGTTCCATTGGAAAACTTACCATTGTCACGCGACACTGTTGACCTCGGCCACGAGCTCATTTCGAGATTCGATGGAAGTATCGATTGGAATGACCCAACAGGTGAGTCGCCTTGGTCCGCGGCGGCGCGATGTCAGTTCCAAGTTGAAAGCGTGGCGTTTCACATCCGGCTCGCTTCCGAACTGGGAATGTCATATCAAATTCAAAACGAAGTTAAGGCATAACCATGCGGTCAACCTCGCTCACTTCGTTCGCTGGACACGTCAAAGCTGTGCTTTGCCGCGCCGGTTACCTTTTTCTTTCGCGCTCACGGGAATTGACCCACTTCCGCTCATGGAAATTGACCCACGACCTTGACTGAGCGGATGCGGCATAGGCGGTTGGGGAAGTTCGCTTGGGGTATCGATGGTCCCGCAAGCAGGCACCGCTGAACTCGCCGATGTGGTTGCTTTTTGGCTACAGTGCGCACAGGCGCCACTTGAACCAAGGGTGCTTAAGCAACGAGTTGCATAACGACACTCGCGTCGGACGGGCCGGAAACGGCTCTGTTCATCATTTAAATCACGGGCGGCCCGCCGTTCGCCTTTTGGCGTGACCTTGAACGCGCTGCGAAAACGCTTGGCTTGACGACGGAAACCCATATCGTTTCTGGCTTCGTTTCAAGAGGCAGTTCGAAATGTGTCCTAACAATTTATCCAAGCCGACGCCGCTTTGCTCGTAGCTCAGGTGTTACCCTATGCTACGTCCCTCCATCGATGAAGTTCAATACCTGGCATTGCCCTACGCTGAATTCTTGGCATCTTCACGACTAACCCGCGACCACGCGGTCACACCACTGCTGCGCCTGCCGCTCATCCCCGTACTTGGCCAGGTACGAAAACCCCACCCGCGCGGCCTTGTCGCGCAGGCGGGCGTCGGCCGCGCCCGCGTTGGCCAGATGGCCGAGCCCCTTGTCGTCGCGCCCGGCCAGCAGCAGGCAGCCATACTCGTACTCGGCGCGCGGGAACGGGCCGCCCGGCTGGGCCAGCAAGTGGGCCAGCACCACCTTGTCGGGCTGCTCGAACTCGGCGCTCAACACCGCCAGCTCCTGCAGCTCCTGCAGTTTGAGCGCGTCCAGCGGCGCGCGCCGCAGTTCCAGCAGGCGCGCCTGCGCGCGCGAGGCGTACTGGAAGCGCGCGCGCCACTCCTTTTTCTCGCGCTGCCACCAGCGCTGGTCGAATTCGTCGACCAGCATCCTGGTGCGCCCGCCCAGCAGCGCCTCGGCCGCGCTGACATCGATGCAGGCCGGCAGCTTGCAGCGCTCACCGGTCGCCTCGACCCGCTCGCGCAGCGCCGGATGGGTGTCGTACAGGTCCGATTTTTCGCCCCAGGCGCGCGCCAGCGTCTCGGACGTGGCCCACTGGCCGTAGCCGGCCTTGAACGCGGTGCCCATCGCGCTGAACGGCAAAAAGGCCGGCTTGTCGCGCGTGTCGGCCTGGCGCAGCAGCGTCGGCCAGAACTCCTCGTCGATCCAGCGCCCCAGCAGCTCGCCACGGATCAGCCCGGCCGCGTTGGGCTTGGCGCCGACCAGCTCGGTGGCGGTGAGGTCGGCGTCGTATTCGTTCTGGCGCGACAGCACGAAGGTGTGCGCGCTGTAGTAGGGCATGAACTTGCCCAGCAGGCCGGCGAGCAGGCCGTACACGAGGTTGTCGCCGGCGCCGTCGCCGATCTGCTGGTACAACGCGGTAAAGGTCTGGCGCTGGCGGTAGATCCAGGCGCTGACCTTGCCGTGGTTGCCGCACACATGTCCGTACTCGTGCGCCACGGTCGCGGCCATCTCCTGCGGCGACATGCTCAGCATGTAGGGCAGGCCCAAAATCAGGTAGTTGGTGTGCCCGCCGAACAGGCCGAGGCGCGGGCGCTGGAAAATGGCGGCGTTGAACTCGTCGTCGAGCAGCACGTGGTGGATCGGCGGACCCTTGAGCTGCTTGCGCATCTTGTCGATCAGGCCGAACAGCTTGGGCGCGTCGGCGCGCAGGAGCACGCGCCCCTCTGGCACCGGCAGGCGCATGAAGAACATCCGCAGCACCACCACGAACACGGGCGCCATGAACAGGGCGAACAGGCCGAGACGGATCAGGCTGCCCGCGCGGTCGGCCGCCCGCGCCGCCTCGAACGCGAACCAGAACAGCAGCGCGAGCGCCGCCAGCAGGCCGAACAGCACGAGGTAGGCCATGCTGCCGAGCAGGATCACCTTGCCGCGGAAGCGCCCCGGGTGGATGGTCGCGTCGACCTCGAGCGAATGGACGAGGGATGTGTAGGTTTGCTGGTCCACGCCGTCACCTTGTGCTTGTGTTTGCAAATGAGCCACTTCGGCGCGCGCTGCGCCGGATCGGGCCGGCCGAGCATTCCAGTATCGCTGGCGCGGCGGGCGCGGTCAACCGATACCCGGCCGCCGCCCAGCAGTTCTCAATTCAAAAGCGA